>DASUJA010000118.1:0-27014 GCA_036279515.1 Rhodocyclaceae bacterium | reverse complement strand
AACCGTTCGCCCTGAGGTATCGAAGGGCGAGTTACGGCACGGTGGCCCATTCATGGTTCGATACCTCACCACGAACGGGAAGACGAGCCATGCCATTTTTGCAAAAAGTCCTCCGTGCGACATTTATCCCGGACAGCAATGGGCTTTCGCCGGAATGACGAAGTTTTATGGCCGGCTATCAAATCGAACCTGCGTAGTTTTGAGTCTGTACCAAGCTGCAAGGCCCGAGTCGCTGTACCTACCTTCGCTTCCGGAAGGTTCTCGAAAACCATTCCGGACAGCAGTGGGCGAACGCCGGAATCCAGGCGACGTCCGAACTGGACACCGGCTTTCGCCGGTGTGACGGAGACCGAGTAACGATTTGTCCTTCGTACTTAGCAACCCATTCACTACGGAGCGACCATCCCGTTCCGCCGAGCCGCTGATGGGATGCGGGAAATGGGGATGTCCGGGACCGCGTGTCTGAGCCACAGGCGAGTTTGCGGGACCGGCCATTTCTCGCTTCGCAGCAGCGGGTAGCCCGTAGGGCCGAGGTGGCCGGGGCTGCTTCTTTGCTTACTTTCTTGCAGAAGCAAGAAAGTAAGTCGCCCGCCGGGGCGAACTCCCGGCGCGGACTGGGTTATGCGGATAGCGCTTGAGCAATGCGTTGATCGTTTCGCGAGTGGTACTTCGTGGCTGTCCTTCGACTTCGGGCTACGCCCTACGCCGCGCAGCAAGTCCCTGTGGGACGCTCAGGACGAACGGTGGTGCAAATTTATCCTTAGCGCCGCGCCCAGAACGAGAAGTCCCCTCGTCCTAAGCCCCTCGCCCCCTCACCGCAACCCCAAGTCCTTCAACTTCCGATAAAGGTGCGTCCGCTCCAACCCGGTCTTATCCGCCAAGCGCGTCATGTTCGAGCCATCCAGATTCAGGTGGTACTCGAAGTAGATGCGCTCGAACATCTCCCGTGCTTCGCGCAGGGGCAGTTCCAGCATTTGGGCGGAGAAGCCGCCGGGCACGGCGTTGCCGCCGTTGGCGGGGGCCACCATGCGGTAGACGTCCTCGGCTTCGACTTCCTCGGCCAGGGCCGACAGGGCCAACGATTTGACTGCGGCACGCAGTTCCGCGTAACCGCCGGGCCAGTGGTGCTGGCGCAGGGCGTTTTGGGCAGCGACCGCCATGCGTCGCAGGGGCACTTCCTCCGCTTCGATCATCTGTTGCAGCAGGTGGCCGGCGATGTCGGGGATTTCGTCACGCAGTTCGGCTAGGCTGGGCAGGCCCAGGCGACCGGGGAAGATGCGGGCCAGCAGCGTCTCATCCCAACCATGGGCGAGCAGATCGGCCGCGTCGGCCTCGGTGCCCACCACTAGGTGCAACTTGTACCGCTCCAGACGCTCGGCGACGAAGAGCAGGTTCTTGTGCTGGAGGCCCTTCAGGCGCGTCAGCTCCTCGGCGTAGATGACGCCGCCGTTGGCCGCTTCCAGGTTCTCAATGCTGATGGGATTGGAGTCCGCCGCCAGATCGATCCAGGGTTTGCCGGGAGCCAACAAAGTACGGGCAGCCAGTTCGACGATGCCGCCGGGGCCGGAGCGCAGCAGAATCGAAGGACTGCCCGCCGCCACCTGATCGAGACGCTTCTTCAAATCCTTGAGCGGCACTGAACGGGGGAAGGCAGCCAGGGACAGGCCCGCCACGGGACGACGCCCATGCTCCAGACCGTTCTTCACGGCAGCCAGCAGCTTTTGCATTCCGATGGGTTTTTCCAGGAAATCCAGGGCGCCGATCTTGGTGGCTTCCACTGCCGTGTCGATGGTGGCGTGGCCGGACATCATCACCACGGGCATGGTGAGCTGCCCAGCAGCGCCCCATTCCTTGAGCAGGGTCACACCGTCGGTGTCCGGCATCCAGATGTCGAGCAACACCAGATCGGGCCGACCGGCTTCCCGCGCGGCGCGGGCGGCGGCGGCATTTTCCGCGAGGATGACGTCGTGGCCTTCGTCGCGAAGGATTTCCGAGAGCAGTTCGCGAATTCCGACTTCGTCGTCGACGACAAGAATTTTCGGCATGGTTTCAGTGGGCAATCACAGATGACAGTTGATGTTCAGATGAAGAAGCGGCCTGTTCGACCAGGGGCAGCTTGATCACGACTTCGGCGCCGCCGTCTTCGCGGTTGGCAAGACGGACTTCGCCGTGGTGTTCGTCTACGATCTTCTTGACGATCGCAAGGCCGAGGCCCGTGCCCTTGGACTTGGTAGTCACGTAGGGCTCGAAGGCGCGGCTCAGGGTGGAAGGGGGAAAGCCTGCGCCGTTGTCCTGCACGGTAAGCACCGCGCGGGAACCGTCCCGGCGCGTGGCGAGGGCGACGCGGCCGGCATCGACTTCCGTCAGGGCGTCCTGGGCATTGGCGAGCAGGTTGTGTATCACTTGACGCATCTGATTGGCATCGGCCCGCACCAGGGGCAGGCCCGGTTCCAGTTGCGCGTCCACGGGCGCCTTGGCGCTTTCGTAAAGCCCCAGCACTTCCGAGACCAATTCGTTCAGGTCCACGTTGCTCAAAGTGGGCGGTGGCAGACGGGCGTAATCGCGGAACTCGTTGACCATGTTTTTCATGGCCTCTACCTGATTGACGATGGTACGGGTGGAACGCTCAAGCATCGTGCGATCCGGCCCTTCCAGCTTATCCGTGAGCTTCATCTGCAAACGCTCGGCGGAGAGTTGGATCGGCGTCAGGGGATTCTTGATTTCATGGGCGAGGCGTCGCGCCACTTCGCCCCAGGCGGCGGAACGCTGGGCGGAGATCAGTTGGGTGATGTCGTCGAATACCACCACGTAGCCGCCGCCGGTAGGCAGCGTGGAGCCGCGCACCAGCAAGGTCTTGGACGTGCCTTCAAGGAACTCCATGGTCATTTCCTGCTGCCACTCGTCGCCTTGCTCGGCGAAGCCTTTCAGCACGGCCTGGGCGAAGGCTTGTTGGCGCGGCCAGGACTCCAGCGTTACGTCCTCGAAGTGCGCCAGCTCGTCATTCAAGATGTGTACCGCGCCGCGATTGGCGGCGCGCAAACGGAAATCGCCGTTGAAGGCGAGCACGCCCGCAGACAGGTTGGCGAGCACGCTTTCCAGGTAGCCCCGCGCCGATTCCAGTGCGCCCCGGTGGCGCTCGGTTTCCCGGCGGGCATCGGCTAACTGGGTGGTCATCTGGTTGAAGGAGCGAATCAGGATGCCCAGCTCGTCGGTGGTCTTCAAGGTCGCACGGGGCGTAAAGTCGCCCGCCGCCACGGCCTGAGTGCCTTCGGCCAGGATCAACAGCGGCTTGGCAAGACGACGGGCGAGGAAGAAGGCCAGGGCCACGGCGGCGAACAAAGCCGTGAGCAGGGTGATGGTGAGCGTCAGGGTGTAGATGCGCTTGAGGCTGCCACGGCCCAGATTCAGCTCTTGATAGTCCCGGTAGGCCGACTCCACACTCTGGGCGCTCTGGGCGATGGCGCTGGGTACGGGCTGGCTCAGCAACAAGAATCGCTCGGTGCTGAAGCCCGAGACCAGGGGCATGAGCACCCGCACCTTGAGCCCCGTTTCCGCTTCGCCTTCCACCCAACTCGTGCCCCGGTTCTGCCGGGCCTCGCGCAACTGAGTGCTGGAGGGAAGGACGGGCAGCAGGCTGCCCGTGTCTTCGCTGGTGCTGTAGGCCAGCACCTGTCCGCTGCCGTTCAACAGCGTAGCGGAGCGAACGCCAGCCTGGTCACGCAAGCGATTGAGCCGCGCGGACGCCCCGTCTCCGTCACCCAGATCCAGCACCATGCTGCGAGCCTTGCCGCGCAGCTCGGACTGGAGGTTGTCGAGCACATTGCGACCCAACTCCAGGCCGCCGTCCAGGGCGCTATCCACCCGCACGTCGAACCAGGAATCGATACTGCGCACGGCGAATTGCATGGACACCCCGTAGATCACCACACCCGGCAACACGGCCATGAGCGCCAGCATCAAGAGAAGACGGGTCTTGAGGCGGGAACCAAAAACGCCGTTGCGATATTCCCGCCGCAGGTTGCGCAACTGCACGCCGACGAGGCCCAGCAGCGCCAGGGCGATGGCGGCGTTGGCGCCCATCAGTAGCGCGTAGTGACGAGCGAAGAGATCGGTGTTGGAGGTGGCCGAAGCCAGCAGGAACAGCAGGATCGCGCCCAGCACGGCGGCGATGACGGCGGTGACGAGCTTCACTTGATGTCGCCTCCCGCTTGCGGCTGCCAGCGCAGGGCCTTGGCTTGAATGTCCCAATCCCGGTTGGCGAAAGCATCCAGTTGGAAAGGCTTGGGCAACTGGTTGCGGTCCAGGGAAAGGCGGACGGCAGCCGTGTAATTGTCGCCCGATTTGAAGCTGCTCTTGTCCATCACCGGCAGGGCGCTGACGCGGCCCAGGGCTCGCAGGGCCTCGCTCAAGGAATCGAAGTTGCGATACAAGGCGCCCGTGGCGAGCCGGTATTGACGCGTGAGGGGCGTGTAGCTGAGGCGGTAAGTGAGGGTGTGGCCGGCCACGTGTTCGTTGGACCAGTACCACCGGCTGCGGGTCAGTTCGAATTCCAGATTGAAGTAGAGGGCGAGGCCCCGCGTCACCGCGTCTTCCACCCGCGACCCCAGGTCCACATTGAAATCGGCAGAAAGGGCGTAGCCATCATCCGTCGCCACCAGCGCGGCTCGGGTCGGTTCGATGACGCCTGCGAACGCTGGGGCAACAGCCAGGGACCACAGCACCACAAAGCCGCGCACAAAGCGCCACATCAGCCCCTTCAGCCTCGCAGCGCGGCTATGCAAGAGCCGCTGCCCCCGCAGAAGCGGCTCAGGCAGCGCGTTTGCGCAGGAGGGCGTAATAGAAGCCGTCATGTTCGGCGGTAGGCAGCAGTTGCAGTTCCGGTTGTTGTTCTATCGGGAGGCGCTCCGCGTCGGCATGACGTTCGAGAAAGCGCGCCACCTGTTGGCTATTTTCGGCGGGGAACACCGAACAAGTGCAGTAAAGCATTGTGCCATTGGCCGCCAGCACGGGCCACAGGGCTTCGAGAATTTCCGCCTGGGTCGCGGCGAAACCAGCCACGTCCTCGGGCCGACGTAGCCACTTTGCATCCGGATGACGACGCACCACGCCCGAGGCGGAACAGGGCACGTCGGCGAGGATGCGATCAAAGGGCTTGCCGTCCCACCACGCGCCGATCTGACGACAGTCCGCCGCCTTCACCTGGGCGGTGAGATGCAGGCGATCCAGATTTTCCTGGATGCGCTTGGTGCGCTTGGCATCGGCATCGAGAGCGAGCAAGTCGAGTCGGTTGCCGCTACGTTCCAGCATGTGCGCCGTCTTGCCGCCTGGGGCGGCACAGGCGTCCAGCACGCGATCACCGGGTTGGGCATCGAGCAGCAGCGCGGCCCGTTGAGCGCCCAGGTCTTGCACCGACGCGAGGCCGTCGAAGAAGCCAGGCAGCTTATCCACGCCCACGGGCTTGTCGAGCAAGATGCCCAAATCGCCCACGGCGCGGGCGCTGACACCGGCGGCCTCGACGCGGGCCAGATATTCCGAGGCATTGCCGCCGCTCATGGCATTCACGCGCAGGGCCATGGGGGGATGGCCGTTGCCGGCGTCCAGCACCGATTGCCAGCGGTCGGAATAGGCGGCGCGCAGGGCGTCGATCCACCATAGCGGATGCTGCCACCGGGCCGCATCATTGCGCTCGGCGGCGGCGATCAACTCGTCGCGGCGACGGAGGAAGTTACGCAGGACCGCATTGACCAGCCCCTTGAAACGTCCGCCCGCTTGGCCCGCGGCGGCAGCCACCGCCTGGTCCACCGTGGTGTGGGCGTCTTCGGGACGCAGTTCCAGGCGATAGAGCGCCGCCAGCAACAAGGCCCGCACGGTGGGCTCCTTGAGGGGCTTGTCCACCAGGGCGTTGAGGAAGAAATCGCCGCGACCATAGCGACGCAGGGCGCCGTAGGCCAAGTCCTGAATCGCGGGGCGGGCGGCGGCGGGCACTTGCAGCGCCGCCAGGGCCACGTCCAAGTTACGGCCCTTGGCACCGATCACCGTCGCCACCGCTTGAGCGGCGGAGACTAGGGCGAAGGCGAGGGAGTCGGCGGGAAGAAAGGTGGAAGCTCGGCCGGTGGAAGAACGAGGATGATTCAACTCAGCTTCGCTCCCGCTTCAGGCCGTTCAAAGGGAAGCGAACACTGCATCGGCAGCCGCCACCGTGGCCGCGATGTCAGCGTCGGTATGCACGGCGGAGACGAAGCCCGCTTCAAAGGCGGAGGGCGCCAGATACACGCCCTTGTCGAGCAAGGCGTGGAAGAAGCGATTGAAGGCCTCCTTGTCGGCCGTCATGACTTCCGCGTAGCTGGTGGGTGGCGTGGCGGCGAAGTACACGCCGAACATGCCGCCGACGCTCTGGGCGCTGAAGACGACGCCATGCTTCTTGGCGGCAGCGTTGAGGCCATCCACCAGGGACTTGGTGCGGGCCGTCAGGGCCTCGTAGAAGCCGGGGGCCTGAATCTTCTTGAGGGTGACGAGGCCAGCAGCCACGGAAAGCGGATTGCCGGACAGGGTGCCGGCCTGATACACCGGGCCGAGGGGTGCGATTTTTTCCATGATCTCGCGCTTGCCGCCGAAGGCGCCCAGGGGCATACCGCCGCCCACGATCTTGCCGAAGGTGGAGAGATCGGGCGTGATGCCGTACAAGCCTTGCGCCGACTTGGGGCCGACGCGGAAGCCGGTCATCACCTCGTCGATGATGAGCACCGCGCCGTGCTGAGTACACAACTCGCGCATGGCCTTGAGGAATTCGGGCTTGGGCACGATCAGATTCATGTTGCCCGCCACCGGCTCCACGATGACGCCGGCGATCTTGCTGCCGTGCTGGGCGAAAGCGTCCCGCAGCTGTTCGGCGTCGTTGTAGTCGAGCACCAGGGTGTGCTGGGCCAGATCGGCGGGCACACCGCTGGAGGAGGGATTGCCGAAGGTGAGCATGCCGGAACCGGCCTTCACCAACAGGCTGTCCGCGTGGCCGTGGTAGCAGCCTTCGAACTTCACGATCACGTCGCGGCCCGTATAGCCGCGCGCCAAGCGGATCGCGCTCATGGTGGCTTCTGTGCCGGAAGAGACGAGGCGCACCATGTCCATGCTGGGCACCAGATCGCAGAGCAGATCGGCCAATTCGATTTCCCCTTCCGTCGGCGCACCGAAGGAGAGGCCGCGCGCGGCGGCATCCTGCACGGCCTTCACCGTGTCGGCGTCGGCGTGGCCCAGGATCAGCGGACCCCAGGAACCTACGTAGTCGATGTAGCGCTTGCCATCCGCATCCCACACGTAAGCGCCTTCGCCGCGGGTGAAGAAGCGGGGCGCACCGCCCACGGAACGGAAAGCGCGGACGGGGGAGTTCACGCCGCCGGGAATGTGGCGCTGGGCGCGGGTGAAGAGTTCTTCGTTCTTGGTCATGGTGTCTCAGTGATAACTAAGTCAAAACAATGATTGGTAAGCGGCGGCGCGGGCGGAGATGTCGTCCGCATCGAACAGGTCGGTGATGACAGCCAGCAGATCAGCCCCGGCGGCAATCACCTCCGGCGCCTTGCCCAGGGTAATGCCGCCGATAGCGGCAATGGCACAGCGGTCGCCGAAGCGAGCCTTGGCTTCGGTGATGAGAGACAGGGGCGCACTCGCGGCGGCAGGCTTGGTAGGGGATGCGAACACCGCACCGAACGCGATGTAATCAGCCCCCGCGACCACGGCGGCTTCGGCGCGGCTCATCTCGTTGTAGCAGGAAACGCCGAGGATGCGATCAGGACCGAGGGCGGTGCGGGCAGCGGCCAGATCGCCATCCTCGCGGCCCAGATGGACGCCGTCGGCGCCAATCTCCAGAGCCAGTTGCAGGTCGTCATTGACGATCAGGCGAGCATCCACGGCGCGACAGATGCGCACCAGCTCGGCGGCCTGGGAACGGCGCAGCGCCTGGGGTGCCGTCTTGTTGCGGTACTGGACGATGCGCACGCCGCCGTCGAGACAAAGGGACACCAGACTCGACTGGCGAGGCAGGATGGGATCGTCAGGGGTGACGGCGTAAAGGCCGCGCAGCTTCATGGGGAAAACCTCAAATCGAACCGCTGCCATTCCCGCGAAAGCGGGATTCCTGCTTTCGCGCACTGCTGTCCAGAATAAATACCGCAGTGGCGAAACCGAAGTGATGTCGTCATTCCGGCGAAAGCCGGAATCCAGGAAAGGCCCCAAGAACCTCTGGATTCCGGCTTTCGCCGGAATGACGAAGTTTTATGGCTGGAGAACAAATTGGACGTCGTCGTAGTGTGCCTGCCTACGTTTCCGGAAGGCTCCCGAAAATATTCCGGACAGCAGTGTGCTTCCGAGGGAGTGACGCTCTTGCATAAAGCCATGCTCAAGATTGGGCTTCGCCCGCGTCTCCCTCTTCGCTCCGCGCCCAGAACAACCGATCAGGTATGTACTGCCCCATCCCCGGCCGGAAGCCTGCGTGCAGCGCTTGCCAGGTGTACTCCTGGGCTTCGCGTACTGCTTCTTCGATGTCGGAGCCGCCCGCCAATGCGGCAGCAATGGCGGAGGCTAGGGTGCAGCCGGAGCCGTGGTAGCTGCCGGGCAGGCGATCCCATTTGTCGGTGCGGATCGGGCCGCGAGGGCCGTAGAGCACATTGGCTACTTGGGGCGTGTTCTCGTGGGTGCCGGTGACCAGCACGTATTCGGCGCCGCCGGTAATGAGGCGACGGGCGCACTCATCCAGCGTCGGCTGGTCGTCCTCGTTATCCTCGTCCAGAGCAAGGCGACGGGCTTCCATGCTGTTGGGCGTAAGGATGGTGGTTTCCGGCAGCAGCAGTTCGATCAGGGCGGCGACCATTTCTTCGTCGGCCAGTTGATCGCCGCGACCGGAGGCCAGCACTGGGTCCAGGATCAGGGGCAGATCGGGATAGTCGGCCACGATCTCGGCGATGGCGGCGATGTTCTCCACGCTGCCGAGCAGGCCCAGCTTAAAGGCGGCCACAGGCACGTCTTCAAGCAGGCTGCGAGCCTGATCGGTGACCCAGTCGGCGTCCATGGCCTGAATGGCCTCGACGCCGGAGGTGTCCTGCACCGTGATCGCCGTCACCACGGACAGCGCGTGGCAGCCCATGGAAGCGAGCGTGAGGATATCGGCCTGAATCCCTGCACCGCCCGTGGGATCGGCGGCGGCAAAGGTGAGGACCAGGGGAGGAAGATAGGGAGAGGAAGTGCCGTTGGGGTGGGCCATGCGCGGGGCGGGTCCGTGTGCTGCGGTAAGATTGGCTCATTCTAACCGAATGCCCGGCGGCTCCCGCCGGGCCTCTCAGACTATACGCACCCCATGAGCGTCCCCGACGCGACCGACGACTCGGCCTCTATTTCCATTTCCGCTCCGCTCACCGGCATCAAGGTGCTGGTGGCCGACGACTCGCACACCGTGCGCCGCAGCGCGGAGCTGTTCCTCAGTCAAGCGGGCTGCCAGGTGATCCTGGCGGAGGACGGCTTCGATGCCTTGGCCAAGATCGTGGATCAGGAACCGGACGTAGTCTTCTGCGATATCGACATGCCGCGCCTGGACGGCGACCGGGCCTGCATGCTCATCAAAAGCAATCCGCGCTTCGCTGCCACGCCGGTGGCTACCCTCGGCACCGGCGACAACGTGCTGGACCAGGCCCGAGGCCGGGTGGCCGGCGCCGACATGCACCTGGGCAAGCCCTTCAGCCAGGAGGACTTGGTGAACGCGGTGGCGACCCTCACCGACCGCGAAACCCCATGAACGGCAAGACCAATCTCAAGCAATTCCAGCAGGGTTTGGCGGAGCGCCTCTCCAGCGGCGAGCGCAACGGCGCCTCCGATTCCCTGCTGTGCGTGGAGGCTGGCGGCGAACGCTGGCTGCTCAATCTTTTCGACGCGGGCGAAGTGCTGCCCCTGCCGCCCCTGGCCGACGTGCCCTTGACCCAGCCCTGGTACGCGGGCCTCGCCAATGTGCGCGGCACCCTTTACAGCGTGGTGGACCTGGCCGCTTTCCACGGCCTGCCGCCGGCGCCTCGCGGCAGCGAAGCCCGCCTGCTGCTGGCCGGCGCCCGCCACGACATCAACAGCGCTCTGCTGGTGGACCGCATCCTGGGCCTGCGTGCGCCCGAAGGCCTGCGCGCCGAGCCGGCTCCCGCCGACACGGATCGCCCCTGGGCCGGCGAGCGTCTGCGCGACGACCGGGGCGACCTGTGGCGGCGGCTCAAGGTGCGGGAACTCCTCGAAGCGCCGCGTTTCCTGGACGTGGCGTTGTGATGAGAAAAGCCTAACCGCTTTCAACACAGAGGGCACAGAGGTACAGAGGACGCAGAGAAAGACAAGGCTAGTTCCTAAAACTGGGTTCCCTCTCCCCTTGTGGGAGAGGGACAGGGTGAGGGGGGGCTCCTGCCGCGTGCTTTACCCCTCACCCCAACCCCGCTCCGCGCCCCACGGTTGGCTTTGCACAGCCAACCGGCGGCGGGAAGCAGGCTTCCCGAAACCCCACCTACGCCCCTCAAGGGGAGAGGGGGCCGATATCCACCGCCCACGACACTTTCGACTTCATGGTCACGACAACAGAACCCGATATTCCTCCCGTAGATGCAGTCGCCACGGCGCCCGCACCGCGCCGCAAGCGCAGCCGCTTTCTGCGTCTGCCGCTGCTGGCCGGGCTGGAAGTGATGATGCAGGTGCAGGTGCTGGCTGCTGCCTTCCTGCTCTTTGTGGTGGCGGGCGCTTTCGTCGCTTTCCAGGATTCCCGCACGGCCGGCCGCGACGGTGCTCAGCTTGCCGTGGTGGGCGAAATGCGCACCCTCGGCCCGCAACTGGCCCGCGCCACCCAGGGCGCCCTCACCGGCCAAGCCGCAGCCATGACCGATCTACGTGTCGGCCGCGACCGCTTTGCCGAACTGCTCTCCACCCTCGCCAACGGCGGCCAACACAAGGGCCAAGCCGTGCCACCCATTTCCCCCAGCCTCTACACCGAGGTGGAAGAACTGCGCGCCCAGTGGGACCGCATGGACCGCAACCTGCAAGTCCTGCTGATCCAGGAAAAGCCCCTGGTGGCACTAGGCAAGCTGGTGAGCGACATCACCGAGCAATCGCCGAAAGCCGCCGACCTGGGCAATGACGCCGGCGGCAGCCTGCCCCTGCTGGTGGAACGCATCGGCCGCAACAGCACGTTGTTCCTCACCCTCACCGCCGTGGACGAAGCCCCCTTCGCCCAGCTGGCTCGGGACATTACCGCTGCCGTGGACACCGCCGGCAAGTCCACCAAACAACAGGAACTGCACACGCTGCTGCTCGGCTGGCAGACCGCCCTGCAACCCATCGGCGCCGAGATCAAACCTCTGCTCCAGGCCAAGCAGGCGGCGGGCAACGTGCTGCGCCAAGGCGCCGGCCTGCGCGACGCCACGGACAAGGTAGGCAATAGTCTGGAAGACAACCTCAACGGACGCGGCAGCCATCTGGGCGTGATCGCCAGCTTCGCCGCCGGCGGTCTGCTGATGCTGGTGCTGATGGTGAAGATCATCAGCGAAGACGCCACCGAGAGACGAGTCGAAGCGGAGCATCGCCGCCAGGAAGCGGAAGCCGCCAATGCCGAGGCCCAGATCGCCATCGCGCGCCTCACCTCGGAACTGTCCGACCTCAGGACGAACGACTTCACCGCCCGCGCCACCATCGTCGAAGGCCCCACCGCCGCCGTGGCCGCCACGGTGAACGCCACGGTGGAACAACTGGCCGCTCTGGTACACCGCATCGACGGCGCCGCCGCGCGCATCGACACAGCGGCACGTCAGGCCAGCGACACCAGCGAATCGCTGCTGGTGGGCGCCGACACCCAGAGCGACCAGATCCGCGAAGTGAATGGGCAAGCTCTTTCGGTTTCCGCCACGCTGGGGCAGATCGCCACCCAGGCCACGGAGTCGGCCCAAACCCTGCTGCGCGCCCGCGATAGCGCGGACCAGGGCGCTACCGCCGTGGACAAGGCCATCATCAACATCAACGATCTGGCGCGACAAGTGGGCGGCGCCTCCCGCCGCATGCGCCGCGCGGGCGACTCGTCCCAGCAGATCGGCGAAGCCGTCGAACAGCTCGCCACCATTGCCGAACAAACCAACGTGCTCGCTCTCAACGCCGCCATCCAGGCCGTTTCCGCCGGAGAGACGGGCCGCGCCTTCTCGGTAGTGGCGGAAGAAGTGCAGCGCCTGACAGAGCGTTCCAGCGAAATCATCAAGCAGATCGCCGCCCTGGTGCGCGCCATCCGCGCCGACGTGGGCGAAGCCCTCGGCACCCTGGATCGCAACACTCAAGCCATGACCGACGGCGTGCAGTCGTCGGAAGACGCGGGGCAGGTCTTCGCCGAAATGTCCGGCGTGGCTCAGGTGCTAGCCCAGACCATGGACGGCATCGCCGCCACCGCCCGCCGTCAATCGGACACCACCCGCGAGATCGTGGAAGGCGTGAAGGAAGTGGAACGGCTGACCGACGAAGCCGTGACCGGCATCCGCCAAACGGCCCAGTCGGTGAACGGGCTGACGGAACTGGCAGACGAACTTAAAGGTTCGGTGGGCGGCTTTAAGGTATGAGTTTGGCTGGGAAGGGAGAAGGGGGAAGGGCGAAGGGTGGGTTCGCGGCTGACGTTGCGACCGCGACTCAACTTTCCTGGCTTTGGCCGGCGGTGGATGAGGCGCTTGCCAATGCAGAAACCACGCTGACCGAATCACCGGACGACGCGCGGGCTGCGATTCATCAGGTGTCGGCTGCGCTCTCGTTCACTCGCTTGCAGGGTGCCGCCTTGTTTGCGGCGACGGTCGAACGCCTCCTCGCTTCAAAAGTCGATACTGGCTCGAAAGAAGGTTCCCTGCCCCCCTCGTGCGAGAGGGACAGGGTGAGGGGGGATGGTGGCAGCCACCTACTCCACCCCTCACCCCGTCCCTCTCCCACAGGGGGAGAGGGAGCCGATATCCCCATTAGCAGCCCTATTCAAGACGGCTCTCCGTGGAATGACGACAACGGCCACGGAGCCCTCGTTTCCACCAGCATCGCCACCCTCCGCGCTTACCTGAATCGCTTGCTGGCCGGCGCTCCCGATCAGCCGCTGGCCCTCTATCCCGCCTATCGCCAATTACTGCTGACCCTCGGGCTGCCGTCGGCGGAAGCCAATGCGCCTTCCGATCTTTTCTTCCCCGATCTCTCCCTGCGTCCGCCTCCCCGTGACAGCGACGCTGCGCCGCTACCGCCCGAAGCCCAGTCGGCACGGCTCAAGGCAGCGCGACTAGCTTTCGACCGCGGCTGGCAGAAGTGGCGGCACGGCGGCAAGGACGACCAGACCCGAGCCCTGCGCGACATGCGCAATGCCGCCGCCATTGCCGAGCAACAGCAGGCCACGCCGGACGACCGGGCTTTCTGGTGGATCTGCGTCGCCTTCTTCGACGCCCTGGCCGACAGCCCCGGCGAACCGGGCGATCCCCTGCGCCAGGAACTCGCGCCCCTGCTGGAACGCATCGAAGCGCAAGTGGCCGATCTCACCGAAGGCAGCGGCAACGCATCCGAACGCCTGCTGCGGGACGTGCTCTACGAAGTAGCCGTGGCCGACAGCAGCGCACCATCCGTGACGCTCACCCGCAGCGCCTATCGCCTCGCGCAGCTGATTCCTAAAGAAGCCGTCGATGGCGCAGTGGAACGAGAACGACAGCAGCAACGCCTTGCCCTCACGGCAGCGCTCGAAGCAGCGAAGGCCGACTGGAACACTTTCTGCGCCGGTAGCGTCGCTGCCTTGCTGCCCTTCGACGAAAGCGCCCAGCGCATCGCGGAGATTGCCGCCTTTCTCGGTCTCAGCGTCATGCCCGGCTTCATCCCGCTGGCAGCCGCCGTCGGCGACACAGCCACGGCCCTGCGCCGCAATCCACTGGCCGCCCAGGATCAGCTGCATGAGGACGTGAGCATCGCCCTGCTCTTGCTCGCCGATGGGTTAGACCAAGCCACCGATAACGAAAGCGCCTTTGCCCACGAGGCCGAGGAGTTAGTCGAACGTCTCCAGCGCTTGCTCGAAGGCGAAACCCTCGGCCCCTTCCACTTACCGCCGCCAGGTCACGAAGCCCATGGCCGCTTGGCGGGCCGGGTGGCAATCGAGGCTGGCGCAAACCTGTATCAAGCCCAGCGTCAGCTGGCGCCCGTGTTGGCAGGCATCGAGCCGCCTGACGCCCTGCTCGCTCCGCTGCGTCAGGTGAAGGGCGCCTTGACGGTACTGGGGAAGCACGGCGCCGCGCGCATCACCGAAGAACTGCTCGCCTCCCTCTCGCCCCCCGTCGCGGAAACGCTGCCCCAGGCCGCCGCCGATCTGGCCTTGCTCACGCTCTATGCGGAGCAGCTGCCCTGGAGCAATCCCGACATCCTGGCCATGCGTCGGGCGGTGAATCGCAGCATCCCCGTGGTGGCCGCTTCGGCCCAGGCCTTCCCGGTTGATCCCGAAGAGGAAGCGGCGGCCCTGCAAGCGGAGCTGGAGCAGCTTTCCAGCTTGAGCCTGGAGCCCCTGCCGGAGGAACTGGAAAGCAGCATCGACCCTCAGCAACTGCCCGTGTTTCTACGAACAAGCCGCAGCACCGTTGCCGCCATCGGCGACCAGCTGCGCCGCTGGCACACCGCACCCTCGGACAACAGCTACCCAGAAGCCCTGACGCCGCTGCTCGCCGAGTTGAAGACGGCTGCCCGCGAAGCCGGTGCCCTGGGCATCGTCCAGTTGATTCAGGGATTGGAAGATCGGCTGGCAGGGCTTGAAGGCGCCGACGACGCGGACATCGATCAACTGGAAGACGGCTTCGACCGCATGGTGGCCCTGCTCGACATGCTGCGCAGCGACGCACCGCCGACTGCGGCCCCCGCGCCTCTGTCGGAATACGAGACGCCCCTCGCCATCGAACCGCGCCAGCTGGATCGCCTGTTGGATCAGGTGCACGAGATCGCCATCGGTCGCCGCCAAGTGGAAGCGGAACTGCGCGCCCTCAACGGCGACCTGAGCGAACTGGGCTTCGCCTCGGATCGTCTGCGCCACAGCCTGCGTGAGCTGGAAAATCTGTGCGACGTTGAAGAAGCACAGGACGCAGAAACCCAGAATGCCAACCACATCCCACTCAACGTCCCCGCCTGGAGCGAAAACGTAGCCGACGTGGCAACGCTCAAGCAGGCGCTGGAGGCCGGTCTGGAGCGCCTCTCGGGCATCCTCGGTGGTCAGGCCCGACTTCAGCGCGACCTCTCCCACGGCCTGCTGCGCCTGCGTTTGGCGCCCTTCTCCGCCGTCGCGCCCCGGCTGCTCGCGCTGGTGGAACGGGAAGCGGAGCAGCACGGCACACCCGTCTCGCTCGCCATCGAAGGCGAGCAGACCGAACTGGATCGCACGGTGCTGGGCCGCGTTGCCGCCGTGCTCGATCTGCTGTTGCGCAAAGCTGCCGCCCATCCCGACGCCGGCCCCATGGCGCTGCATGTGCGACGCCAAGCGGACGAAGCCATCGTCGAACTCACCGGCCTCCCCGCCGATCTGCCCCTCGACATTTGCGGCGACCACCTAGCGACAGTGGGTGGCCGCATGGAAAGCGAAGCCGCATCCGGCCTGCTGCGCATCTCGGTGCCCGCCACACCAGCCCTGGGCCAAGCCCTCCTGGTCAGCGCCGGCGGACGCCGCTACGGCATCCCCGCCAGTCTCGTGGAACTCGCCGGCGAAGCCAGCGCGGAAGAACTGGCAAGCGCCCGACGTGACGGCGGAATCACCTTCGCCGACCGTCAATACCCTTGGCACACCCTGCCCCAATTGCTGGGTCTCGGCGAAACCGTAGCCAGCGATAACGACTGCGACGGCGACCGCCGCTGGCGTCTATTGCTCCACAGCGGCGCCCGCCAGATCGCACTGGAAGTGGACGCCGTGCTCGGTCGCCAGGAAGTGGCCATGAAGTCCCTCGGCCCCCAACTCTCCCGCGTGCGCGGCATCGCCGGCGCCACGGTGTTGGATGACGGCGAAGTGTTGCTGTTGATCGACCCAGTGATCCTCGCCTTCCGGCCCGGTCAGGTGGTTCAGCAGACGCTGCCTGTTGCTCTGGAAACGGTACGCGATACCGCAAGTGTCGCTACCGTTTTGGTCGTGGACGATTCCCCCTCCGCTCGCAACGCGGCCACTCGGCTGTTAGAGAAGGCTGGGCTGCGCGTCGTGGTCGCCAGGGATGGCGTGGAGGCGTTGGAGAAGGTTGCAGACGTCGATCCGGTTCTGGTGGTCGTCGATGCAGACATGCCGCGCATGGGTGGGTTGGATTTGATTCACTGCCTGCGATCCGATCCGGCGCTGGCGGATGTGCCTGTGATATTGGCGGCCCATGGCGAGGTGGAGATTGAGCCGGAGTTGGGGATGGTGCATTGCGTGGGTAAGCCCTATGACGAGGGGGTGTTGTTGCGGCTGGTGCGGGGACTGATCGGCGCTCGCTGAGACTCCTCCGTTATTCCCAGAGGGCGGCTCCCCCTCCCCCGTTCGTCCTGAGCGTCCCACAGGGACTTGCTTCGCGGCGTAGTGCCATTGGCGCGAAGTCGAAGGACCACCACGAAGTGACGCCCTTTCCTTCATTCCGTTCGCCCTGAGGTATCGAAGGGTGAACGCACTTATTCAACTGTGTCCCCATAACGCACCCCGCGCCGGGAGTTCGCCCCGGCAGGCGACCTACTTTCTTGCTTCTGCAAGAAAGTAGGCAAAGAAGCAGCCCCAGCTTCGCCGGCCCTTCGGGCTTCCCTCGCTGCGAAAGCCTCGCCGGGCCGGTTGCGCAAACTCGCCTGCGGCTCAGACACGCGCCCCCCCGGACTGCCCCCGTCGAGTCTTCCTCACTCGGCGGCTCTGATGGGATTTTCCCCATAGCTATCTGCGTGCGTCGTAGAAACAGCGAGAAAATCAAAATGGATAAACTAGATTGGGGTGTGTACCGCTACCCCCTACGACTTAGACTCCAAACTTCTCGCAAGGACCAACCCACCATGGATCTGCAACGCACACGCGACTGGGCTGACCTGCTCCTCAAAGCGTTATCCATATTCGCCATTCTTGTTGGTGCTGGGTGGGGGCTGTATCAATTTCGGATTACCGAAACTACCGCACGCAATATTCAACTAACAGTTTCATCCGAAAGTCAGCCATATTCGGCTGACTCCCGGCTTTTGCTCATCCACATCAAGCCTAAAAACATCGGCAAGGTGCTCGTCACTGCCGGCAAGGATGGGCTGTTGATTACCGTCCGAAGTATCCCTAGGGGCGAGAAAGATGGAATGCTGGATTTGGAGAAACTTCCCGAGTTCTACAAGACCGACCTGATGAAAAGATTCCCAAATGGGTACGACCTTGAGCCAGGGGTCGAATATGACGAAGTGGTGGCATTAATTGCACCCAAAGGTTCCATGTATGCAATCAAGGCTACGCTGGACCTCGGGGACAACACTGAAGTCGATCACACAACGATTGCATACATTCCGGCCAACTAACTCCCCCACGCAGTCCAACGTAGCCCCGCAGGTAGCGATGCGCCATTAAATCCCCTTCTGCCACGCCGAGTGGAGGTAATCTCACCGGGACTCTGATGGGAATTCAAAAGCTCACATAGCGACCAACGTCATTCCGGCGAAAGCCGGAATCCAGGCGACGCCCGAACTGGACACCGGCTTTCGCCGGTGTGACGGGGACTGAGTGACGACCTCTCTTCGTAACGCATGGAAGCTCTTGCTACGGAGCGACCCTCCCGTTCCGCCGAGCCGCTGATGTGATGCGGGAAATGGGGTAGTCCGGGACCGCGTGTCTGAGCCGCAGGCGAGTTTGCGGGACCGGCCATTTTTCGCTTCGCAGCAGCGGGTAGCCCGCAGGGCCGACGTGGCCGGGGCTGCTTCTTTGCCTACTTTCTTGCAGAAGCAAGAAAGTAGGTCGCCCGCCGGGGCGAACACCCGGCGCGGACTTTGTTATGCGGGCATTGTTTGAATAAGTGCGTTCGCCCTTCGATACCTCAGGGCGAACGGAGGAAAGGAAAAGGCACGTCGCTCCGTGGTGGTCCTTCGACTTCGCGCCTATGGCGCTACGCCGCGAAGCAAGTCCCTGTGGGACGCTCAGGACGAACGGGGGGGTGAGGGAGCGCCGCAAGTTTCTGCGGGGCATTCATAGCGAACCTGGATGAAGGCAAGCGTCCGGTACCCCTCCAGGACGAACGGCGAGAAATCCCCTCCCCTCTCCCTCTTAAATATCCAACACCAAACACGCCGACTTAGCCCTCGAACAGCAGGGCAGGAACTGGTCGTTCGCCGCCTTCTCCTCGGGCGTCAGATAAGCATCCCGATGATCGGGAACACCTTCGATGACCCGCGTCAGGCAGGTTCCGCAGACGCCTTGCTCGCAGGACACGGGTACGTCGATTCCGGCTTCGGCCAAGGCGGCGATGACGGTCTTGTCCTTGGGCACCGTCACCACGCGGCCGGAGCTGGCGAGCTTCACTTCAAAGCTGCCGTCGGCATCGGACTTCACTACGTCGGCGGAGAAAAACTCGTAGTGCAATTGCTCCTCGGGCCAGCCTGCGCTGCGGGCGGTGTTGAGCACCGCGTCCATAAATCCCTTGGGGCCGCAGACGTAGAGATGCGTGCCGGCTTGCGGCTTGGCGAGGGCAGCGGCGAGATCCAGCTTTTGCTCGGGGGCGCCGTCATCCACATGCACCGCTACCCGCGAGGCAAAGGATGAGGCGGAGATGCGATCTACAAAAGCCATGCGCTCCCGGCTTCGTCCGCAGTAGTGCATTTGAAAGTCGCTGCCCATCACCGCCAGACGCTCGGCCATGCAGAGGATGGGGGTGACGCCGATGCCGCCGGCGAAGAGCAGGCTACGCTTGGCCTCGTGGGTCAGGGCGAAGTGGTTGCGCGGTTCACTGATGGTCAGCGTATCGCCTTCCTTGACCTGCTCGTGCATGGCTTTGGATCCACCGCGCGAGGCGGGGTCGTTGAGTACGCCGAGCACGTAGCGATGGGTTTCCGCCGGGTCGTTGCAAAGGGAGTATTGGCGCACGATGCCGCCGGGGAGATGCACGTCGATGTGGGAGCCGGCGGAAAAAGGCGGCAGCGGTTTGCCGTCGGCGGCCACCAGCTCGAAGCTGCAAATGTCCTGGGCCTCTAGCGCCTTGCGGGCGACGCGAACGGTGATCATGCGGCGGCTCCTGCGTTTTCCTCGGCCAGTAGCCGGTCGATGACCTTACGCGATTGCACGCCGCCGGTGTCGATGTTGAGCATCAGCAGACGGCGGTCGGGATAGGCCAGCAGATTGGCTTGCTGGCGTTCCAGCATTTCCTGGTCTTCGGCGAACACGTTGCCTTGGCCTTCGCGAATCTGGTCGGTGAGGGCTTTGTCCTCGGGGCGGAAATCCCGCGCCATGCCCCAGAAGTACCAGATGGAGGTATCGGTTTCGGGGGTGATGAAGTCCACCACGATGCTGGAAGCCTTGGCGTCCTTGGGCGCGTTGTAGCCGCCCTTGCCGGCCAGGGCCACGCCCACTTCGATCATGATGTGGGAAGGGGGCGTGAAGTGGCAGATCTGCCAACGATCCACCAACTGGTCGTCGGGCAGGCCATTGCCGCGCAGGGCCATTTTCCAGAAGGGCGGCGCCATGATGCCGTCCATGTAACGGCTGGTCGTTACGTGGTCGCCTTCAGTCTTGGTCTGGCAGGGGGTTTCGTCGATTTCCTTCTGGCCGATGCTGGTGGAATGAACATAGGTTTCATGGGTCAGGTCCATCAGGTTGTCCACCATCAGGCGGTAGTCGCACTTGATGTGATACAACCCGCCGCCGTAGGCCCAGTCGGGGCTGTTGGCCCAGAAGCAATCATGGATCAGCGCGGGATCGGCCTTTTCAGGATCGCCGGGCCACACCCAGATGAAGCCGTGGCGCTCCACTACCGGGTAGGAACGAATCGCCGGAAAGCCGCCCACCCGCTGGCCGGGCATGGAGGCAGTGCGGCCTTTGCAGCCCATTTCCAGGCCGTGGTAGCCGCACACGATGTTGTTGCCGTTAACAAAGCCCAGGGACAGGGGGGCGCCCCGGTGGGGACAAAAATCTTCCAGGGCGTGGACTTCGCCGTCTTCCTGACCCCGGTAGAAAACCATGGGCAGATTGCAGATCCTGCGGCCCAGGGGTTTGCCGTTGATGTCGTTGGGGGTACAGGCGACGTACCAGGAATTTTTCAGGAACATGGTCTTGATCTCCATTGGGTTAGGTGGGTTCTATTTAAATTATTTATGTTAGATTGGATCCAATCGTTACAGTATTTTTGGTTTCAGTCAAGGATTTCTCGTGGAAATGGATCCAGAAAAGCAAAAGTCGCCTGACTCCGCCAGCGTCGTCGCCACCCTGCGCAAGCAGATCATGGACGGCCAATACCCGGCGGGGAGCCGTATCGCCGAGATTCCGGTGGCCGAAGCCTTGGGCGTCTCTCGCACGCCGGTACGCCTAGCGTTCCGCACCCTGGAGCAGGAAGGCCTGCTGGAAAAGGCTGGCACCCGTGGCTTTCTGGTGCGCGGGTTTTCGGAGGTGGATGTGCGCTGCGCCATCGAGGTTCGCGGCGCGCTGGAAGGACTGGCGGCGCGGCAACTGGCCGAGCGTGGCTTGTCGCCCGAATTGCGCGCCACGCTGATCGCCTGCCTGAACGAGGGCGCGGCAGTGCTGGCCAAGGGCTACCTGACTGCGGAAGACATCGGCACCTGGAGCCGCGTGAACGAAGACTTCCACCGGGCCATCGTCGGCGCAGCGGACAGCCATGTGGTGGCCGATGCCATCGCCCGCAACAACCATCTCCCTTTCGCCTCGGCGGATTCCATCGTTATCGATACGGCGGCGCTGAATAAGGAATACCAGAAGCTCCACTTCGCCCAGTTGCAACATCAACTGGTGTTCGACGCGCTGGAGCAACGGGAATCGGCGCGGGTGGAAATGCTCATGCGCGAGCATGCCTATGTCGGCCTGCGTTACGGCAAGTTGTTCGGACTGAAGACGACCACGATGGCGACCGCGATGCCGACCGAAACGGCGGCCAAGGCCAAGAAGTGACGGCACGATCCTGAGAACGGATTTCTTTCGCCCCCCTCACGCTTCTCCTTATCGGCGAAAATACCGCCCTTTCATCTGCCGCTTCACCCCATGCGCAAAGCCATCCAACGCCGTCTGGCGCAAGTCGCTCCTCTGTTGTTTCACCTGCTCTCGTTCACCTGGCGCATCCGCGTGCGCGGGCCGATTCCGCCTCGGGAATGCGTGATCGCCGTGTGGCACGGGAACATGCTGCCCATGATGAAGTACTTCGCCTATCAGGGCTGGGCGGGGCTGGCGAGCCAAAGCCGGGACGGGGCCTTGATCACCCAGCTCTTCGAGCGATGGGGATACAAGATGATCCGCGGCTCCTCGTCCAAGTTCTCGAAAGAAGCCTGGTCGGAAATGGTGAATGCAGCCAAGACGGGCCGCATGTTCGTCAGCCCCGACGGCCCGCGCGGTCCGCTGCACAAGATGAAGCCCGGCGCGGTGATGGCGGCCCAGCGAGCCGGCGTGCCCCTGTGGGTGTGCCGCGTGTATCCGAAGAAACGATTCGCTATCGGCACCAACTGGGACAAGTTCCTCATCCCCCTCTTGTTCTGCCACATGGACATGGAATTCGAGGCTGTCCCCATGCCGGAAAAGGTCGGCAAGGATGAGATGGAGCCGCTGATGGTGACGATTGAAGATTTGCTCAACAAGCCGGCCTGAGCGCTATTGATTCGACACGATAAAGTTTGAAACCGTCGTCATTCGGGCGAAAGCTCACTGCTGTCCGGGACAAATACCGCGACGGTGAAATCGGAAGTGACGCCGTCACCCCGGCGAAGGCCGGGGTCCAGGAAGAGTCGCAAGAACCCCTGGATTCCGGCTTCCGCCGGAATGACGAAGTTTTGAGGCGGACGCCAAAATTGACCGCCGTCGTAGTTTTGAGTCGCAGCTCGACAGCAAGGCCAAAAACCCAGTTCCTTTCGGCGACTCCGAAAGACCTTCGGAAATATCCCGGACAGCAGTGGGTTTTCGCCGGAGTGGCGACTGCAAGCATTTATGTGCCGAACCAATAGAAGAACAACAACGAAAACAGCATGAACGCCACCGACCCCACGCTACACCGTCCCGCAGCCCTTACTAGCTGGCCTGCCGTTCTGGCCGCCGCTTTCGTCGGCGTAGCCGTGGCGATGAACGTGGGCAAGGTGCCCATTGCCATGGGCCAACTGCGCGAAGAATTCCACCTCTCACTGGTGGCGGCGGGATGGGTGTCGTCCATGTTCAACACCCTGGCGGTGTTCACCGCAGTCTTCTTCGGCCTGTTTGGGGATCGCCTCGGTGCGCTGCGCATGTGCTTTCTGGGTCTGGGCATCAGCATCCTCGGCGGCATCGGTGGGCTGCTGAGTCCCACACCGGAGCTGCTGTTGCTTTCCCGCTTCGCCGAAGGTGCCGGCTTCATTGCGGCGGCGGTATCGGCGCCGGCGCTGCTGAGCGCCGCATCCTTACCCAGCGATCGGCGTTTCGCTCTGGGCATCTGGTCCTGCTACCTGCCCGCAGGCGTGGGGCTGGTCACGCTCTCGGCGCCGCTGCTGCTGCCCATGAGCGGCTGGCGGGGACTATGGCTGCTTTCGCTGTTGATGCTGCTCGCATCGAGTTTCGCCGTGTATCGCAACCGGGCCGCCTATGCGGTGCGCACGCATATCACCGGCACGCAGCCCCACTTCCTCGCCGTGGCACGCGACGCGCTGGCCCGGCCTCTGCCCTGGATCCTCGCCTTGATCTTCGGCACGTGGTCCACTCAGCACTTCGCCCTGATTATCTGGTTGCCCACCTTCCTCAAAGAGCAAAGGCATTTGTCGCCGCTACTGGTGGCGCTGCTGTCCTGTCTGATGGTGCTGGTCAACGTGCCCGGCAACCTGCTTGGCGGCACCTTGGTGCAGCGGGGTTTTCGGCGGGGCAATCTGATCGCGACGGCGAGCGTTATCACCGGACTCTCCGGGCTCGGCATGTTCGTCGAAGGGCTGCCCGATCTGGTGCGATACGGCCTGTGCCTTTCCCTTTCCTTCTGGGGCGGGCTGATTCCGTCGGCGGTCATTTCTTCATCCGCCACGTTGGCAAAGTCACCGAACCAGATCAGTACCTTGCAGGGACTCTTTTCCCAAGGGGCGCAGCTGGGTCAATTCCTCGGCACCCCCATCATCGCCGCACTCGTGGCGGCCACGGGCCACTGGCAGTCCGCCGCCTGGGTCACGGGTGGCGCGGCGACACTGGGTATTGGGCTGGGGCTTTTGGTGCGTAAGTTGGAAAAAGCCCAGTGACACAAGGGCTTCGACAAGCTCAGCCCGAACGGTACTCACTTAATCAGCGTTTCCCTCATCCGCTTTCAGGCGCTCAAACCGGGTCAAGGTCCGCGTTCGCGCGGTAGCGTGATCCACCACGGGAGCCGGGTAGTCGCGGCCGATGGCCACGCCGCAACGGCTCTGTTCCGTAGCCGGCATCAGCCACGGCGCGTGGATGTACTTGTCGGCAACGCCTGCCAGTTCCGGCACGTAGCGGCGAATGAAGACACCTTGGGGATCGAACTTCTCCGATTGCGTCACCGGGTTGAAGATGCGGAACCAGGGTTGCGCGTCGCAGCCGGTGGAAGCCGCCCACTGCCAGCCGCCGTTGTTGGCGGCCAGATCGAAATCCAGCAGTTGCTCGGCGAAGTAACGCTCGCCCTGGTGCCAGTCGATGCCCAAGTCCTTGGTGAGGAATGAGGCCGTCATCATGCGCAGTCGGTTGTGCATGTAGCCGGTTTGGTTGAGTTGGCGCATAGCCGCGTCCACCAGGGGATAACCGGTGCGGCCTTCACACCATGCGGCGAAGAGTTCGGGGGCGTCATCCCATTCGAGGCGGTCGCACTCGGGCTTGAAGCAGTGGTCGGGCAGGCAACGGTGATGCCACAGGAGCATTTGGTAGAACTCGCGCCAGATCAATTCGCTAAGCCACACCTCCGCGCCCTTGCTGCCCCGATGGCGCACGCGGCCCCAGGCATAGGCGACAAGTTGGCGGATGGAGAGCGTGCCGAAGCGCAGATGAGCGGAGAGATAGGACGGCCCTTTCCGCGCCGGGAAATCGCGCTTGTCGGCGTAGTCGTCAATGCGGGCGACAAAGTCGCGCAAGAGCACTTGGGCGCCGTCCGGCCCTGCCGGAAGGGGCAGCGCCGTTGCAACGAAACCCAAGGACGCCAGCGTCGGCATGGGTTCCTCAGTCGCAGCGACGGGTGCCAGACGATCCAACGATTGCATCACCGGATAGGTTGCCACCGCGCCCTCTCCGGCTTCCTCCAACTTGCGCAGCCAGGCATTCTTGTAGGGCGTGAAGACACCGTAGGACGCGCCGCTCTGGGTCAGCACCTCATCTCGCTCAAAGACGACCTGGTCCTTCCAGTCGCTGAACTCGATGCCGAGCTTCCGCAATTGCCGCGCCACCTCCGCGTCCCGCTCCCGTGCGAAAGGCTCGTAGTCCCGATTGGCGTAGACCGCGTCCACACCCAGTTCCGCCGCCAGTTGCGGAATCGCCTGCCGAGCCGAGCCATGGCGCACCAGCAGGGCGCTGCCTCGCTGCCGAAGTTGCCCATCCAGTTGCGCCAAGGATGCGTGGATGAAGGCCACCCGTCGATCCTCGCGCAGCCCCGCTTGCAGCAAGGGATCGAGGATGTCGGTATCGAAGACGAAGGCGCACCACACCCGCTCGTGCTTGGCTAAGGCTTGGTAGAGGGCAGCGTGATCGTGCAGCCGCAGATCGCGGCGGAACCAGACGAGGGCGGTGGACATCGTGAGGAGTGAGGGGTGAGGAGTGAGGCGTGGGGCCGTGCAAGTTTGGCAGAATGTGCGGCATATGGGCCGCCTCACCGAGTCATGCCGTCGCATTGGGCTGGTTTTACTCCTCACCCCTAACCCCTCACTCCTCACGAACGCTTCACGATGTTCCCCACCTGCCCCAAATGCGGCCACGTCCGCAGCCCTGCCGATCAAGGCGAGCCCGGCACCTGCCCGGCTTGCGGGCTGGTGTTCGCTAAGTGGATACGGCGTGACAGCTTCGTCCCGCCGTCGATGCACAAGAGCGAAGACGCCGAAGATGAAGCAGCGAGCCGAAGCGGTCTGACTGAGCACCTGCTCCATCTGCCCAACGACGCATCAAACCTTGAATTCTGGGGCCGCATCGGCCTACTGGTCCTCCTCGCCGTCTGGGGCTGGCGACTCGCCGCCATGAATTACCGCGACGGAGAAATGGGCACCAGCTTCATGCACGCCATCCTGCTGCCCATCCACGAGGCGGGCCACGTGCTGTTCATGCCCTTCGGCGAATTCCTCACCATCGCGGGGGGCAGCCTGTTTCAGATCGCCCTGCCCCTCATCTGCGCTGGAGCATTTCTGGTTCGCAACCGTGATCCCTATGGCGCAGCCGTGGGAATGTGGTGGTGTGGCACCAGCTTCCTCGATCTGGCGCCCTACGTCTTCGACGCCGCCGATCCCCAGCTCATGCTCCTGGGCGGCCACACGGGCGCGGATGGCCCCCACGACTGGATTTTTCTGCTCGACACCTTCAACAAAATTGCCGCCGCCCACGCCTACGGCGCCGCATTTCACGGCATAGGCATAGCAATCATGGCCTTATCCCTGGCCTGGGCCGGTGGCGTGCTCTGGAACGCGCACCTGTCGCTCCGGCGAATGGCGGCTAAAATAAGGGCGTGAGCACCGAAACCCCGACGGTCAATCTGACCAACCATTTCCTGATCGCCATGCCAGCCATGGCCGACCCGAATTTTTCCCGGACCCTGACCTATATCTGCGAGCACAACGCGGATGGCGCGCTGGGTATCGTAGTCAATCGGCCCATGGAAATGAGCCTCGCCACTCTGTTCGATCAGGTGAGCATCCCCCTCGAACATCAGGAACTGGGCCAGCAGCCCGTGTATTTCGGCGGCCCGGTGCAAAACGACCGGGGCTTCGTGCTGCATCGCCCTGCCGGCGAATGGCAGTCCTCGCTTCAGATCAACGACGAGCTGGCCCTCACCAGCTCCCGCGACATCCTGGCCGCCATCGGCAGCACCGGCGAGCCCGAAGAATTCATCATGACCCTCGGCTACGCCGGCTGGGCCGCCGGCCAGTTGGAATGGGAACTTTCCCAGAACGCCTGGCTCACCGTGCCCGCCTCGCTGCCGATCATTTTCCAGCAGCCCCCTGAAGAGCGCCTGCCTGCGGCCTTGCAATTGCTCGGCATCGACTTCAGCAACCTCTCCGACGTGGCAGGACACGCCTGATGCAGGGAAGGGCGAAGGGGGAAGGGAGAAGGGTGGAATCAGCCGATGCGGGCAACGCAGCCGAGGCTTTAACCCTCCCCCCTTCTCCCTTCCCCCTTCCCGCCCAACAAGGCACGGTCCTCGCCTTCGACTTCGGCACCAAGCGCATCGGCGTGGCAGTGGGAGAAACCCTGCTGGGTCGGGCCAAGGCCCTGACCACCATTGCACTGGAAGCCAATGCCGCACGCTTTGCCGCCATCGATAAGCTGATCGCCGAATGGCAGCCCATCCGCCTCGTGGTGGGCCTGCCCCTTTCCGCCGATGGCGAGCCCCACGAAATGACTGCCCGTGCCGAGCGTTTCTGTCGGCAACTGGAAGCCCGCTACCCGCTGCCCGTGACGCCGGTGGACGAGCGTTTCTCCTCTACTGAAGCCGAAGCGCGCCTTGCCGAGCGCGGCCTCAACTGGAAGCAACGCAAGGAAACCCTCGACGCGGAAGCAGCCGCCACCATTCTCCAAGGATTCTTTGACGCCCACGCCCAATGAACGCTATCAATCCGCAACTGAACAAGCACGGCGAGCTGCAACACCTGCTCACCATCGAAGGCCTGCCCCGGGACATCATCACCCGCATCCTCGACACGGCGGCCCCCTT
>DASUJA010000117.1:0-2105 GCA_036279515.1 Rhodocyclaceae bacterium | reverse complement strand
TTCAAGATCAACGTGGACACCTGTACCGAGTGCGAAGGCGAGTTCGACGAGCCCCAGTGCCTCGCCGCCTGCCCGGCCGGC
Source organism: Rhodocyclaceae bacterium (assembly GCA_036279515.1). GTDB lineage: Bacteria > Pseudomonadota > Gammaproteobacteria > Burkholderiales > Rhodocyclaceae > AWTP1-18. The sequence continues at coordinate 2,024 of DASUJA010000117.1, read as the reverse complement.
GAGTCCTGCATCGTGTATCTCTGATTCGATAGTTCTCTTCCATTTCCGTTCGTGCTGAGCCTGTCGAAGCATGAGCGGAAATGGATGCGGCCGTTCACCCTTCGACAAGCTCAGGGCGAACGGGTTGGATGAAGCGAAACCAGGAGAAAGCCATGTCCGCCCCCATGACTCGTGAAGCCGCGTTGCGCATCGGCCTGGCCGCTCGCGCCTTGCCCGGCATTGAACCCCGCGCGCTTGCCTCCGCCATTGCCGACAAGTTCGGCTTGCCCATGTCCGAGGCAACCCTCGCCAACGTCACCGTCGCCGATCTGAAAGTCATCCTCCAGGGTGACGAGATCATCGATCCCGACTACACCAGCGAGCAACTCAAAAGCGCCGTGCGCCTGCTCTGGGGCGAAGGCGTGCAGAACGCGGACAACCTGCCCATCCAGGCCTATACCGACGGCGACATGCCCGGCTCCATCCGCGTGGCCGTGGCCTCCAATTCCGAAGAAAAGCTCGACGGCCACTTTGGCTCCTGCGAACGTTTTCTGATTTACCAAGTCTCTCCCACCGAAATTCGCCTGATCGGCGTGCGCCCCACGCTGGAAGCCGACACCGTCGAGGACCGCAACGCTGCTCGTTCCGAAGTCATCAACGACTGCCAAGTGGTTTACGTGCAATCCATCGGTGGCCCCGCTGCCGCCAAGGTTGTACGTGCTGGCGTGCATCCGGTGAAGATTCCCAAGGTCGGCCCGGCCCAGGATACGCTGGCTCAACTGCAAGCCACCCTCTCCGCGCCGCCGCCCTGGCTGGCCAAGATCATGGGCGTGGAAGCCAGCTCCCTGGCCCGTTTTGCTGAAATGGTCGAAGAGGAGGACGAAGCATGATCGAAGCCGTCCTCCTGCAAAACGTCGCCGATGCCGTTGCCACCCTACCCTCCCTGGCCGACGAGAACGGCATCACTCAAACCCTGCGCGGTCGCTTCCCCGGCCTCAAGGTGGTGGTGTGCAGTGACGACCACATTCCGCCCCGTGTGAAGCCCGTGGCCGAGAATGCCGTGTGCAATCTCTACTTCATGGACACCGGCGAGCACTGCGTCAAATTCACGCCGGATGCCGAAGCCGCCAGCGGCATCGTCGTGGGGTTGCGCGGTGACGAGGAAAGCTGAGATGGGGTTCCGTCATCCCCGCGAAAGCGCCCCGCAGGAAGTACCCTCGACGTGGCCTTGGGCCATGGGGTGCGCACTGCCGTCCGGGACGTTTTTGACGTGCTGCTTGCTATGTCAGTCAGGTCCAGACATCCACTCATTTGATTGAGTAGTCGACTCGAAATGTTGATGAACTGGAGTGCCACCAAAATCCCCAGCCTCGTTCAAGTTGGGCTCCCTCTCCCCTTGCGGGAGAGGGACGGGGTGAGGGGTGTCGGCCGCAAGAACTTGGATTCCCGCTTTCGCGCACTGCTGTCCGGAATAGTTTTCGAGAACCTTCCGGAAAAGCAGGTAGGTACAGCGATTCGGGCCTTGCAGCTTGGCACGGACTCAAAACTACGCAGGTTCGATTTGATCGCCGGCCATAAAATTTCGTCATTCCGGCCCTTCGGCAAGCTCAGGACAGGCCGGGCGGTGCCCGAGCCGGAATCCAGCGGTTCTTGCGGCGCTTCCTGGATCCCGGCTTTCGCCGGGATGACGGCTCGCTATCGTTTTCTTCGCGGGTGCCATTTATCCCGGACAGCAATGCGCTTTCGCGGGGATGACGACTTCACTTCGGTTTCGCCGTCGCGACATTTATTCCGGACAGCAATGCGCACCCCAAGGGTACTTCCTGCGGGGCGCTTTCGCGGGAATGACGGAGCCTTTGAATATGGCATGCGCCCCCACTCACCCAGGCGAGCGGCATGGAACGGGCGTCTCCTATGACGCAGACACCGGGCGATACAGTCCCCGCAGTAGGCGTCCACGCCCTCTGCCCCAACTGCGCCCATACCGCCCTGCTCAGAGCACAGCGCTGCAAGCCGGGCGACGCCTGCATTCGCGCCCATAGCGG
>DASUJA010000116.1:0-25063 GCA_036279515.1 Rhodocyclaceae bacterium | reverse complement strand
TGCATCATCCTGGAACGGGAGTCTCATGCCAGATGGGTGAAGCATGGAATTGACTAACTTGAGCGTCCAATGGGACAGCCTGGGCGACTTCCTCGCCATGGGCGGCTACGCGCCTTTCGTCTGGACCAGCATCGGCGCCTGCGCTTTGACCATGGCCCTGGAAATTCTTGTGCTGCGCTGGCGCCGCCTCCGTGCCGAGCGGATGCTGGATGAAGGAGAACTCGCATGAAGGCCCGCTATCGGCGTCTGCTTTGGCTGGGGGGCGGGCTGGCATGCGTCGGCATCGCCGCGGCCTTCATCCTCAACGCCTTCAACAGCAATCTGGTTTTCTTCTTCACGCCCACCCAAGTGGCTTCGGGCGAAGCGCCCAAGGAACGGGCCTTCCGCGTGGGTGGCTTGGTGAAGACGGGCAGCGTGCAACGCAACCAGATGGTCGCGCGCTTCGTCGTCACCGATACGGCGAAGGAAATTCCCGTGCAGTACGAAGGCATCCTCCCCGACCTGTTCCGCGAGGGCAAGGGCGTGGTGGCGCAAGGACGCCTGGACGGCCAAGGCAATTTCGTCGCCAGCGAAGTGCTGGCCAAGCACGACGAAAACTACATGCCGCCGGAAGCCAAGCGCGCGCTGGATCGCGCCGCCAGCGCCGCTCCGGCTAAATCCAACGAGGCACCCATCAAGGTGGCCGCAAAGTCTCCCTGGGAGCATCCGCAATGATTCCTGAACTCGGCCATCTGGCCTTGATCCTGGCCTGGGCCGTGTCCCTGGTCTTGGGCACCTTGCCCCTGATCGGCGCCCAGCGCGGACGTGGCGAATGGATCGCCCTGGCGCGGCCCTCGGCACAAGCAGTGGCGCTGTTGGTGATGGGCGCTTTCGCGGCCCTCGCCTGGGCCTTCATGAGCAACGATTTCTCCGTGGCCTACGTGGCCCAGAACTCCAACTCCCTGCTGCCTGCGCTCTACCGCTTCGGCGCCGTGTGGGGCGGGCACGAAGGGTCGCTGCTGCTGTGGGCAGCGATGCTGGTCCTGTGGATGCTGGCCGTGAGCGTGTTTTCCAAAGGGCTGCCCGACGTGTTCGTGGCCCGGGTGCTGGGCGTGTTGGGCTTGGTGGCAGCCGGTTTCCTGCTCTTCATCCTGCTCACCTCCAATCCCTTCGAGCGCCTGCTGCCCGCGCCGGACAACGGCCGCGACCTGAACCCCATGCTCCAGGACCCGGGCCTCGTCTTCCATCCGCCTATGCTTTACATGGGCTACGTGGGTTTTTCCGTGGCCTTCGCCTTCGCCCTCGCCGCCTTGATGAACGGTCGCTTCGACGCCGCTTGGGCGCGCTGGACGCGGCCTTGGACCATCGCCGCCTGGGTGAGCCTGACCCTGGGCATCGCCATGGGCAGCCGCTGGGCCTACTACGTGCTGGGCTGGGGCGGCTGGTGGTTTTGGGACCCGGTGGAAAACGCCTCCTTCATGCCCTGGCTGGCGGGCACGGCGCTGATGCATTCCCTGGCTGTCACCGAAAAGCGCGGCACCTTCCGCGCCTGGACCGTGCTGCTCGCCATCGCCGCGTTTTCGCTTTCCCTGTTGGGGACTTTCCTTGTTCGCTCCGGCGTGCTCAGTTCTGTGCACGCCTTTGCCACCGACCCGCGTCGTGGCCTTTTTATTCTGGCTTTCCTCGCCTTCGTCGTCGGCGGTTCTCTTGGACTCTTCGCCCTGCGCGCACCGCGTCTGAAGGCGGATGCAGGCCGGGGCTTCGGTCTGCTCTCGCGGGAGGCGCTGCTGCTCGCCAACAACGTGCTGTTCGCCGTGGCCACGGCCACCGTGCTGCTGGGCACCCTCTATCCGCTCATCATCGATGCGCTGGATCTGGGCAAGCTTTCCGTCGGTCCGCCTTACTTCAATGCCGTCTTCGTGCCGGTGATGGTGCCGCTGCTGCTGCTCATCAGCGTCGGAACTGCGGCGGGCTGGGGCAATGCCCACGCCAAGGAACTGGCGCGTCGCCTGGGGCTGGCCGCCGGGCTTGCCCTGGTGGCCGGCATCGCTGCGCCGCTGCTGCTGGGCGACTGGTCGCCCCTCACGGCGCTGGGCATGGTGTTGGCGTTCTGGATCATCGCCGGCATCGCCCTGCAAGTGCGTGAACGGCTGCGCATCTTGCGGCCCGGCCTCGCTTGGTGGGGCATGCAACTGGCCCACGTGGGCGTTGCCGTGTTCGTGATCGGCGTGACCTTGGTGATGGGCTTCGAGACAGAAAAGAACGTGCGCATGGCGCCGGGCGATACCACCAGTCTCGGCGCCTACAGCTTCCGCTTCCAGGGCGTGCGCGAAGTGCCGGGCCCCAACTACACGGCAGTGGTCGGCGACGTGGAACTGCTGCGCGGCGACGAGCTGGTGCAGACCCTGCATCCCGAGAAGCGCATCTATTTCTCCTCCTCCAATCCCATGACCGACGCCGCCATTCGCGCCGGCCTGACGCGCGACCTTTACGTTTCCCTGGGCGAGCCCCTGGACGGCGGCGCGGACGGCTACCTGCACGGGGCCTGGAGCGTGCGTGTCTATGACAAGCCGTTTGTGAACTGGATATGGGGCGGCTGTCTGTTCATGGCCCTGGGCGGCCTCACCGCCATGGCCGATCGTCGCTATCGTCGCCGCACTTCTGCCGTGGCCCAGAACGCAGCCTTGCAAGGAGCCGTTTGATGAGTCGTTATCTGATTCCCCTCGGCGCCTTTCTGGTCCTTGCTCTATTCCTCGGCGTCGGTCTGCGCAAAGATCCCCATGACGTGCCTTCGCCCCTGATCGGCAAGCCTGCTCCCGCCTTCGTGCTGGATGAGCTGCCGCTGACGGGGCACGACGCTGCCCAAGGTCCCGCGCGCTTTTCCAGTGCCGATATGGCGGGCAAGGCCTGGCTGCTCAACGTGTGGGCATCCTGGTGCGGCTCCTGTCGCGAGGAACATCCCTTCCTGCTGGAACTGGCGCAACAGGGCGTGGTGCCCATCGTCGGCCTCGACTACAAGGATCAGCGCGTGGATGCGCGGCAGATGCTGAAGCAGGCTGGCAGTCCCTACCAGCGCGTGGCCTTCGACGGCGACGGCCGGGTTGGCATCAACTACGGCGTCTATGGCGTGCCCGAGACCTATCTGATCGATGCCCACGGCCTGGTGCGCTACAAGCAGACCGGCCCCATGACGCGGCAGGTGTGGGAAGAAAAAATGCTGCCCTTGTTCAAGGAGGCAAAGCAATGATTCTGGTGAAGAGATTGTTCGTCGTTTTGGTGGCCCTGTTCGGCTTCCTAGTGTTCATGATGAGCCACAAGACCGCATCGGCTGCCGAAGCCATGCCCATCGCGGCGGAGCCTGTCGTGGAAGCCCGGCTACAGGCCTTGTCCCAGGAGTTGCGCTGTCTGGTGTGCCAGAACGAAACCCTCGCCGCGTCCCGCGCCGAGCTGGCCGAGGATCTGCGCCGCGAGATTCGCAGCATGATCCGCGAGGGCATGACCGACGCGGAGATTGTGGACTTTCTGGTGATCCGCTACGGCGATTTCGTGCGCTACCGACCACCCTTCAAAGCCAACACATGGCTGTTGTGGCTGGCCCCCTTCCTCATGCTGCTGGCGGGTGGTGGGCTGCTCTATCGCCTGGTGAAGCGTAGCGGCGACGTGCCGTCGGAAGGGGAACCCGCATGAGCGCAGCCATGTCCTTGGTCATCGCGGCGAGCGCCATGATCCTCACTACCCTGGCACTGCTGCTGCGGCCCTGGCGTCATCTGCAAAGCCAGGCCGCAGGCCGCGGCGATCTGCCGGGCCAGCGCACGTCCATCGGTCTGGTCCTGGTGTTGCCTCTGGTCGCAGGCCTGCTCTACGGTCTGATCGGTAATCGCGCCGCGTTGGACAGCGCCGATCTGAATGCGGCTCATGGGGACAAGGCCGCCGACATCGACGGCATGGTGAAAAGCCTCGCCCGCAAGTTGGAACAGAATCCCGACGATCCCAAGGGCTGGCTCATGCTGGCCCGTTCCTGGAAAGTCATGGGCCGCTACGGCGAGGCAGAACAGGCTTTCGCCAAGGCCGGCGCCGTGGTGGATACGGATGCCGATCTGCTGACCGAATATGCGGACGTAACGGCCATGGGCCACGGCGGGCAACTGGACGGCAAACCGGCGACCCTGGTGCGCAAGGCCCTGGCCCTGAACCCCGACCATCCCACTGCGCTGTGGATGGCCGGCACCGCCGCCTATCAGCACAAGCAGTACGCGGAAGCGCGGCGCCACTGGCAGCGTCTGCTGGACAAGCTGCCTAGCGATTCCCAGGACCGGGAAGTGATTCAGGCCAACCTGGAGGAGATTCGTTTGCTCTTGGGCGAGAAAGCGCCGAAGGAGGAAGCGAAGCCAACAACCCATGCCGTAGCTGGCCCCGTTGAAAACGCTGCTGCTATCGCCCATGCGCCAGCCCCTGCGGTTCCCGCTGCCACCGCTATTCGCGGCACCGTGAAGCTGGCGCCAGCCTTGATGAAACAAGTCGCGCCCGAAGATGCAGTGTTCATCTTTGCTCGCGCGGAGGAGGGGCCGCGCATGCCTCTCGCCGTGCTGCGCGCCAAAGCGTCGGAGCTGCCTCTCGACTTTGAACTGGACGCGGGCAAGGCCGACCATCTCGTAGTGGAAGCACGCGTTTCCAAGCACGGCGATGTGAAGGCTCAGTCGGGCGATTTGATCGGCCAGCGTAGCGGCGTGAAGTCCGGCGCGAGAGGCGTGGCCGTTGTGGTGGATCAGGTCAATTAGGGCCTGTTCACGCTATGTCGGCGGATCGCGTTGGTTCCCAATCCAGATGGATGCAAGGCGGAGGGCGCAGCCAAGAGTCATCTCTTGGCAAGTCCGACAACGCCGCAGTCGCCGGATTGAGAACCAACCCGAAGGGAAGGGGGAGAATCGGGCGCATTGCGGCGTTGCTCGTTCCTTGCTGGGGGCGGCCCAACGGCGTCACTCGCGCCTTGCACTGCATCCCGATTCTCCCCCTTCGCGACCGTCGCCATAGCGTGAACAGGCCCTAGCAATGCACCAGACGGATGCAGAGGGAAGCACCCATGACCGAAAACGAAAATTGGCTGCACCGCTTTGGTGAATTTTTCCCACAAATACCGTGTGGCCGTGTCAAAATCGGCACTTCACTTTTCGTGAAGTCTCCTAGCATGTCCGCCCAGTTACCGCCCGCTCCTCTGGTCAAAGCCCTGCGCCACATCCTGCGCCCCATCGTGCGCCTGCTGTTGGCCAAGGGCATTGGATACACCTACTTGTCGGACTTGCTGAAGGAAATCTACGTGGACGTGGCCCTGCGCGAATTCGGCCTGCCTGGCAAAGCCCAGACGGATAGCCGCATTACCCTGCTGACCGGCGTGCATCGCAAGGACGTGAAGCGCCTGCGCGAGATGGAGCACGAGACCCTGGAAGCGCCGGAATCCGTGTCTCTCGGCATGCGCGTGGTGTCGGCCTGGTCCCACGAACCCTTCGCTGATGAAGAAGGTCTGCCGGCACCCTTGCCGCGCCTTGCCAGTCAGGGCGGTGATCGATCCTTTGAAGGTCTGGTGGCCTCCGTGAGCAAGGACATCCGCGCTCGCGCGCTGCTGGACGAATGGCTGCGACTGGGCGTGGTGCGGGTGAACGAGCAGGATAGGGTGGTGTTGGACGCTGCCGCCTTCGTGCCCTCGGGCAGCTTGGAACAGCAGGCCTTCTATCTCGGCCACAACCTTCACGATCACGCGGCAGCCGCAGTGACCAACGTGCTGGCGGAGAAGGGCGTGTTCCTGGAACGCAGCGTTCACTACGAAGCCATGACGGCCGACGCAGTGGCTGCCCTCGCCAAGGAGGCGGAGCGTTCCGGTATGCGTCTGCTCCACAGCCTCAACAAGAAATCCCTGGAAAGTCAGAAGCAGGCCAAAGCCAGCGAAGACTTGGGCCGCTACACCTGCGGCATCTACTTCTATTCCGAAAAGGGCGATGGAGAAGGCAGTGCCTGAGCGGGGAGGCCGGTTGCCCGGTTTTATCGGTGCATCCAAAAAACCATGTTTTAAACATGGTGGCGTGTTCCCTATTCGCGTGTCGGTGCTGCTCTGCACGGGCGTCTTTGCCCTTGGCGCTGGAGCGGCCTGGGCAGCCCCCGTGTGTCTTGCCGTGCCAGCCGCTGTCGAAGCGGGTGACGGCGGCATTGGCGGGGCCGGACAGGTTGCAACCACTGGCGGCATCGGCGGTACAGGTTCGCCTGCCGATGGCGAAGGCGGCACGGGCCACGGCGTCGGAGGCATCGGTGGGACCGGCGCACCACAAAAATCCGTGGGAGGCATCGGCGGCACCGGACAGATCGCTGGAAATGACGGCGACAAGGGCATGGGCGGCGCCGGCGGCATAGGCGGTACCGGCATCGTCGGCACCATCACCGGCTTCGCTTCCGTCTGCGTCAATGGTCTCGAAGTGCATTACGGCAGCGCCACGCCCGCGAGCGAAAATGGACGTCCCGGTGGTCTCGAAAAGCTCGCCGTCGGTCAGGTAGTGGCCATCGAAGCCGTGACTACCGAGCGGGGCTTGGTTGCCCGCGAGATTCGCATGATCAATCCGCTGGAAGGTCCGGTGACGGCGCTGGATCGCGCTCGCGGGCACCTCCAGGTCATGGGCCAGGAAGTGGTGCTGCCGCCCGGCATGATGAAGCAGCTGGATGGCGTGAAAGTCGGTACGCCGGTGCAGATCAGCGGCCTGGTCAATCCGGCGGGGCATCTGGTGGCGAGCCGAATCCAGGCCAAGCCCGATTTGCCTCAGGCCACGCTGATTGGTCCTGTCGTCGCGGGCAAGGTACAGGGCGTGGCGGTCCAGGGGCGTCTCCCTGCTGCAACGGAAGTGATGGCCTCGGGTCAATGGAACGGTAACCGGCTAGTAGCCACCCGCGTCCAGGCTGATCCCGTGCTGCCCAACCGGAACACCTTGGAACGGGCTGTGGTGGAAGGCTTTGTGCAGACCAATGCCAATGGTCGCGCCACCGTGGCCGGCTTTGAACTGAATGGCGCGTCGGCGAGCATCGCCGCCCAGAAAAGGCCCGTTGTCGTCAGCGGCAAGATAGGTGCCGGTCACCGTTTGCAGGTGGAGAGCGTGGAGCCGGTGACTCGTTCCGCCGTCGATATCAGCCAGTCCGGTGCAACGATCAATCAGGCTTCCGTCGTATCTTCCGATGTGGTCGTGTCGAAGGCGGTGGATACGAGTGCCAGTCCAAGCATCAGCGCGGCAGCTGTTGTGCTTCCAGTTTCTACGGAAGCGAGAACCGAGCGGGCCGAGCGGACGGAGAAGGTGGGAAAGACCGAAAAGCTTGAACGGGCCGAGAAAGCGGAGAAGGTGGAAAAGGTCGAGAAAGTTGAGAAGCTTGAGAAAGTAGAAAGGATAGAAAAACCGGAAAAGGTCGAAAAGCCTGAGAAGGTTGAGAAACCCGAAAAAGTAGAGAAGCCGGAAAGAGTGGAAAGACCTCACAAGTTTGAAAAACCGGAAAAATATGAGCGCCACTAACTTTCAATCGGTATTTCCCCGCGTGCGTATCGTAAAAAAACTGGCTACAGCCAGCGCCCTATCTCTGCCCATCTTCTTCTCTGTTTCGGGTTTTGCAGAAGACAAGGATTGGAGCCTGACCGTCGGTAGCGATTACTCCAAGGGGAAGTACGGCGATACCGTCGCCACGGAAACCTGGGCCTACCCGATAGCGCTCAAGTACGACCTGGGCGATGTCACCTGGAAGGCATCCGCCCCCTATGTCCATAGCCGCGGTCCTAGCAATGTGGTCGGTATTGGCGCGGATCGTATCGTCACCAATCAGGCTCAGGGGGCGACTCGTTCGGTGACGGGCTGGGGCGACGTGGTGGCTTCCGCGACATGGTCCTTTTACCAAAACGCCGAAAAGCGCCAGGGGGGGGATTTGACGGGCAAGGTCAAGTTCGGCGTGGGCGAAAAGGACAAGGGACTCAGCACCGGCGAGGACGACTACTCGGTGCAACTGGACGGCTACCAATCCTTCGGCTCGGTGACAGCGCTTGCCACGCTAGGCCAGAAGTTCATGGGCGATCCGGTGGGAATCGATTACCGCGACCCCTTGTATGCCTCCCTGGGTGTTGCTCACCAGCTTCAGCGAGGCACCAGTTGGGGCGCTATTTTCGATTGGCGCGAACGCCTGACCAAGACGGGGGCGCCCGTGCGAGAGTTGATGCTGTTCTTCAGTCACCGCCTCAATGCCGAGTTCAAGATGCAGGCCTATGCGGTCAAAGGCTACTCAGACGCCAGCCCGGACTGGGGCGGTGGATTGATGTTGAACTACGGGTTCTAGCGCCTGCTCTCCGTAAGCCGGCAGATTGGGTTGTCACCCAATACGGATGGATGCAAGGCGGAGGAGGGTGCGGTGAAAATCGGACGCATTGCACTGCATCCGATTTCCGAAGCGAGGCCCTACGTCCGTTGTCTTTGCTGCACTGTGTCTGCGTCAGAATTTCGACAGGCGAATGTCAGGCCTAAAGCAATATAAAGCCTCTCTAAATTAGGGCGACGCCGCGCAAGTGGGCGAGTGGCGCTACACCAAGAGAGAGGATCTAGCGATGAAGGACATCAATCTGCATGGAGGGCGGCACGCTGTCCTGCTGCTGCATGGCCTCTACGGCAATCCTCAGGAAATGGGCTACGTGGGGCGCAAGCTCCACAAAGCTGGCTATTCCGTACATATCCCCTACATCCAAGGCTGCGGTGTGGCCGACAGTCCCTGGCAGCATCGGCGCACCCGCTGGGAGCATTGGGCGGCCCAGGTGGAAGCCAAGTTCGATGAGCTCAAGCGCGAATACGACCACGTCAGCGTGGCTGGACTTTGCGCGGGTGCCGATATGGCGCTGACGCTGGCGATCAAGCGCAGCGAGGACATTCACAGTCTCTGCCTCTACGCCACGACCCTGTTCTTCGACGGCTGGAGCATTGGTCGTCTGCGCTTTGCCCGCGCATTGGCCTACTACACGCCCCTGCGTTACGTCACCTACTTCCGCGAGCGCGCCCCCTACGGTCTCAAAGATGTCCGCATTCGCAACTGGATCGCGGCGCAAATGGAAGGCCAGGGAAAGAGCGACACGGGGGCATCCAAGCTTTCCATGGTTGGCGTGTATCAGACCGAGCGCATGATGCGCCACTTGCGGGCGAATCTGCATCGAGTCACCGTGCCTACGCTGATCCTCCACGCGCGAGAGGACGACACCACCAGCCTGCGTAGCGCGGACCTGGTGGAAGCGAAGGTATCTTCATCCCTGGTGCGCAAGGTGGTGCTGGAGAACAGTTATCACATCATCACCCTGGATAATGACAAGGACGTGGTGGTGCGCGAGACCTTGGACTTCGTTGCTCGCGATGCCGGGGCTTCCACCTTCCAGGAGCCTGTCGTCCTCGCCGCTTGAGCAGGCCTCGCGGGCGCCCCTAAGCCGTCCCGAACTTCGTTTCCACCTTGATGCCGATGTCCTTTAGCATGGGCGTGGGCAGAATGCCGCCGGCGCAGACGATGACTGCGTCGTTGGCGATCTCCCGCTGACTGCCTCCCTGCTCCAGCACCAGGGTCTGTGGCGTGATGGAAAGGACGTTGGAACCCAGCGCCACCGTTAGTCTGGACGCCGCCTCGGCTTCCGCCAGCCGCTCCCGATTCTTGGGTTTAACGCGACCGAAGGCTTCGCCGCGGTAGGAGAGGATCACCTCCGTATCCGCTTCTTCGGCAATCGCCATGGCCGCTTCGATGGCGCTGTCGCCGCCGCCCACCACCACCACCCGCTGGCCCTTGTACTGCTCCGGGTCGATCAGACGATAGACCACCTTTGGATGTTCTTCGCCCGGCACGCCCAGCTTGCGCGGTGTGCCGCGACGGCCAATGGCGAGCAGGATGTTGCGCGTCTTGTACTGCTGCTTTGGCGTATGCACGATGAAGCCTTTGCCATCGCCCATGGACTCGATCTTCTCCATGGATTCGCTGAAGTTCAGCTTCATGCCGACCCGCTGCACGATGTCCTGCCAGAAAGCTAGCAGCGCTTCCTTCGATATTTCGCCCAGCTTGGCCTTGCCCACCAGGGGCAGGGTCACGGGTTGGGTCATCACCAGCTTGTTGCGCGGGTAGTGATAGACCGTGCCGCCAAGAGAATCTTCCTGCTCAATGGTGACGGAGCGCAGCTTGTGTTCCATGGCGCCCAGGGTGGCGGTCAGCCCCGCCGGGCCGGCACCCACGATCACCACATCGAGTTGATCGCCCTGGCCGCGATGCTTTGCCACGTTCTGCATGGCCTGCTTGCCCTGTTCCGCCGCCTTGCGTATCAGGCCCATGCCCCCCAGTTCGCCGGCAATGAAAATGCCCGGCACGTTGGTTTCAAAGCTGGGCTTTACGTAGGGAATGTCCATACCGCGTTTAGCGGTGCCGAATACCAGGGTGATGGCCTCTGCCGGGCAAGCCGCAGCGCAAGCGCCGTGGCCGATGCAGTGGGAGGGATTCACCAGCACCGCCTTGCCATGCACGATACCGAGCGCGTGCTCCGGGCAGGCCCGGGTACAGGCACCGGAGCCCATACAGATGGCGTTGTCCACCACTGGATGCAGGCTGGGCGGTTCGGTCAATCCCGCTTCTAGGGTTTCGTGCAGCACCTTTACGGCGCGCACCTCGCGCCGCTTGCGCAGGCGTATATGCGCCCACAACAGCAGGAGCAAGGGCGGGGCGTAGAAGGTCCAGAGGGATGTGGGCATGGTTGTCCTCTCGTTTGTCCAGGGGAGGGGAGTCGCGACTACGGCTCCTTCTTCGTCACCTTGCGCCAGTCCGTTGCCACATGGCAGCGCTCGCAGTCGGTGCCGTAGCTGGCGAAATGCACATCGTCTTTCTCATGGCAGGAAATGCAGCGCGCATCGGTCTTGGTGCCGCTGTTGAGCGGCGCCTTGTGGCACACGTCGCACTTGGTCTTGGCGTGTTTGCCGATGAGCTTGAAGTCCGTCTTGCCGTCGTGATCGAAACTGCCGAACTTGAAGCCGCGTTCCGTGTGGCAGCTCTCGCATTTCTCGCCGAAGCGGCCCTTGTGGCCCTTCTCCTTGTCATCCTTTTCGTGGCAGGCGACGCAGGTTGTAGGCGTGGGGGCGCGGGTCTTGTCGGCGGCGGGCTTGTTGGGATCTGTCTTGTGGCAGCTCTGACACTTGGCCTTGGCGTGCTTGTCCTTCAGGGGGAATTTGGTGTCTAGGTCGTGATCGAAGCGGGTCGTCTTCCAGCCCTTCGCTGCATGACACTTGTCGCACTTGTCGCCCAGGCTGCCCTTGTGGGCATCGTCGTTGCGGTGGCATGAGACGCAGCGGGTGGAGGCTTTTTCACGGAAGGGCGAAGCCCGGTGGCAGCTTTCGCATTTGACGTTGAAGTGCTTGTCCAACAGGGGGAACTTGGTGTCCCTATCGTGGCGGAAGGTGGGCTGCTTCCACTTGCCTTCGTTGTGGCACTTCTCGCAACTGTTGCCGTAGCCGCCCTTGTGTACGTCGTCCGACTTGTGGCAACTGACGCATTCCTTTGGCGTATTCGCGTAGCGCTCGTCCTTGTGGCAATCCTTGCAGTCGGTATCGCTGTGGGCCAAGCGCAGCGGGAACTTTGTCTTGCCGTGGTCGAAATGGGCGTCTTTCCAGTTACCCTCGTGATGGCAGTTGCCGCACTTCTCACCGAGGCCGCCCTTGTGTTTGTCGTCCTTGCGATGGCAGGCAAAACATTCGCCGGGAGCCTTTCGCCAAACCTCGCCCGCCTTATGACAGCCGGTGCATTGCTTGTCCTTGTGCTTGCCCTTGAGTTGGAAGTCGGTCTGGGTGTGGTCGAAGTGCTGGGTGTCCAACTTGACGATCTTCGCTTCGCGGCCCTTGTGTTCCGTGTGGCAACTGCGGCAGGTCTTGTCCTTCAACCGGCCGTGATAGCCCTGGCCGCTCTTCACGTCGGCAGCTATCGGCTTGTGGCAATTCAGGCAGAGGCCGGGCTGAGCCACCTTGTCGCCGCGCACGTGGCACTTGCCGCATTCGCCTTCGGCCTCCGCGTGGCCCTTGATCACCGCGCCGGGCATCAGGGCGGCTTCCAGGTTCTGGGCATGGGCCGCCAGCGGCGCCATCAGCAAGGCCAGAACCAGGAATAGCCGACGCATCCGCTTCTTCCCCGGATCAGTAGGTGTGGACAGCGATCACATGCGCCACGGCAGTGAGCACCAGCATGCCCAGGAAAGGGATGTGGATCACATGCCACAGGGCGAAGAGTCGGACGTAGGCATTGAACTGGGATGCCTTTTGCGCGGCGGAAAGGGTATCGGCTACGGCGAGATACAGCTTTTCCCGGCTGGGCCGACGCGATGTGGCGCTGATGGCTTTACGAACGCGGCGCAGGGAGGCGCGGCGATAGGCGCCCAGGGAAAGGAAATGGAGTATGGCTACCAGCTTGCCGCGACGGGGTTCGCCTGCGTGCAACAGGTAGGCCTCCACCTCCCCTTTCACCGCTGGCAAATACTGCATGCCGTTTTCCAGGGCCGTCAGGTGCTGCCCCAGTTGCTCCTGCAATTCCTTGAAGGTGGCTTGCCGTCCGTAGAGGCCGTGGTGGATGCGGCGATAGAGAAAACGTCCGACGATGCCGCTGGCCGCCACCAGCAACATGCTGGAGAGGGCGATGGCCGCATTGAAGGAGCCCACGTGGAAGGTGGAGTGATAGAGCACCAGCAACGGGCCGCCGATGCCGGCCACCATGTGGAAACGGAACCAATGGCGCAGGGCGCCCAGGGGCTGAGTCCAGCGCAGACGCTTGCGCAGCGGATAGAGCAGCAACGCAGCCATGAGCGAGCCGCCGGCAACGCCCATCCAATAGCCCACGTCCGACGCGGAGGTGTAGGGCTGTAGTTCCCTCACATACCAGGCCAGCGCAGTCAGTAATGCCACTGAAAGCCAGAGCAGCAGCCGTGTTGGCGACATGGGCGTGCCGTCCGTCGTGGTCGGCGCTGTTGTCGCGGACGTTACGCCGCCGGGCAGTTTCATTGCGATTTCCGTTGACATGATTCCATCCTGTGTGGGAAAGTTGCACACGTTACGGGTGGGAAATTATCACACGCGATGCTTTCCCGCAATCCCACATCCGCTCGGTGAGCGGGCTTGAACTGAATCCAACCCGGGAAAAAGGAGAGATGGAATGAAATTGGAACGATTGACCTTCATGGCGCCGAGCTTGGCTACCAAGCGCAATGGGACGCTCAATGGGGCTCTTAATGTGAATAAGTGGCTCGGCGCTGCCAAGGCAGCCATCAAGGCCGTCGCATTGGGCGGTCTGCTCTGGGGCGCAGCGGCCCAGGCGGGCACCATCACTGGTTCTGCCCACGACTTCACCGCCCAGGCCTGGTCCGGCGGTCGCATCTGCGTGGCGTGCCATACCCCCCACAAGTCCGACACCACCGTGACCGATGCGCCCTTGTGGAACCACAAGCTTTCCACCGCCAGTTACACCCTCTACAGCAGCCCCACGCTGAACGCTTCCATCACCCAGCCGGGCGGCAACTCCAAGCTGTGTCTGTCCTGCCATGACGGCACCGTGGCGGTGAACAGCTTCGGTGGCACCACGGGCACCACCATGATTTCCGCCGCCAACAATATCGGCACCAATCTGAAGGCATCCCACCCAATCGGCTTCACCTACGACACAGCCCTGGCCACGGCGGACGGGTCTCTCAACAATCCTGCAGTCAAGACGGTGACCATCGGCTCCGGCACCCAAACCCGTACCGGCACTATCAGTGCCATGCTGCTCTACGGCGGAAAGATGGAATGCGATTCCTGTCATGACGTGCACAACACCTTCACCGTGGGCTCCCTGGGCAGCGGTCTGGTCAAGGTCGATCCGTCCGGCAGCAAGATCTGCCTGGCTTGTCATAACAAGTAATGCCCATGATCGCCCTTCGCAAGCAATGGGCGGCGCTGCTGGCGGTGGCGGGGCTGCTCCCGCTGCTGGCCGGCTGCGTCAGCGGCCCGGTGAAGCCAGAGTTGGCAGTGACGGACAGCAAGGTCTACTACCCATCCTTGCCCGAAGCACCGCGCATCCAGCATTTGGTGACCCTGGCCACCGAGCGTGATCTGGCGGTGGCCGACGACGGCTTTGCCAAGTTCGTGCTGGGCGACGACCAGAAAGAGACGCGCCTAGTGCAGCCCTACGGCACGGCCATGGATAAGGGCCGGCTCTACGTAGCGGACACCGGGGCCTCGGCCCTGGCGGTGTTCGATTTTGCCAAGGGCAAGCTGGAGTACGTGGCTGCTTCCGGCGGCGGGCGCCTCAAGCGGCCCATCAACATCCGCATCGATAAGGATGGCAAGCGCTACGTCACCGATACGGGCCGCGATCAGATCATGGTCTACGACAAGGACGACCGCTTCATCGGAGCACTAGGTGAGCAGGGCCAGTTCCGCCCCGTGGATCTGGCCATCGATGGCGACCGGCTCTACGTGGTGGACATCCTTCACCACAGCGTGCAGATCATCTCCAAGGCCAATGGCCAGTTCCTCGGCCACTTCGGCAAGGCGGGTTCGGCGGAGGGCGAGTTGTTTCATCCCACCAACATCGCCATCACGCCCGATGGCGACGTGCTGGTGGTGGATACGAGCAACTACCGCGTGCAACGCTATACCCGCGAGGGCAAGTTCGTCCGCTCCTTCGGCACCGTGGGCGAAACGCCGGGCAGCTTCGCGCGGCCCAAGGGTATCGCCGTGGATGGAGCGGGGCGCATGTACGTGTCCGATGCGGCCTTCGAGAACGTGCAGGTGTTCGACAAGGATGGACGACTGCTGCTCTTCTTCGGCCAGCCCGGCGACGGCAAGGAAGGCCTCAACCTGCCCACCGGCGTCACCATCGACCGAGACAACGTGTCTTGGTTTCAGCGTTATGCGGGCAAGGGCTTCCAGATCGAATACCTGATCTTTGTTGCCAGCCAGTTCGGTCCCAACAAGATCGACGTGTTCGGCTTCGGCCGCATGCAGGGCAAGGACTATCCGGCGGATGATGCCGGCACGGTTGCGGCGCGCTGATCGCAGCGATTCATGGAGCGTTTTGCGCGTGCATTTCACGGCCGCTGGCTCGGCGGCCTGCTGCTCGGGAGCGCAGTGGTGAACTGCTTTGTGGGCGAGGCACGGAGCGAGGAGATCGCTCCCTTTCGCATCAACGCCACGGACGGCCATGCGGACGTGCGCTACGCGCGGGACGACTACACCACCGAATCCGGCGGCGATGCCGGCGCCCATCAGCAACAGAGCGACTTCCGTACCGAGGTTTTCCTCAATGGTCATGGCTACATCTATCACCCCAATCTGCTGACCCTGGACGTGGGCGGCGGCCCCGTCTTCGATCGGCAGCGCTATCTCACCGATAGCGGCGAAACCGCTTCCTCCAGCACCCAATACAACCTCAGCCTGCGGGGCGTGGTGCTGAAGGACAAGCCCCTGCGTGGCAGCTTTTTCTTCGATCACCTGAACCCCACCCAGAGCGTGGCGCCGGGGCAGGTCATCACGCAAGAAAACCAGCGCTACGGCGCCGACGTGTCTTTGTTGTCGCCCGTTACGCCGGTGCCCTTGAACGCGGCTTTTTCTCATACGGAATCCAAGGGGCGCGGTGCAGACCGGGTTGTGAACGACGATACCGACCAGTTCTCGTTTCGCGCCAGCAAGGCCTACGGCGCCTTGGGCAGCACCCAGTTCCAGTACCAGTCCATGAAGCAGACATCGGTATCGGGCAGCGCCTCGGTGCCGATCCAGGCGTCACGCAACGGTGCAGAAGGCGTGACCGTGGATTCCCGCTTGCAGTGGGGCGGCAAGGAACCCACGGACTTGACCCAGTTGTTCTCCATGAATCGACGCACCTACGAGGCCGGCGCGCTCCGCGTGCCGAATCAGGACGACATGCGCTTGATGCTGGATCTGCGCTACCGGCCCGACGCAGATTTGCAGGAATTCGTCTCCGCCGACACCTATCAAAACCGTCAGGGCGAAATTCATTCGGACATGCAGTCCTTTGGCGGCGGCATCAACTACCGGCCCTTTCAAGGCATGGAGCTGACCAGCAGCGCACGGGCCGAAAACAACTCAAGCGAGAGCTTCAAGACCCAGCTCTTGAACGTGAACGGCTCCGCCAATTACACGACCAATTTCGAGGGCGGCATCCTGAACGCGGGTTACAGCCTGTCCGTGGATCAGCGCGATCAGCAGGCCACCAGCGCCACGGCGCCGGTCATCGGCGAGACGGCGGTGCTGACCGGCACGCAATTCGTGACCCTCGCCCATGCCTACGTCGTCGCGGGCAGCGTGGTGGTGAGCAACGTCAATCGCACTCAGGTCTACATCGAAAACGTGGACTACCAGGTGACGGTAGTGGGCAACCAGACCCGCATCCAGCGGCTGGTGGCGGGCCTCATTCTCGACGGCGAATCGGTGCAGATCGATTACCGCTACGACACGGGCGGCACCTACTCCTATCGGCAGACCGATCAGACGGCCATGCTGGGCTGGACCTATGGCCGCTACTTCAATGCCTCCGTTCGGGTGCAGGATTCGGAGCCCACCCTGACTTCGGGCAATCCCACCATTCCCTTCAACACGGTGCATGACGTGCTATGGGCTGTGCGCATGGAGTTGCCCATGACCAATTGGGGCTGGTTCGTGGGTGGCAACTTCGAGCAGGAAAAGCGCGACGAGACCATCGCCCCCTTCGTCCGCACCAGCACCGAGGCCTATCTGCAAAACGACGATCCATTGCCCGGATTCGGCAGCCTGCGCGTCGGTACCCGTCGCAATAAAGTGATCTATTCCAACGGGCTGCAAAACGTGAACCTGACGGCCTACGACCTGCGCTACGGCGCCCGTCCCGCCTTCGGCTGGGACTTGTCTTTCTCCAGCACCTACGAGCGAGACCAAGGCGGGCTTCTTCCCCGCACTCGGCTCGATGGCGCCTTCAATGCTCAATGGCGGGAACGCAAACTGACCATGACGATTTCTTTTGTTCGCACCCGCGAAACCCAAGGGCCCATGCAGCGGAACCGCAGCCTGTTGCAGTGGTTGTTGCGGAGGGATTTTTGATGGTGGATTTTTCCCAAAACGTAACCCCCCCCGGCCTCCCCTTATCAAGGGGGGAGAGTTTTTGCGACGGCCCGTCATGTCACGCCCCCTTCCCGAATTGGCAAGGTCTTCAAAATTGCGCCCCTCCCCAGACACACCCCTACGGTTGGGCTTCGCGCAGGGGAGGCCGGGAGGGGTTTCGGTTTTCACTCCAGCAACTCAGCTACCTCCTGCTAACCCTCGCCTTCATTACCCTCCTGTCCGCCTGCGACTCGATGCCCACCATCAAGGCCGAGCCGAAACCGGTCAATCCCAATCTGGTCTGGCCCGCGCCGCCGGAGACGGCGCGTATCGCCTACGTGCAGTCCTTCTCCCGCCCCGAGGATCTGGGTATCCGCCACGGCTTCTGGCATCGGGTGAAGTCGCTGCTCATGGGCGAGTCCGACGAGCGTCTGGTGCGCCCCATGGCCGTGACCGTGAGCGCGGGCAAAGTCTTCGTGGCCGATCCCGGCGTGCGCGGCATTCATCGCTTCAACCCCGGTGGCGACTATCGTTTGATCAACGTTGCCGACGGCGTGGGCTTCACCTCGCCCGTGGGGCTCGCCGTCTGCGGCAAGGAATTGCTGGCCACCGATTCCAGCCGCGCCCAGGTGCTAATGCTGCCCCTGGTCGGCGTCAAGGACGATGCGGAAATGGTGTCGCTGAAGCTCGCCGTGCCCCTGCATCAGCCCACTGGCATTGCGTGCGACGAGCGGGGCCGCATCTTCGTGGCCGACACGGCGGCACACGAGATCAAGGTGTTCCGCCGTGGGCCGGATCGCACGGCCACCTTGGAGACCGTCCTCGGCAAGCGCGGGGCAGGGAAGGGCGAGTTCAACTTTCCTACCTATCTGTGGCGTAGCGCCGAAGGCAAGCTCTTCGTCAGCGATGTCCTCAATTTCCGCGTTCAGGTTTTTGATGAACAGCTTCATCCCATCGCCCAGTTCGGGAAATTGGGCGACGGCTCCGGCGATGCGGCTCGGCAGAAGGGCGTGGCCACGGACGCCATGGGCCACGTCTATGTGGTGGACGGCTTGTTCCATGCCTTCCAAATCTTCGACGACAAGGGCAGCTATCTGCTCTCCGTCGGCACACGAGGCGGAGAGTCGGGCGAGTTCTGGCTCCCCGCCGGCATCTTCGTCGATCGGGACGACCGCATCTACGTGACCGACTCCTACAACGGTCGGGTGCAGGTGTTCCGCTATATGGGAGTCGCGCCGTGAGGTGGCTACTGGCTGTTCTGCTATTGCTTGCCCAAGCGGCCCATGCCGACGTGGCATCCACCAAACACAACCTTTCCATCAGCGGGCCGGGCACCATCAAAGCGGCGTCCGAGAGCCAGATCTGCGTGTTCTGCCACGCGCCCCACAACAGCTCGCCCAGCGCGCCCCTGTGGAATCGGCGCGATCCTGGCTCCACCTATACCCCCTATACCAGCTCCACGGCCAAGGCCTCGGCAGGCCAGCCGACGGGCGCTTCGCTCACCTGCTTGTCCTGCCACGACGGTACCATCGCCTTGGGCGAATTACTGAGCCGTAAAACAGTCACGACCATGGCCGGCGGCGTCACCACCCTGCCGGCGGGCAACAGCAATCTGGGCACCGACCTTTCGGACGACCATCCGATTTCCATCGCCTACACCACGGCCCTGGCCGCGGCGCGCAACGGGGAACTGGCCGATCCGTCGACCCTCACCGGCAAGGTGAAG
Organism: Rhodocyclaceae bacterium; assembly: GCA_036279515.1. Classification (GTDB taxonomy): domain Bacteria; phylum Pseudomonadota; class Gammaproteobacteria; order Burkholderiales; family Rhodocyclaceae; genus AWTP1-18. The sequence continues at coordinate 6,232 of DASUJA010000116.1, read as the reverse complement.
CTCGACAATCGCGGCCAGATGCAATGCACCTCCTGCCACGATCCCCACGACAACACCAACGGCAAGTTCCTCTCCGTGCCCAACACGGCCTCGGCCCTGTGCATCACATGCCATACCAAGAGCGGCTGGAGCGCAAGTGATCACAAGCTTTCCAACGCCACATGGAAAGGCACGGGCACCAATCCCTGGCCTCACACCACGGCCACCACCGTGGCGGCCAACGCTTGTGAAAGCTGCCACCGGCCCCACAGCGCGGGCGGCAAGAAGGGCCTGCTCAACAGTGCCACGGAAGAGAACAACTGCTACACCTGCCACAACGGCAACGTAACGGCCAAGAACGTTCAGGCGGAATTCAGCAAGGCGTCCATCCACCCGGTTGCCTTGACCACTGGCGTTCATGATCCCGCCGAGGCGGGCGTCATCCCGTCGCGTCACGTGGAATGCGCGGATTGCCACAATCCCCATGCCAGCAACAGCAGCACCGGTACCGTACCCGGTTCTTTGGCGGGCACACGCGGCATCAATAGTGCCGGCTTGGAAGTGAAACCCATCACCGCGGAATACCAACTTTGCTTCCGCTGTCATGCGGACAGTCCGGGGCAGCCTTCTTCTGGCACGGCGCGTCAGATCGCCCAGACCAACACCCGGTTGGAGTTCGCTACCACCAATCCTTCCCACCATGCCGTGCTCGGCCCCGGCGCAAGCACCAAGGTGCCGAGCCTGCTGGCGCCATGGACGACTTCAAGCACACTGAAGTGCAGCGACTGCCACAACAACAATGCCGGCCCAGGCGCAGGGGGCACGGGTCCCAAAGGCCCTCACGGCTCCACCAATCCGAAATTGCTCGAACGTCCCTACGCGACCTCGACGCCGACGGCGGGCGACATTTGCTACAAGTGCCACAGCCAAACCACGGTCACTAAGGAAGCGCCCCACAATCGGTCGGAACATCTGCGCTACGGCTGCAAGGCTTGCCACGATCCCCATGGAATCAGCTCCACCCAGGGCAATACCCAGTTCAACAGCCGCCTGATCAATCTTTCGAGCACAGACACCAAAGCGGTGGGTACAGGTGCGACGGCCAAGTGGTACGTGGATACGGTCGGGAGGAAGTGTTATCTCAGTTGCCATGGCGAGAGCCACAACGGGTTTGGCTACTAGTTAGTGAACTGCCCCCTTTACGGGATTGACGCCCCCATCGTCTTATGAGATCAGGCTTTAATGACCACATGAAATCCCACGGCTAGCCCACATCCGTGCTAGCGGGGGGCGTCAAAATCTATTAAAGTGACCGTTCTTTCTTATAAAAACACTTAGGGAATCCCATGAGCAATAAAGGGCAAATGCTACAAGACCCGTTCCTGAACACCCTGCGCCGGGAACATATTCCGGTGTCCATTTACCTCGTGAATGGCATCAAGCTTCAGGGGCAAGTGGAGTCCTTCGATCAATACGTGGTGCTGCTGAAGAACACCGTGACCCAGATGGTCTACAAGCACGCCATTTCCACCGTGGTGCCCGCTCGCCCGGTGAATTTCTCTCAGGAAGCCGGCGCGGAATAAGCGTGGCGCCCGCCTCCGGCGGGACTTCAGGAAGCAACTCAACTCTTGTTCGATCGTCCCGCGAGCGGCTCCGGTAACGCCGGAGCCATTCTGGTGCAGTTGGATTTTGGCGAGGGCGATTACGCCGAGCGCCTGGAAGAGTTCAAGCTTCTTGTGAGCAGCGCCGGCGCCCAGTCACTGGCCGTCATCGGCGGCAAACGCAGCAGCCCGGACGCCGCTCTGTTTGCAGGCAAGGGCAAGGTGGATGAGATCGCGGAGGCCGTGCGCCTCCATGATGCGGAGATCGTGCTCTTCAACCACGAACTCGCGCCCGGCCAACAACGCAACCTGGAAAAAAAGCTGGAACGGCGCGTCATCGACCGTACCAGCCTGATTCTCGACATCTTCGCGCTCCGCGCCCGCAGCCATGAAGGCAAGTTGCAGGTGGAGCTAGCCCAATTGGAGCATCTGGCCACGCGCCTGGTGCGGGGCTGGACCCACTTGGAGCGCCAGAAGGGCGGTATCGGTTTGCGCGGCCCCGGTGAAACCCAGTTGGAAACCGACCGTCGCCTGCTTGGCAAGCGGGTCGCCATGCTCAAGGAACGCCTCAAGCTCCACGAGCGCCAGCGGGCCGTGCGACGCCGCGCCCGTGATCGGGCCAAGGTACTGTCCGTGTCCCTGGTGGGCTACACCAACGCGGGTAAATCCACGCTGTTCAATGCTTTGACCAAGGCCGGCGCTTATGCCGCCGACCAGCTGTTCGCCACCCTCGATACCACTTCCCGCCGGGTCTATGTGGAAGGAGCGGGGCAAGTTGTCCTCTCCGACACCGTGGGCTTCATTCGCGACCTGCCTCACTCCCTGGTGGCCGCCTTCCACGCCACCCTGGAAGAAACCGCTCAGGCCGACCTGCTGCTGCACGTGGTGGATTCCGCCAGTCCCGACCGGGACCAGCAGATCCAGGCCGTGACCCAGGTACTGAACGAAATCGGCGCCGGCGACGTTCCCCAGATCATTGTCTGGAACAAGATCGACGCCACCGGCGCCGCTCCCGGCATCGACCGGGATTCGGACGCCGAGCCGCCCCAAGCAGGTACTGACGAGGCGGGGGAGGAAAAAGGCGACCATGGTAAAATCGCCCGCGTTCGAGTCAGTGCCAGAACCGGCGCCGGTCTCGATCTCCTGCGCAGCGCCTTGGCGGAAGCCTTCAAGGCCCGCGCCGAAGCTCCCGCCGAATCAGATCCCACTCTCAACCCCTACCAGCCGGAATACCGATGATCGCCGGAATAATTCTGTCCCTGAACGACCACGGTTGGGGCAACAAGCCCAACGGTGGCGGCAACAAGGGAGGCAACCAGGGCCCTCCCGATCTCGAAGAGCTGTGGCGCGACTTCAATCGCCGCCTCTCCGGTGTCTTTGGCAAGAAGGGCAGCGGTAACAACGATGGCGGCGGCGGTTTCACTCGTCCTCCCAATCTGAGTCCGCGCCAGTTCGGCGGCGGCATCGGCCTGTTGATCATGGTCGTGCTCGCCATCTGGCTCGCCAGCGGCTTCTACATCGTCGATGCGAGCCAACGGGGCGTCGTGCTCCAGTTCGGTCGCTACAAGGAAACCACCGACCCCGGCCTGCGCTGGCGCCTGCCCTGGCCCGTGCAGAGTCATGAGGTCGTCAATCTTTCCGGCGTGCGTACCGTGGAAGTGGGCTATCGCGGCTCCGAAAAGAACAAGGTGCTGAAAGAGGCTTTGATGCTGACCGACGACGAGAACATCGTCAGCGTTCAGTTTGCCGTGCAATACCTGCTCAAGGATCCGGTCAAGTACGTGTTCCAGAATCGCAATCCCGACGATGCCGTGATGCAGGCTGCCGAGACTTCGATTCGCGAAGTGGTGGGCAAGAACAAGATGGACTTCGTGCTCTACGAAGGCCGCGACGTGATTGCCGCCAACACCTCCAAGCTGATGCAGGAAATCCTGGATCGCTATGACACCGGCGTTCAGGTTCGCTCCGTCACCATGCAGAGCACCCAGCCGCCCGAGCAGGTGCAAGCTGCCTTTGACGATGCTGTGAAGGCCGGCCAGGACCGGGAGCGCCAGAAGAACGAAGGCCAGGCCTACGCCAATGACGTGATTCCTCGCGCCAAGGGTGCGGCAGCGCGTCTGATGGAAGAAGCCAACGGCTACAAGGGCCGTTTGATTGCTACCGCCGAAGGCGATGCGTCCCGTTTCAGCCAGATCCTCACCGAGTACAGCAAGGCGCCGGAAGTGACGCGCAGCCGTCTCTACCTGGAAACCCTGCAACAGATTTACGCCAACACCAGCAAGGTCATGATCGACGCCAAGGGCCAGGGCAATCTGCTCTACCTGCCGCTCGACAAGCTGATGCAGGCTGCCGGTGCGCAAGCGGCGGCGCCTACTGCCGACGTACAGGCCGCACCTGCTGCGCGTGCCGGTAATGCGGGACCCGCAGCGTCAAACGACTCGCCACCGCAGTTGGAAAAAGCACCGTCCGTGGAACGCAGCGGCGACTATCGTTCCCGCGATTTCCTCCGTTCCCGCGATAGGGGAGACCGTTGATGAACCGCTCTGTTACTGCCGCCCTGGCCGGTCTCTTTGGCCTGCTGGTGCTCCTCGCCGCCACGGTGTTCACCGTGGATCAGCGCCAGTTCGCGATCATTTTCCAACTGGGTGAAATCCGTGAGGTGGTGTCCGAACCGGGCCTCGCCTTCAAGTGGCCCCTGATCCAGAACGTGCGTTTTTTTGAGAAGCGCATCCTGACCATGGACTCCCTCGAACCCGAGCGTTTTCTCACCGCCGAGAAAAAGCCCGTGCTGGTGGATTCCTTCGTCAAATGGCGCATCTACGACGTGAAACAGTACTACGTCTCCGTCAATGGCGACGAGCAACTGGCCCGCACCCGTCTTGCCCAGACCGTCAATTCCGGCCTGCGCGAAGAGTTCGGCAAGCGGACCGTCCATGACGTGGTGTCTGGCGAGCGCGAAAAGATCATGGCTGCCGTGCTCAAGAAAGCCGATGCCGATGCCCGCACCATGGGCGTGCAAATCGTGGACGTGCGCCTGAAGCGCGTGGATTTCCCGCAAGAAGTTTCCGAGTCGGTTTATCGCCGCATGGAAACCGAGCGCAAGCGCGTTGCTAACGAACTCCGCTCTCAGGGCGGTGCCGAGGCTGAAAAGATCAAGGCCGACGCCGACCGTCAGCGCGAAGTGATCGTTGCCGAAGCCTATCGCGATGCCCAGAAGATCAAGGGCGAGGGCGATGCCAAGGCAGCGGCCATCTACGGCCATGCCATGGGCAAGAACCCCGAGTTTTATGCCTTCTACCGCAGCATGGAAGCCTATCGCGCCAGCTTCAAGAACAAGAGCGACGTGATGGTGGTGGACCCCAGCTCCGATTTCTTCAAGTATCTGAAGAATTCAGGCAAGGGTAAGTAGTCGCTGGAAAAATGGCTGCCACGTTTCTCCTGGCCTTGGGCCTCATGCTGGTTATTGAAGGCTTGTTGCCTTTCCTCGCGCCTCACGTGTGGCGCGACACCTTTCGCCGAGTGACTGAACTGAAGGACGGTCAGCTCCGTTTCATGGGGCTGACTTCCATGATCATCGGCTTGTTACTGCTCTGGATTGCTAAATGATGCGTTGGATACTGCCTGAGGCTATCGAGGACATTCTTCCCCTCGAAGCCCGGCAACTGGAGGCTTTGCGCCGTCGTCTGCTGGACGCCTTTGCCCGTCACGGTTACGAGTTCGTCGTGCCGCCTCTGCTTGAATACGTGGAGTCCCTGCTTACCGGCAGCGGACGCGACCTGGATCTGCGCACCTTCAAACTGGTGGATCAGCTCTCTGGTCGCACCATGGGCGTCCGTGCCGACATCACACCCCAAGTGGCTCGCATCGACGCGCATCTGCTCAATCGCAAGGGCGTCTCCCGTCTGAGCTATTGCGGCAGCGTCCTGCATACGCGTCCCGCCGGTTTCAACGCCAGCCGCGAACTGATGCAGATCGGTGCCGAGCTTTACGGCCACGCCGGTGTCGAAGCCGACATCGAAATCGTCCGCCTGCTGGCCGAAGCCCTCACCATCGCCGGCATCAACGTGACTGGCGCCCTGCGTATCGACCTGGGGCACGTGGGCTTGTTCCGCGCCCTGGCTGCCCCCGCCGGCTTCGATGCCGAGGCCGAGGAAGAACTCTTCGCCCTGTTGCAGGCCAAGGACATGCCCACCCTGCAACAGCGCCTTGCCGGCGTTGCCGAGCCTTACCGCTCCGCCTTGCTAGCCCTGCCTGCCCTTTACGGCGGGCGCGACGTGCTGGCCCGCGCTCGTAGCGTGCTGCCCACCCAAGTGGCACCTCAGCTCGACGAGCTGGAGCGCATGGCCGATTCCCTGGCCGGGCTGCCCATCAGCTTCGACCTGGCGGACTTGCGCGGCTACCACTATCACAGCGGCATCGTCTTCGCCGCCTACTGCGCCGGCAGCCCTGCGGCCATCGCCCTCGGTGGCCGCTACGACAAGGTAGGTCAAGCCTGGGGCCGCGGTCGCGCCGCCACCGGCTTCTCCATCGATTTGCGCGAGCTGGTGCGTCTGGCTCCCGCCACCCCGGCCCAGGGCGCCATCCTCGCCCCCTGGCCCGAGGACGACAGTCTTTCCGCCGAAGTCGCGCAACTGCGCGCCAAGGGCGAAACC
>DASUJA010000115.1:0-10328 GCA_036279515.1 Rhodocyclaceae bacterium | reverse complement strand
GGCCTGTGCAATCGCTTGCTGCGCGCCCATTACAAGGACGCGGGCCTGCCCCAGTTGTTCCAGATTCTCGATTCCGGCGATCAGCAGGCGGCCATCAAGCGTCTGCTGAAAGCCCTCAATGTGGATGACGAGAAATTTCCTCCTCGGGATTTGCAGAATTTCATCAACGCCCAGAAGGAGCAGGGCCTGCGTCCTTCCGCCGTTGAGGCCTGGGACGACTGGAGCCGCCGCCGCGTGGAGCTGTACGCCGCCTACGAGGCCCAATGCCAGCGCGAAGGTGTGGTGGACTTCGCCGAATTGCTGCTGCGTTCCTATGAGCTGCTGGCGCGCAACGAGCCCCTGCGCCGCCATTACCAGGAACGTTTCAGCCACGTTCTGGTGGATGAGTTCCAGGACACCAATGTTCTGCAATACCGCTGGTTGAAGCTGTTGGCTGGCGAACATGCCGCCCTGTTCTGCGTAGGCGATGACGACCAGTCCATCTACGCCTTCCGGGGCGCCGAAGTCGGCAACATGCGCGATTTCGAGCGGGAGTTCCGCGTGCAGAACGTGATCCGCCTGGAGCAAAACTACCGCTCCCACGGCAACATTCTCGATGCCGCCAACGCCATCATCAAGAACAACACCGGGCGCCTAGGCAAGAACCTGTGGACCGAAGCCGGTGCCGGCGAACCGATCCGCGTCTATGAAGCCACCTCGGACATTGAAGAAGCTCGCTGGATCGTGGAAGAGATCAAAGCCCTCGCTCGCGATGGCCACGCCCGCAGTGAGATTGCATTGCTCTACCGCAGCAATGCCCAGTCGCGCATCCTCGAACACTCGCTCTTTTCTGCTGGCCTGCCCTACCGCGTCTATGGCGGCCTGCGCTTCTTCGAGCGGCAGGAAATCAAGCACGCCCTCGCTTACCTGCGCCTAGTCGCCAATCGCAACGACGATACGGCGTTTGCTCGCGTGGTGAACTTCCCCGCACGCGGCATTGGCGCCCGCAGCCTGGAACAATTGCAGGACGCAGCCAAGGCCGCCGACAGCAGCCTGTTTGCGGCGATCCCCCAAGTGCCGGGCAAAGCAGGTGCGTCCCTGGCCGGCTTCGCCCAACTCATCGAGCGCATGAGCGAAGCCGCTGAGTTGCCGTTGCAGGAACTGGTGGAGCACGTGGTGGAACTTTCCGGCCTGCGCCTCCACTACCAAACGGAGAAGGAAGGTCAGGACCGCCTCTCCAATCTGGACGAACTGATCAACGCTGCCACCAGCTTCACGGCGGAAGAAGGTCGCATCGGCGAAGAGGGCGAGCTGAGTTCCGATCTCGCCGCCTTCCTCACCCACGCCGCCCTCGAAGCCGGCGAGCACCAATCCGGCGAAAGCGACGACGCCCTGCAACTGATGACCGTCCATGCCGCCAAGGGCCTGGAGTTCAACGTGGTCTTCCTCAGCGGTTTGGAAGAGGGCCTGTTCCCCCACGAGAACTCCATCCTCGAAGACAAGGGCTTGGAGGAAGAGCGCCGCCTCATGTACGTGGCCGTCACCCGCGCCCGCAAGCGGCTCTACCTCTCCTTCGCCCAGACCCGTATGCTGCACGGCCAGACCCGCTACAACCTGCCTTCGCGCTTCATCGACGAAGTGCCGGCCGGTTTGCAAAAGTGGATGACGCCCAAAGCGCCGAAGGCCTACGGTGGATACGGCAGCACTTCGACTCCTCGCGCCAGCACCAGCGCCGGCTACTCCCGCTCCCGCGAGCCCCAGGGCAGCGGCTTCCGCATTGGCCAATCGGTCAAGCACGCCAAGTTTGGTCTGGGCGTCATCGTCAATGCGGAAGGCAGCGGCAACGACGCGCGACTGCAAATCAACTTCGGTGCGGCGGGGATGAAATGGCTGGCCATGTCGGTGGCCAAGCTGGACCCGGCCTGATCCTTCACCGAATATGGATTTGGAATGGCGCGGGTGCGCTCGCGCTAGACTCCGCCCCTGACTTTCAGGACGGAGAACTCCCATGACTTCATCGGAGCAGGACAGCGGGCTTCAATCCCCCGATCAACGGACACTGATCTGGCGAGCGGCCTTAGGGCTGCTCCAGGGATTCGTCCTCTACGCTCTGGCCGAAGCGGCTAAGAACTGCGTCTGGCCCGGCACCGAGGCGCAGGTGTTCGCGCCCTTGCTGCTTCTGTTTGCGCTCCTGCCGCCGGTGCTGATCATCGGCGTGGGGCACCTTCGACTTGGCCGTCTGTTGTTCTGGTCGGCGGCGCTTGGCGTCGTCGTAGTGGTCATGGCCTATCACGATGGGTGGCGGGCGGCGGAATCGATCAGCATCAACGGCACGTGCAACGTTTACCCCTCGCCCCTAGTGTCGTTTTTCAGCGCCGTGTTCGTCTTCATTGCCTTTGCGTTGATTCGCGCCGGCGAGTCGGACCGTCGCTGGTTGGCCGCCTACGAGACCTACTTCGACACGAGCTGGAAGCTCGCGGTGCAGTTGCAATTTTCGGCCCTGTTCGTCGGCGCCTTCTGGGCAGTGCTGTGGATCGGTGCCGGCCTGTTCAACCTGATTGGTCTGGACTTTCTATCCAGGCTGCTGGTGAAAACATGGTTCGCGCTTCCGGCCACCGCGGTCGCCTTCGCCACTGCTCTGCATCTGACCGACGTCCGGCCCGGCATGGTGCGCAGCATCCGCAACCTGCTGCTGACGCTCCAGTCCTGGCTGCTGCCTTTGCTTACCTTGATCCTGGGCGGCTTCCTGGCGAGCATTCCCTTCACTGGGCTGGAAAGTCTCTGGAAAACACGCCACGCCGCGTCCCTGCTGCTGGGAGTTTCTGCGACGCTCGTGGTTCTCATCAACACGGTCTACCAGCAAGGAAAGAAAGGGCAGGAGGTCATTCCCGTTCTGCGCTATTCAGGCCGGATTGCCTGTGGCCTGCTGTTGCCGGTGGTCGTACTGGCTGCCTATGCGGTAGCCCTTCGGGTCAATCAGTATGGTCTTTCCAAAGATCGGGTCATCGCCATCGCCTGCCTGATCGTGGCCGCTTGCTATGCAGCAGGCTACGGTTGGGCTGCCATCTCGCGGGGGGAGTGGCTGGCGCCCGTGGCCCTATGCAACGTGCTCACCTCCTGGTGCGTGCTGGCGGTACTCGTCGCTTTGTTTACACCCGTCGCCGATCCGGCGAGGCTGGCCGTGAACAGCCAACTGGCCCAATTGGGTAGCGGGTACATCGGCGCAGAAAAATTCGATTTCGCCTATCTGCGCTTCGATACCGCCCGCTACGGACGAGACGCGCTGGAGCGTCTAAGCAAGGAGGGATTGGGCGCCGATCCCAATCGCGTCAAAGAGCTGGCGACCAAGGCGCTGGCCCTGAAGAACAAATGGGAAAGACCGGCGCCCACGCTTGCTGCGATAGATGTGGTCACCAATGTCCACATGCGGACAAGGGGCGCCACCTTGCCCAAAGAATTCGCCGCCACCCGATGGGCGGAGATCAGCCCCCAAAAATGGCTGCTTCCCAACTGTCTGACCAGCGCCAACACCACCTGCGACGGTTATCTTCTTCCCCTGTCCGATGGCAATCAGCGCGAATTGTTGCTGGTGCCCGAGCGTGGCGTTGGAGCTGTCTTCATTCAAGGCGCGGACGGCGCCTGGGCCCATGTGGCGCAACTTCCCTCAAGCGACAACTGTCCGACGCTACGCGACGCCTTGAAGGCCGGTACGCAACGCTTGGTAGCTCCTCAATTTCGCGACATCGAAATCAATGGACAGCGCGTCCATCTACAGCCCATCAATTCCAAATCGGAGTTATGCAAATAAATGCAACTGAACCATAGCGGCGTCTCCCTTCATTACGAAGTGCTGGCGCGGGACACGTCCCTTCCCTGGGTGACATTGTCGACATCCCTCGCTACCGATCTCTCCATGTGGGACGATCAACTCGCCGCGCTGCTGCCCCACTTCCGCATTCTGCGCTACGACATGCGCGGTCACGGCCAGAGCAGCGCGCCGCAGGGGCCGTACAGTTTTGATCTGCTGACCGGCGACGTGATCGCGTTATGGGATGCCTTGGGCATTCGGCGTTCCCATTTCATCGGCCTGTCCATCGGCGGCATGATCGGTCAGCACCTAGCGTTGAATGCGCCTGCACGGGTGGATCGTCTGGTGTTGTGCAGCACCTCCAGCGGCTATGCGAATAACCGCGATGCCGTGGCCAAGTTGTGGGAGCAGCGCATCGCCCAGATGGAAGCGGGCGGCATGGCCGTCATGACGGAAGGTACCCTGGGGCGCTGGTTCACCGAGGCTTATCGCCTGGAAGAAGCCGAAACCATGGCCCGCGTGGCGAAGATGATCGAAGCCACGTCGCCTGTGGGTTACGCGGCCTGCGGTCGCGTCGTCGCAAGCATGGACACCACCGCGCAACTTCCGTGCATCGCGACGCCCACGATGGTGTTGGTCGGCGAGGACGATCCCGGCACGACTCCGGCCATGGCGGAGATCATCGCCACGGCCATTCCCGGTTCACGTTTTGAAGTGCTGCCCCAGGCCTCGCACCTGCTCAACATCGAGCAGGCAGATTTGTTCAACGCGTTGCTGCTGGCTTTTCTCGGGGCGATCTAGACCAGGACTGCGAGCGGGTTTCAGGCCCGCTTGCGTCCGCTCGTGGCGGCCTTGCGCGCTGCCTGCAACTCCGCATGCAGCGCAGAGAATTCCTGAGTCAGCTTGTGGCTCTTGTCCAGATGCACCATGGGCTTGGCCTGTTGGTGGGATTCCTTGATCTTCACCGATGCCGACAACATGGTTTCCAGCACAGGCAGGCCCTCCGCCTTCAACTCGGCCACCACTTGCTGGGGCAGGGTGGCGCGGGGCTGGAACTGATTCACCACGATCCCTTCGATCTCCAGCCCATCGTTGTGGTCGGCGCGGATTTCCGCCACGTTGTCGAGCAATGTGTAGAGGGCGCGGCGGGCGAACTCGTCGCAGTCGAAGGGAATCAGACAAGCATCGGCAGCGATCAGCGCCGAGCGGGTGTAGAAGTGCAGCGCCGGCGGCGTGTCGATCCAGATTTCATCGAAGTCCAGCGCATCCAGCGCCTCCTTCAACTTGTAGATCTTGTAGCGGGATTCCAGCTTTGCCTGCAATTCTTCCAGCGCGCCGTCGGCGGGCAGGATGAAGAGATTCTCGAAAGGCGTGGCAGCGATGAAGTCTTCCGTGGGCAGAGGCCGCAACTTGAAGTTCAGCATCTGATCGAAGAACCCGGTGGCCGAGTGTTCCAAGGAATCGACCGCATCGCCGAGCAGATAGCGGCTGGAGTTGCCTTGCGGGTCCAGGTCCACCACCAGGGTGCGGGCGCCGTTGGCAGCGCTGATGGCGGCCAGGTTGCAGGTGATGGTGCTCTTGCCCACGCCACCCTTCTGATTGAAAACGACACGCTTCATAAAGCTCATCTCCGCATGATTGGGGAACTTCGCCGGATTCGGCCCTGATTGCTGCGGCGAACAATATACGGTGTGTGGGATGAGCGTGGCAAATGGAAGCCGTCATCCCGTCTGGGGCTAGACCCGGAAAGTCGCCACGGCGGCGCGCAATTGTTGCCCGGCGTCTACCACCTGATGGGCTGCATTCGAGGTGGATTGGGAGAGATCCGCGCTATGCAGAGAGAGCCGAGCCGATTCCTGCATGCGACCGGACACGGACTCGCTGGCGATGGTCTGGCTCTGGATGGCCGCGTCGATTTCCTGGATGCGTTGATTTACGGTGACGATCAATTCGCGGATGCCTTCAATGGCCACAGCAGCGTCCTGAGCCTGGGTGATGCCTGTCGCGATTTGCTGTCGGCTATGGGCCATGCTTTCCGTGGCAACGCAGGTTTCCTCGCGGATGGCCTGTAGAGTGAGTTGGATTTCTCCGGTGGCTTGTTGAGTACGTTCCGCCAGCTTGCGCACCTCGTCTGCCACCACGGCGAAGCCGCGGCCAGTTTCGCCGGCACGGGCGGCCTCGATGGCAGCATTCAAGGCCAGCAGGTTCGTTTGCGCGGCAATTTCCTGAATCGTGACGACGATGCCGTCCACCTTGGCCGACTGCTCGCCCAGTTGCTCGATCTTGATGCCGGCATCTTCCACCCGATCTGCGATCTCTCCCATAGTGTTCGCCACCCGATGCACCAGTCCGGCGCCGTGGGCGCCCCGGCTTTCACTGTCGTCCACCAACAGGGCCGCGTTGTGCATGCTGTCGGCGACGGAGCGGCTTTGCGCCACCACGTGCGCCAGAGCCTCCGCGCCGGCAGCCAGGGCCTCGTGCTGCTGGGCGATGGCGTGGCGGGCGTCGTCCGCGTGTTGCAAGAGCAGGCTCCCCGCGCTCTCGGTATGTTCCGAATGGCTAGCCGCGCTGGACAATACCTTGCCCAGGCTGTTGAGCAGAACGTTTAAATGGGCTGCGATTTCGGCCAGCTCATCCGTGCCCTGGAGCTCGGCCATCGCGGTCAGATCATGGTGGGTGGCGATGTGCTGGAAAACGTCGCGCAGGTGATTGGTCTTACGGGTGATGGAGCGGACGTACTGCCAACTGTAGATCACCGCGACCAGCAGGCCCAGACCGGACAGCACCACCACGGCCATGAACGTGAATTGGTAAGAAGCCGCGGCGTTCTCCTTGTGCATTTGGGCTGCGGCCTTTTGCGCCTCCTGGATCTGCTCGCGTCCCTGCTTGATGGGCTTGTAGAAATGATCGGCCTGGGTTTGCACCAAGGTGTGAAGCGCCCCGGCTTGGCCGGCTTCCATGGCCTGCACGGCTGGCGCCAAATAGGCCTGGGTGAAGTTGTTCACCACCTGGATGAACTGTTTGACGACGGCCTCTTGACTCGGGGCGAGCGGAATCGCGGCGAGTTCCTTGAGTAGTGCTTCCAGCGCCTGGATATTGGCTGCCACCGTGGCACCTTCCTTTTGCAGGTGTTCCGGATCCGCGTTGTTCTGCGCCTGGGCGATATGCAGCCTCGAATCGAAGACCTTGTAGTTGATCGCGGTTACCTTCTCCGCCAGGCTCAAGTCAGTCTGCGCATTGGCGAAATGGCCGTGGGTGCGCTGGGCTCCCCATATGCCCGACAGACCCACGGCCAGCAGCAGTGCGCAAAGCACACCGGAAAAGACGAGAAGTTGGGTACGTAGTTGTAGCTTGGCTAGCATGGTGGCTCACGGGGTAGGGGGAATTCAGGGAAAATCCGCCGCGCAGTGTCAGTGCCTTAACTTAATGCGAGCTGAAGCGCTCCCCGTCAATCCGAAGGCAGGCGCAGGGGATAATGAAAGACGTGATTTACTCCACACGATAAAGCCATGCGCCTACTCCTCGTCGAAGACCACCCCGAATTGGCCGAATGGGTCGGCCGCGCGCTGACTCAAGCGGGTTACGCCGTCGACACCCTCAACCGTGGCGATCACGCGGACCATGCGCTTTTGACCCAGCCCTACGACCTAGTCGTGCTGGATCTCTCCCTACCGCAAATGGATGGCCTCGAAGTGTTGCGCCGTCTGCGCGCAAGAGGCTCCACGACGCCGGTACTGGTGCTCACCGCACGAGGCTCCACCGAAGAGCGGGTGAAGGGTCTCAACCTGGGTGCCGACGATTACCTCGCCAAGCCTTTCGAGCTGGAAGAGTTGGAAGCCCGCATCAAAGCGCTGCTGCGCCGGAGCGGCGGCCATGTTCCCCTCGTGCGCGTTGGTGGCCTGGAGTTCGATACCACGGCCCGTCTCGCAAAAGTGGCGGGCGAGACGCTGGCACTGACGCCGCGTGAACTCTCGGTGCTGGAAGCCCTGATCTCCCGACTGGGTCGCCCTGTGCCTCGGGAAGTGCTGTTTGAGAAGGTGTTCGCCTTCGACCAGGATGCGCGGGTGGAAGCCATTGAAATCTACGTCCATCGTTTGCGCAAAAAACTCGAAGGCTCCGGCGCCCATGTGAGCACCCTGCGCGGGCTGGGCTATCTACTTGGAGAGTCCAGTGAAAAGCCGGTTTCCTAAGCTGCGCATCGGTAGCCTGCGCCTGCGGGTTGCCCTGTGGCTTATCCCGCCGATGGCATTGATGCTGGCGGTGACCGCCGTGTTTTCCTATCAGAGCGCATCCAAGGCGGTGAATCTGGCCTATGACCGCTCTCTCGCTGCTTCCATCAAATCCATTAGCGAGCGCAGCTACATCCGCGATGGCGACTTCGTGGTGGACATTCCCTACTCGGCCCTGGAAGTGTTTTCCGACGGCGCCCAGGAGCGGGTGTTCTACGGTGTGTTCGGTCCCGACGGCAAAGTTCTCACCGGGTATACCGATCTTCCCTTACCGCCAACGCCCGCCAAGGAAGGCGTACTCGCCAGCATGGACATGCTGTATCGCGGAGAGCCCGTGCGCATCGGTTCCATGCGCAAACGCTTTTACGATCCGGCGCTCCAGGGCAAGGACAGCCTCGTGGTGGTCGTGGCCGAGACCATCGAATCCCGCGCCCAGCTCGCCAACGAATTGTTCCGCGACGGCCTGTGGCGCCAGATGGCGCTGCTGGGGTTTGGCATCGTGCTTCTACTCGGTGCCCTGGCGTCGGCCTTTCGCCCCTTGCAAAAGCTCCAGGACTCCCTGCGCGAGCGCGATGCGGAAGACCTGACCCCCATTCCTGCAGACCAGGTACCCAGCGAGATTCGTCCGCTGATCGGCGCCATCAATCATCACACGGGTCGTATCGCCGCCATGATGGAAGCACGCAAGCGCTTTCTGGCGGATGCCGCTCATCAGATCCGCACGCCGCTGGCAGTGCTCAACACCCAAGCGGAATACGGCCTGCGTCAGAACGATCCGCAAGAACTGCGACAGGCCATGCAAAGCCTGCACAAGAGCATCGGCGGCGCCCGTCGTCTCGCCGATCAGATGCTGTCCCTTTCCCGTGCCGAAACCGCCAATGGATTGGTTCTGGAACAGTCGGTCCTCGATCTGGAACTGCTCGTCCGTGAAGCGGCCCTCGATCTCGGTCCCCTTGCCGTCAAAAAACAGATCGACCTGAGCTACGAATCGGATGGTGCCGCCCTGATGCTGATGGGCAACGCCGCAATGCTTGGCGAAATGGTCGCCAATCTCATCGATAACGCCATTCGCTACAGTCCGCGGCAGGGAACGGTGCTCGTGGCGGTGGGCCGCAAGGGCGAAGACGTGGTGCTGCAAGTGATCGATAGCGGGCCCGGTATTCCCCGTGCGGAACGGGAGAACGTGTTCAAACGTTTCTACCGGATACTCGGTCAGGGCGATGTCGAAGGTAGCGGCCTCGGCCTTGCAATCGTCAAGGAAATCGGTGCCGCCCACGGTGCCTCCGTTAGCCTTTCCGATGCGCCTGGCGGGCGCGGACTTGAGGTGACGGTGCGCTTTCCGCAGCAGTAGGGATTGTCTTTAGTTGATAAATCTTTCAATTCGATAGTTCGTATCGAAAGGAAAACGAAAGCTCGTTTTCCTCAAATGGGCTCCCGCACCGTTCCGGATTTCCTGGGGCGGAACGACAATACGGGAGAACTCCATGAGTACCACGCACCAATCGCGCTACCAGCGTCGCGCCCTGCATCTGGCCCTGACCGCCTGCTTTGCGGCTACCACCTTTGCCGCCACCCCTGCCTTCGCCGATGTCACCAGCGACCTGAAGGCCGAACTAGCCGCTCAGCGCGCTCGTCTGGAAATTCTTGAAAAGAAATTGGAAGAAGCCAGCCGTGAAGCCTCCGAAGCCAAGGCCACCGCCAACAAGGTCGCCAGCGCCCCCGCCCCCGCCCCCGCAGCCAGCAGTGGCCTCGCCATGCCCAAGGGTTTCGCCGTGTACGGCATCATCGATGGCGGTTTGGAAAACGCCAACTACGGCCAAGGTGTAAAGAACCGCGTTCAGAGCGGTATGGGCTCTGCCAGCCGTCTGGGGTTCAAGGGCGAGCGTAAGTTCGCCAGTAGCGACCTGACCGCCTACTTTCAGTTGGAAGCCGGCGTCTCCATCGACAACGGTCAGAACACTGGGCACTCCAGCAACATCAGTAACCCGGGCGGGACGACGACAGGCTCATCTTCATCAGTCAACACGAGCGGTGTTGCCGTCTTCTCGCGCAACACTTTCGTGGGCTTAAAGGGCAACTTTGGTGACCTTCGGTTTGGTCGCGACTACGCCCCGATTTACTCGATTACCAGCGCTTCAGATCCGTTCACCATCGGTGGCGCTACCGCTTTCCGTCTTTGGTCCAGTGCGGCACTGAGTCGTTTCGATAACGGCCTGTTCTATACGACGCCTTCTGTCGGCGGCGTACAGGCGAGCGTCGCCTATTCCTCAGGTATGGAAAACAACACCCAGACCAATGTCGGGTTGGTTAAC
>DASUJA010000114.1:0-26399 GCA_036279515.1 Rhodocyclaceae bacterium | reverse complement strand
ATGCCGTTCAACTGGTCGCGGGTGGTTTCCGCTTCGCGATCAGACAGTTCGAGACGGGCCAGCTTGGCAATGCGGCCAATCTCTTCCAAATTCAATGACATGGGGGGATTTACCTGCTAGTGCGGGTTATACGGACAAGCGCGTTAGGGTATCATAAGCGACTGTTCACGCCCCCTTAGACAACCCCTTTCGCCCCTTGTCTGGCGGTGATAACCATCTGATCGGAAACACAATGTTTGGCCTCTTGCGTTCTTATTTTTCCAACGATCTGGCGATTGACCTGGGTACCGCCAATACGCTGATCTACGTGCGTGGCAAAGGCATCGTCCTTGACGAGCCGTCCGTCGTTGCCATTCGCACTGAAGGCGGCCCCAACGCCAAGAAAACCATCCAGGCCGTCGGTGCATCCGCCAAGCAGATGCTGGGCAAGACTCCGGGCAACATCATTGCGATTCGCCCCATGAAGGACGGCGTGATCGCCGACTTCACCGTCACCGAGCAAATGCTCAAGCAGTTCATCAAGAAGGTGCACGACTCCCGCCTCTTCTCCCCCAGCCCCCGCATCATCATCTGTGTGCCCTGCGGCTCCACCCAGGTTGAGCGCCGCGCCATCCGCGAATCCGCTCTGGGTGCCGGCGCCAGCCAGGTGTACCTGATCGAAGAACCCATGGCCGCCGCCATCGGCGCCGGGCTGCCCGTCTCCGACGCCACTGGCTCCATGGTGGTGGACATCGGCGGCGGCACCACCGAAGTGGGCGTCATCTCCCTTGGCGGCATGGTGTACGCCGGCTCTGTGCGCGTTGGCGGCGACAAGTTCGACGAAGCCATCATCAACTACATCCGCCGTAACTACGGCATGCTGATCGGCGAAACCACCGCCGAGCAGATCAAGAAGGCCATCGGCTCCGCCTTCCCCGGCTCCGAAGTGAAGGAACTGGAAGTGAAGGGCCGCAATCTGGCCGAAGGTATTCCCCGCTCCTTCACCATTTCCTCCAACGAAATCCTCGAAGCCCTGACCGATCCCCTGAACCAGATCGTTGGCGCCGTGAAGATCGCCCTGGAACAGACCCCGCCCGAACTGGGTGCCGACATCGCCGAGAAGGGCATGGTCCTTACCGGCGGCGGCGCGCTGTTGCGCGACCTGGACCGTCTGCTGATGGAAGAAACCGGCCTGCCCGTGCTGGTGGCCGACGACCCCCTCACCTGCGTGGTGCGTGGTTCCGGCCTCGCGCTGGAGAAGATGGACAAGCTTGGCAGTATTTTCGCTAACGAATAAATCGCTTCATAACTACGGTGCAAAGCGGCGTGCACCTCGCGCCGCTTTTTCGTTTGAGGCCACCGTGAAGGCGCCTGTGAAGGTACATCAGCAGTGATCAACGTCGTCGGGCATACACCGCCACCGTTCTTCAAACGGGGACCGGCGCCCCTAGCCCAGCTTGCCTTCTTCCTCACCCTCTCGGTGCTGTGTCTGGTGGCCGATTTGCGCTTCCATACCCTTGAGTGGTTGCGCCTGGGCGTCGCCACGGCCTCCTATCCCTTGCAGCGTCTGGCCTATCTGCCGGTGGAAGCCGGCGAAGATACGACCAAGTATCTGACCCGCATGTCCGTGCTGCAAACCGAGAACGAGGAGCTGCATCGCCGCCAGCTTTCCACCGCCGCTCTGCTTCTGCGTCAGCAGCATCTGGAAGATGAGAACAAGCGCCTGCGTGCCTTGATCGACATGAAGGAGCGCCAGCCCGTTACTGGGCAAGTGGCAGAAATTCTCTATTCCACCCGCGATCCCTTCGCTCGCCGCGTCATCCTCAACAAGGGCTTGCAGCAGAACATTCAGCCCGGTCAAGTGGTGATCGACGACGTGGGTGTGGTGGGCCAAGTGACCCGCTCTTTCCCCCTCACCGCCGAAGTCACTCTGCTCACCGACAAGAACCAAGCGATCCCGGTCCAGGTCCAACGCAACGGTCTGCGCGCCGTGCTTGCCGGTGCCGGCACTGGCAATCTGGAACTGCGCTTCCTGGCCTCCAATGCCGAAGTTCAGCCAGGCGACATCCTCGTCACTTCGGGTCTCGACGGTATCTACCTGCCGGGTCTACCCGTGGCCAAGGTGATCCAGATCGATCGCAACAACGCCTTCGCCTTCGCCCGCATCGTCTGTGTGCCGATGGCGGGGGTGGAAAAGCATGCGGAAGTCTTGGTATTGGGACCGCGCATCGGTTTGCCGCCTCAGCCGGAAGAACCCGCCGACCAGAGCTCGGACAAACCGGGCAAGGGGCGGAAGGTGAAGAAGCGGTGAGAACATTGATGAACATTGGGATGGGTGAAGGAAGAAGGGCGATGCCCTCTCACTCCGGCCCTCTCCCCCTGCCGGGGGCGAGGGGGAGTTCTTGCAACGATAGGGGAAGTTTTCCCCTTTCCCCTTCCCCCGTCTCCCATCCCTAACACGAGCCATGCAAGCGACTCATACCTCACGCCGCATCCTGTTGCCGGTCAAGGCCTGGTTCATTTTCATCAGCCTCACCCTGGCGCTGATGCTGAATCTGATTCCCTTTGGACACTTCCCCGGCGTGCCGGATTGGGTGGCGTTGGTGCTGACCTTCTGGTGCATTCACCAACCCCTCAAGGTCGGCATGGGCACCGCCTTCGTGCTCGGCATCCTGATGGATGTGGCCGACGGCAGCGTCATGGGGCAGCATTCGTTTGCCTACGTACTGCTCGCTTTTTCCGCCGCAGGCTTGTCTCGCCGCATCCTCTGGTTTCCCTTGGCGCAGCAGGCTATCCAGGTGCTGCCCATGCTGTTCCTCACCCAGTTGCTCATGACGGTGGTGCGGATGATTGCGGGTGGCGCCTTCCCTGGCGTGCTGTGGTTCCTCTCCAGCGTGGTGGCTGCCTTGCTTTGGTATCCCACCACCTACTTGCTCCTGATGCCGCAATTCCGGCCGGTGGAGCGCGATGAAAATCGGCCGATATGACGAGAATCGGGAAGGGAGAAGGGGGAAGGGGGAAGGGTAAAACCCCACTCCGTCTTCAGAAGCAGGTTCCCTCGCCCCCGGCAGCGGGAGAGGGACAGGGCGAGGGGGCATCTCCCTTCTCCCTTCCCCCTTCTCAGCGCGCAGCAGACTAATCAATGGAATTCAACAACCCGCAAGAAAGCGTCGAAAAGTTTCGTAGTCGCCTCGGTGTGGCGGCGGGCTTTGTGCTCTTCTGCTTTGTAATGCTCTTCGCCCGGTTCGTTTGGCTGCAGATCTTCCAGTACAGCTACTACAAGACTCGCGCCGAAGAGAACCGCATTTCCCTGGTGCCCATTGTTCCCAATCGCGGCCTGATCGTGGACCGCAACGGCGTGGTGATGGCGCGCAACTACTCCGCGTACACGCTGGAAATCACGCCGTCCAAGGCGGTGGATCTTGAGGCCACCATCGATGGCCTGTCGCAGATCATCGACATTCAGGCCAAAGACCGGAAACGCTTCAAGCGGCTGCTGGAAGAATCGAAAAACTTCGAGTCCCTGCCCATCCGCAACCGGCTGTCGGATGAAGAAGTCGCACGCTTCATCGCCAATCGCTATCGCTTCCCGGGCGTCGACATCAAGGCGCGTCTGTTCCGCCAATATCCCTTCGGCGACATGGCGTCCCACCTGCTCGGCTACATCGGCCGCTTCGACGCCAAGGACGAAGAAAAGATCGAAGACGCCGATCAGGAAGACAACTACCGGGGCACCGAGCACTTCGGCAAGCGCGGCATCGAGCAGCACTACGAGTTCCAGCTTCACGGCACCACCGGCTTCGAGCAAGTGGAAGTGGATTCCGGCGGTCGCGCGGTGCGCACCCTGGCCCGCACCGCACCCGTGGCAGGCAACAACCTAACCCTGACCGTCGACGCCAAACTGCAAGAGGTGGTGGAAAGAGCTTTCGGTGATCGCCGCGGTGCGCTGGTGGCCATCGAGCCTTCTACCGGCGGAATCCTCGCATTGGTGTCCATGCCCAACTTCGACCCCAATCTTTTTGTGGACGGCATTGATGCGCAAAGCTGGCAGGAGTTGAACGACTCCCCCGACAAGCCCATGATCAACCGCGCCATCTACGGCACCTATCCGCCCGGCTCGACCTTCAAGCCCTACATGGCCCTCGCTGCCTTGGAGACGGGCAAGCGCCGGGCCGAGCAGACCATCTTCGATCCGGGCTTCTTCAACTTCGGCAATCACCAATTCCGCGACGACAAGAAGGGCGGCCACGGCACGGTGAACATGTACACCTCCATCGTCCAGTCCTGCGACACCTACTACTACATGCTCGCCAACGATCTAGGCATCGATGGCATCTCCAGTTTCATGGCGCAGCTTGGCTTCGGTCAGCGTACCGGCGTCGACATTCCCGGTGAAGCCGAAGGCGTGCTGCCCTCTCAGGAGTGGAAGAAGCGTCGCTTCAAGCGGCCCGAGCAGCAAAAGTGGTACGCAGGAGAAACCATTTCCATCGGCATCGGTCAGGGCTACAACTCCTACACGCCCATCCAGTTGGCCCAAGCCATGGCAACCCTCGCCAACAACGGCGTCATGTACCGGCCTCACCTGGTCAAGTACATGACCGACACCAAGACCGGCAAACAGACTCTGGTGGAACCGCAACCCGTGCGCACCGTGCCCCTCAAGCCCGAGAACATCCAGACCATCAAGAACGCCATGATCGGCGTGAACAAGGAAGGCACCGGCGCTCGCGCCTTCGCCGGCGCGGAGTACGTCTCCGCCGGCAAGACCGGCACAGCCCAGGTGTTCTCCCTCAAGGGCGCCCAATACAAGGAAGGTGGCACCAAAAAGGAACTGCGCGACCACGCCCTATTCATCGCCTTCGCACCAGCCGACCAGCCGCGCATCGCCGTGGCGGTGCTGGTAGAAAACGGTGGCTTCGGTGCCGCCGCCGCCGCACCAATCGCGCGGCAAGTGTTTGATTACTACCTGCTCGGCAAGCTGCCCAAGGGCCCCGCTGGCGAGCAGGAAACCCCGGAGGGCGACTGATGCTGCGCCGACTTTGGTATCGCCTGATCGATCCCATCGATCGCCCCCTCATGGCCCTCGCCGGCGCCCTGCTGGCAATCGCCCTCATCGTCCTCGCCAGCGCATCGCCGGAACGCCTGCCCTCCCAGTGCTTCAACGTCCTGGCTGCGCTGACCATCATGCGCTTCGTCGCCTCCGTGCCGCCCCAACGTCTGATGCATCTAGCGTTGCCGGCCTACGTCTTTGGCGTGCTGCTGCTGGTTGCCGTCGCGCTATTCGGAGACGTATCGAAAGGCGCCCGCCGCTGGCTCAATCTTGGCGTTATGCGCATTCAGCCCTCGGAACTGATGAAGATCGCCATGCCCCTCATGATGGCCTGGTACTTCCAGAAGCGCGACCCGCTGATCCGCATGCGTGATTACCTCATCGCTGCGCTGCTGCTGCTCGTGCCTGTAGCCCTCATCGCCAGGCAGCCGGACCTGGGCACCGCCATCCTCGTCATGGCAGCCGGCTTCTACGTCATCTTCTTCGCCGGCCTGCCCTGGAAGGTGCTGATCGGCCTCGTCGCTGCCGCTGGCGCCGCCGCACCCCTGGCCTGGACAAAAATGCACGACTACCAGCGCGCCCGCATCATGACCCTCTTCGACCCCGAGTCCGATCCGCTCGGCAAAGGCTTCCACATTATCCAGTCCACCATCGCCATCGGTTCCGGTGGCATCTTCGGCAAGGGCTGGGGGCAAGGCACGCAAGCGCAATTGGAGTTCATCCCCGAGCGCCACACCGACTTCATCTTCGCCGTCATGTCCGAAGAATTCGGCCTCATCGGCAACCTGGTGCTGGTAGTGATCTACGCCCTGCTCATCGGCCGCGGCCTCATGATCGCCGGCAACGCACCCACCCTATTCACGCGGCTCCTCGCCGGAGCCATCACCATGATCTTCTTCACCTACGCCTTTGTGAACATGGGCATGGTGAGCGGCATCCTGCCCGTGGTCGGTGTCCCACTACCGTTCGTCAGCTACGGTGGCACCGCACTGGTGACGCTCTTCTTCGGTATTGGCATCTTGATGAGCGTGCATAAGAATCGGATGCTGGTTCAGAAGTAGTAGCGAATGGATGAACGTCTATGTCCCTGAAACCATAAACGTGCCGTTCGGAACGTTTATGCACGAGTTTTGGGGCGGAACATTTATGCACGACCTTCCCGCCCGGGAACTCTTACTCCAAAAAAATCTCAGGAAGTTACAGGCTATCTAGCAAGGTCAGATGATCGGCCTTAGCAGACAGCAGCCCTTGAAAAGGAAATGGCCGGTCTGTCACCCAATCCGTCCATTTGCTTTCTGAAGGTCACTATCAGCTAAGGCAGGGCCGTAACCATGTCGTTTGATTAGCCTTTCATCATGTCGAAAACAAAGCAGGTAGTGGTCGCGTGAGCGTACAGCTTGCCCATTTCATCTTCGACACGAGCCTCGGCGGTAGCCATCTGACGTCCCATGTGGATCACCGTGGCGACAGCGCGCAACGGTCCGGTCTGATGTGAGGCAGGTCGCACGATGTTGATGCTGAGATCGACCGTGGTGTAGGAGCGTCCAGCCTCTAGCATGGTTTGGACTGCACAGCCAAGCGCCGAATCTAGAAGTGTCGCAAACCAACCGCCGTGCACCGTACCCAACGGGTTGTGGTGCTGTAGAAGCGGGATACCTTGAAATACGGCTCGACCGTTGTCCACCTCCAGTAACGTCATGTTCATGGTTTCGTTCATCGGGGGATATGGCAATTCGCCAGACATCATGGCTTCGAGAATCTCGCGCCCACTCTTGCCAAATATCTGCTCCATTCTCGCAAAGCCTGGCGCACCACCTCTTTCGCGTATGCGCTGCTGCGCATTCGATTGCTGGCCTAACCACTCGAGTGATTGATTGCTCTTCATAGATTTCTCCTATAAGGCACGCAAAGAACCTTTCACGCTTTGGTTTCTAGATTTGACTTCTAGCCACGTGCTTTAGCGACGGCTGCGGATAAGGTGTTAATGGGGAGACATAGGGCCGCAGTCATCAGTGCCAAGCCCATGTGACACAGGTAGACGACATCGAAGTCGACACGGTGCAAACTGGCACGACCGAGCAGCAACACGGTTAGGGCGACGCCGATGACTGAACCGATTTGCCGTACCGCCTGATTGACGGCACTGCCTACGGCGTAATGCTCTGAGGGCAAGTGGCTGACGGCTGCCCCCGACAGTGAAGGCAGCACCATTCCCACGCCAATGCCACTTAGCAGCATGCCCGGTAGCCAGTGGCTTAGATACGCAGGCTCAATACCAGGCACCAGCAAAAACCACAGTGCGCTTGCCGCATAGACCAGGCAACCGACGACCAGCAACGGGCGGTGACCATACCAACTTGCTAATCGACCTGACAAAGCAGCCACCGGAACCACCAGTAGCGGCCCGGGCGCCATCGCCAGGCCAGCCAAAGGCAGCGGGTAGTGCCAGATCGAGTTCATATAAAAAAAGAAGGCAAAAAACATCATCGAGAACGCGATGCCGAAGCTCAACGTTGCGAGATTGACGTAGCGGTATGTAGCGTTGCGAAACAACCCTAAGTCCACCAGAGGCGCGGTGGCAACCCGAGCCCAGGCAACAAATCCGAAGATGCTCGCCAACCCGACACCCGCAGTACTCTGCAACTCATGGCGTGACCAGACAGGCGACTCCGCTTGCACCATGGCGAGCGCCAAGGCGCCAATGCCGACGATCAACAAACCCATCCCCACCAGGTCCAGCGGGCGCCCCTGGGTTGGCTGCTTGGCTTCCGTCAGCAGAGTTGCGCCACGCCATAGGGCAAGAATGCCTAACGGCACATTCAGGTAGAACGCCCATTGCCATCCAAACGACGCGATTACGAACGCCCCAAGGCTGGGGCCGACTGCGGCAGCCAGACCGCCGACTGCTCCCCATAGACTGACAGCCACGGCACGCTTGCTTGTCGGAAACGCCGCCAGCACGAGCGACAGAGATGCTGGCGTCAGCAAAGCGGCGCCCATGGCCTGCAGCACGCGTGCCATGACCAGCCATTCCACGCTGACCGCCGCGCCACAGGCAACAGAAGCCGCCAGGAACAGCACAACGCCAATGAGAAACACCTTCTTGCGTCCATGCCTGTCTGCCAATCCGCCGGAGGGAATAAGCATCGCGGCATAGACCACGGTGTAAGCGTTGAGCACCCACGAAAGGTCAGCCGCGGTAGCCTGCGGAAAACCAGCACGCAAGGCGCTAAAGGCTGCAAACAGCATGGTGCCGTCCATAGAGACAAGAAATACCGCCACGCTGGCCACCCAGAACACCGGCCATGGTGAGACGGTGCTGGGGGCCATGCTTGGCAAGGCTTCTGCCTCCGTGGCAGGCAGGGGAATGATGTTCTGGCTGTTCGGTCTAGTCATTGGGCATTTCCGGCCATTGCGTGCGTCTGATCTATCAGAGCCAAGCACTTTGAGTTCTTGCAACAGCTAGGGGGAGGGTGACTCAGGCGAGTCCAAAGGTTTTCCTGAGACCCTTCTCGACTGGAGCAGCGGGCATGAAGCGGCGCAACTTGGCCAGAAGAGATGCCTCGCCTTTGGGCGTACGGCGCATCTTCCATGCGCCCAAAGCGGCATCGACAATCGTGGTGGCGACTCCATCGGGCTCGGGCGCCTTTTGAACATTGTTTTGAATTGCCTGGGAAACGACGCCGAGCTCTTTGTTGTAGGCGGGGATTCTGGCAGCGGTTTGGGGCGCGTTGAGATCCAGGTTGGTTTTGGTAAAGGACGGTTCGACAAGCGCCACGCGAATTCCGAATTGGCGCACCTCGTGATCAAGGGTCTCGGACAGTCCTTCAACGGCATGCTTGGACGCCGAATAGAGCGCCATGTACGGCGCAGGCAAAAAGCCCAACACAGAGCTGACGTTGACGATGCGACCTGAACGCTGCTCGCGCATGTGCGGCAACACCGCCTTGATTGTGCGCAAGAGGCCGAAGAGGTTGGTGTCGAACAGCGTCTGGGCTTCGGCAATCGACGTTTCTTCCGTCGCACCGAGCAGGGTCACGCCCGCGCTGTTGACAAGCACATCGATGCGCTTTGCCTGAGCGATGATGGTCTCGATTCCATTTTGAACCGACGTTTCGTCACGGATATCCATCTCGACGAGCACGACACCGGGAATCGGTATTGCTTTGCTGGTGTTGCGCACGGTGCCGAATACTCGGCAACCCCGCTTGGCAAACTTCTCTGCGGTAGCGCGGCCGATGCCCGACGACACACCAGTAACAACGATAACTTTTGAATTCGACATAGCTGTCCCTCCGTATGGATGAATGGGAATAAATGGCAGATCAGTTTTGGAGTTGGGCTGGTCTGATCTTGAACCAGATGGAATACATGGCAGGCAGAAACACCAGGGTCAACATCGTCCCGGCAAAGGTGCCGCCGATCAGTGTGTAGGCGAGCGTCCCCCAGAACACCGAATGAGTAAGCGGGATGAAGGCGAGGATCGCGGCCAAGGCGGTCAAGATGACCGGACGCGCTCGCTGCACCGTTGCCTCAACAACCGCCCGGAACGGATCCAATCCCGCTTGTTCGTTCTGTTTGATCTGGCCGATCAGGATCAGCGTGTTGCGCATCAGAATTCCCGATAAGGCAATCAGTCCGACCAGCGCGTTGATGCCAAAGGGCTTCCCAAACAGAATCAACGTTGGCACCACACCAATCAACCCCAGAGGACTGGTCAGGAAGACCATGACCATCGCGGAGATTGAACGCACCTGAAAGATGATGATGAGCAGGGTGATGGCCAGCATGATGGGGAAGAGCGGCAACATCGCTTTAGTCGCCTTGCCCGATTCTTCGATGGAGCCCGCCTGCTCGATGCGATAGCCATTCGGCAGCTTTTCCATAATGGGTTGAAGCTGCCGAGCGATCGCCGTGGATACGTCCGGCGGCTGCAAGCCATCGGCAATGTCGCCCCGAACGGTAATTGTTGGCATGCGGTCGCGACGACGCACGATGGGTTCCTCCATGCGCACTTCGACCTTGCCAATCTGCGACAGCGGGATGCGCTGGCCGCTTGCGCCAGTCAGCGTGAAATCGCCAATCTTTGCCGGGTCGAGACGGGTGCTACCGGATGAGCGCGCGACGACCTGTACCGTGCGAATGTCCTCACGCACGGCGCTGATAGGCACGCCCCTGAGCAGGAATTGCAGTTGCAGCGCGGCAGCGCTGGACGTAAGCCCCACGGCCTGCAGGCGGTCCTGTTGCAGGGTGAAGTGCAAAGTCGGTGTGCGTGTTCCCCAGTCGGTGTTGACCGTGCGCATCATCGGACTCGCATCCATGACCTGCTGCACGTCAGCCGCAATTTTTCGCAGCTTGTCCGGATCAGGACCTGTAACACGGTAGGCAACCGGGAACGGCGAATAGGGACCGAATACGAGTTGAGTGACTCGCACGCGAGCCTCAGAGGCCAGCCCTTCCGCTACCGCTTGGCGCAGTCGCTGTTTCAATGCTTCGCGTTCATCCTGGTTGTCCGTACGGACCACGATCTTGGCAAACGATGGATCGGGAAGTTCCGGCCCCATGGCCAAGTAGAAGCGCGGTGCGCCTTGACCGACGTAGGCCGTAACGATCTTCGCTTCCGCCTGTTTGGCGAGCCAAGCTTCTACTTTCGCCGTGGCGGCACTGGTCTGCGTAATCGACGTGCCATAGGGCATCTGCACTTCGACCAACACTTCCGGCCGGTCGGAGATTGGAAAGAACTGCTTCTTTACCACTCCCATGCCGAGGATGGCCACGACGAAGAGAGCAATCACCGAACCAGCAACCAGCCACTTACGTGCGATGACCGTCGCCAACATCTGGCGGAAGCGGTTGTAGCGTGGTGTGTCGTAGAGGGCGTGGGTGAGTGCAGCGTGGCTACTATTGGCTTTCTTGAAGTCGGGTAGTAGCTTGACGCCTAGGTAGGGAGTGAAAACGACAGCGACCACCCACGAAGCGATCAGCGCGATGCCGACAATCCAGAACATGTTGCTGGTGTATTCGCCCGCAGTGGATCGGGCGAAACCGTTGGGCATGAAGCCGACAGCGGTGACCAGTGTGCCTGAGAGCATCGGCGCAGCAGTCAGGCTCCAGGCATAGGCGGAAGCGGCGATGCGGCTGTAACCCTCTTCCATCTTCACCACCATCATTTCGACAGCGATGATGGCATCGTCCACCAACAGACCCAGCGCCAGAATCAGAGATCCCAGGGTAATGCGGTCGAAGTTTTTGCCCGTCGCCGCCATCGCCACGAAGACAACCGCCAGCGTCAGCGGCACGGCGGCCGCAACTACTAGGCCCACGCGCCACCCCATGCTGACGAAACTCACCAGCATAACCACCAGCAGTGCGAAGAAGAACTTGACCATGAACTCGTCGACCGCAGAGCTAATGTTGACGGCTTGGTCCGTGACCTTGGTCAGGCTCATGCCTAGAGGCTGTTCAGCGTTGATCGCGCTGACTTCCGCCTCCAGTGCTTTGCCCAGGTCTAGCCCGTTCCAGCCGTCGCGCATAACAATGCCCAATAGCAGAGCAGGCTCGCCGTCGTTGCGGATCATGGCGGTCGCAGGATCTTCGTAGCCACGCTTGACTGTTGCGATGTCCGATAGCCTTAGCGTTCGGCCCTGGACCACAATCGGCGTGTCGCGAATTTTCTGCAATTCGTTGAAGGCGCCGTCCAGGCGTACGAACACCTCTGGCCCCTTGGTTTCAATAGAGCCTGCCGGCGTCAAAGCATTCTGGCTATTGAGCGCGGCGAACACGTCTTGGGGACTGACACCAAGCGTTGCCAGGCGCTCATGGGAAAACTCCACGTAGATGCGTTCCGACTGCTCCCCGACGATGTTGACCTTCTTCACGCCTGGCACATGGAGCAGCCGCTGGCGTAGCGTCTCCGCTTCGCGCACCAGCAAGCGCTGCGGTTCTCCATTGGCCTTGAGCGCGAACAGTGCAAACGTGACATCCGCGTATTCATCGTTGACCATCGGTCCGATCACGCCGGGCGGGAGGTTGATGACCTCGTCGCTGACTTTCTTGCGGGCTTGGTAGAACTCCTCCTTCACTTCCGAAGGTGGGGTACTGTCGAGCAACGTCAGCGTTGTAAAGGCCAAGCCGGGGCGTGTGTAAGTCTCGGTACGGTCGTACCAGCGCAGTTCCTGCATGCGCCTTTCGATTTTCTCGGCGACCTGATTCTGCATTTCTTGCGCGGTAGCGCCAGGCCATGCGGTGATGATAGTCATCACCTTGACCGTAAATGCAGGGTCTTCAGCGCGGCCAAGCTTGAAGAATGAAATCAGCCCTGCCAGCGAGATCAGGCAGATCAGGAACAAGGTGACGGACCGCTCGCGCACGGCGAGCGCCGACAGGTTGAAGCGGCCTTCGCTCACGGGCGGCCTCCCTCGGTCGGCGTGGCCGTTGCTTGATCTGCCACCCGCACTTGCACACCTTCACGCAGAAGGTGTGCGCCAAGCGCGACTATCCGATCGCTTTGCTTGAGCTGACCAGTGATGTGAGCACTGTCGTCATCCAGGTGCAGGACGGTCACCGGCTGCCAGGAAACCTTTGCGGGCTCGCCGGCGATAACCCACACACCGGGCCCCTTGCCTGCGTCGAACAGGGAACCAATCGGTACCTGCAAGCCACCTTGCTCCGTGGAATGACCATCCGCAATCTGGATAGCTACCGTGGCACCCAACGGCGCATTTGCCAACTCGCCCTCCAGCACGTACCGCGCCTCAAAGGTGCGGGTGAGTCGATCCGCGGCATTCGACAGTTGCCGCAGTTTGGCCGGAACGCTGACGCCATCTTTGCCAAAGAGCGTCGCACGTCCGGTGGAGCCGACCGCAGGGTGTAGGGTCTCCGGCAATTGAATAATTGCCTCGCGACGCCCGGCATGGGCTAGTCGCACTACCGTCTGTCCTGCGTTGACCACTTGGCCGGGCTCGGCCAGCGTTTCCATGACGATGCCGTCGCCATCCGCCACCAGCTCCGCGTAGCGGCTTGCATTGCGGGCAACATCAGCTTGCGCTTCGGCGGCATTGAGCTGGGCTTTGGCGGCATCCGCCGCAGCCTTGATCTGGTCGTAGGCCGAGGCCGAGATTGCGCCGGTTTCACGCAGGTCACGGTAGCGGGCTTCATCGTCCGCCGTCTGTTGCGCTCGCGCCCTCGCGGCTGCCACCGCCTCCTGTTGCGCATGCGCTGCGAGCTTCAGATCGGCGGGGTCGATACGCATGAGCGGCTGGCCGCGCTTGACGGTTTGCCCAGCATCCACAAGCCGCTCCAACACTTTGCCGGAGATGCGAAACCCCAAGTCGCTTTGTATCCGGGCGGCTACGGTTCCCGTGAACGAGCGCGAGGCGGCGGGTGCGCTCTGAACGACTGCCGCACGTACCAGCGGCGCTTCGGTGCGTGGATCCGATTGCGCTTTTTCGCCGCAAGCGGCCAACGCAAATGGCAAAGCACAGACGACGGTAGATGTAGCGAGGCGACGCCGAAGCATGAAAGTCCCTTTGACGAAGTGATCAGGACTTTCAGTATCATACCAGTGACTACATTAGTCAATAGTCACCATTAATTGGGGCAATAGCCTTCCGGTCATGGCGACAGGCTGCGAAGCACTAGGCTGGACAATTGCGCGGGTGCCTCGTCGGTGTAATCGAAGCTGTGTTGCAAGAGCAGTGGATTGAGGTACGGGCGCATAACCAGATACACCGCCATCACGGTTTCATCGAGGGGGGTCTTGCGTTCAAAGTCCCCGCTCTGTCGCCCCTCCTGCAAGATGTCTTGAAGCAACTTCTGGATTCGCTCCTGATAGTCGAGCGTCGCCTGCCAGTGCTCGCTGGCCGCCGAGGAAGCGACTTCATAG
Organism: Rhodocyclaceae bacterium; assembly: GCA_036279515.1. Lineage (GTDB taxonomy): Bacteria > Pseudomonadota > Gammaproteobacteria > Burkholderiales > Rhodocyclaceae > AWTP1-18. Next base: position 12,486 of record DASUJA010000114.1, on the reverse strand, counting down.
AGCTTACGTTCCTGGAAAAACAGGCGTAGACCGGCATCCACGATCGCCTTGAACATCCGCCGCAGCTTCTCGGGCGGCCGATCGGCCTCGTCAATGGCCGCTTTGACTGCAGTTTCGATCTCTCGCAGGCAGTTCGCGCAGATCGTCTCGCCTATCGCCTGCTTGGACTCGAAAAACTTGTAGATATATGCCTTGGAAAAGCCGATGGCCTTGGCGAGATCGGAGACAGTCGTTTTCTCGTAGCCGTATCGACTGAAGTGCTCGGTGGCTGCAGCAACGATTTGATCTCGTACTTCGTGATTAACCGGGCCGCGGGCCGCAACGGGAGAACTGGGTACAGTTTTCATGGGTTCAAGCTTAACGCCAGCCTCAGAACTTGACAACAAGTGACTCGCCCGTAATATGGTCACCATCTTCACCACGTGCTCGGAACAAGTTCATGCTGCCAAAACACACTCTTGCCACGTTCATTGCGATCAGCCTTACCGCCGGCTGCGCTGTTGGCCCCGACTACGTTCGGCCCGATCTGCCCATTCCGGAAAAGTTCCTGGGACAGGCAGCTGTAGATCAGCGGCAAGCCATCACCCGTGCCGATCTCGTTGCATGGTGGAAGGGTTTCGACGATCCGAAGTTAACTCGATTCGTGACGCAGGCGCTGGAGCAGAACCTAGATCTCGCGCAGGCATCCGCTCGCGTCGCTCAAGCGCGCGCTGGACTCGGGGCGGCAAATGCCGCGTTGCTGCCTTACGGTGGCGTTAGCGGCCAGGCCGCCAGGGCCTATCAATCCGTTGAAACGCCCTTGGGACAAGTCTTGAATTCAAAGCCTCATTTCGACCGCTACGGCGATGCTTATGAACTCAATCTCGGCGCGAGCTGGGAATTGGATGTGTTCGGAGGCTTACGCCGCGGACGGGAAGCGGCGCTTGCCGAGTATCAGGCATCGGAAGCTGGCGAAGCGGCCACACGACTAGCTGTGGCGGCACAGACTGCCGACATCTATATCAGCATCCGTGGATTGCAAACCCGTCTGGAGGTGGCGCAACGGCAGGTGCAGACGCAGCAGAAATTACTGTCACTCATTAACCTGCTCTACGGCAAGGGCTTGGCGGCCGAACTTCAAGTGCGGCAGGCCGAAGGTGCGCTTGCCCAAGTTCGAGCATCCGTGCCAGTCCTTGAGACAGGCTTGGACACCGCCATGAACGCTCTTGACGTGATGCTGGGTTCGCAACCCGGCGCCCATCGGGCGGAACTGGCTGAAGCCGGCGCCATTCCGGCCGCCCCGCAGATCGCGGCCACCGGATCGCCAGCTGAGTTGCTCAGGCGCCGGCCGGATCTGATCGTGGCCGAGCGCCGCCTGGCGGCATCCAACGCGCGCATCGGCGCCGCCATCGCCGAGTACTACCCCAAGCTCTCCCTCAGTGGGCTGATCGGCAGTGCGACGTCGGTGTCTTCTAGCAATCTGTTCACCAGCGCTGCCGGTCAATCCGTTGGCGTGCTCGGTTTGCGCTGGCGCCTGTTTGATTTCGGCCGCATCGATGCGCAGATCAACTTGGCAAAGGGCCAGGAGGCGGAAATGCTGGCCGCCTATCGACTGGCCGTGTTGCATGCAAGCGAGGATGTGGAAAATGCTTTCACGGCGCTGGTCAAACGCGAAGAGCAAACAGCGGTGCTTGCCCAGGGAGAGGATTCGCTCACTCGCGCGCGCGGCGCTTCATTTGCGGCATATCAAAAAGGTGTCGTTAGCCTGATCGAAGTGCTGCAAGCCGACGAAAACCTGCTGCGTATCTCCGATGCAAAAGCACAAGCGCAAACGGAATCAGCGCGTGCAGCAATTGCCGCATTCAAAGCGCTCGGTGGCGGCTGGCAATACAGCGAACCCAAGGTGGTAGCAGTTAAGTAGCAGTCGCACGCATGGGAGTGCCTAAGACAGACATCTCAACTTGGCAGGCGTGATGAATGGCCGCCGCTTAATCCCAAAATGGCAGCGGAAGCGACGACCATTCCGTCGTCCTCCACCGACATGCATTCAAGCGTGACTAATAAAGCAGATATCTTTTCCTCGCCGCCCGACATGGTCCTTACCACCTTTGATTGGGTTCCCGAGGCGCACCGAGGCTACGTACGCGACTTACGTGTGCGCTGGGCACTGGAAGAGGCTGGTCTGCCTTATCGCGTCCAGAGCGTGCCGTCTCGCACTCGAAGTACGGAGCACTTCTCGCACCAACCTTTCGGACAGGTGCCATGGCTGACCGATGGAGACATCTCGATATTTGAGAGCGGCGCGATCCTACTTCATCTGAGCAATCGAACCGATGCCTTGATGCCTGCCGATCCTCTCTTTCGTCTGGAGGCTGTCGAATGGCTGTTCGCGGCGCTCAATTCGGTTGAGACGGCGAGCCTTCCATGGTTCCTATTTATGCGCCTAGGTGATACAGAAAAGACGCCTGGACGGAAGAATCTGGACAAACTCTTAATGTCCCGGCTCAAGCGTCTCGAGTCGGTCCTGAACACGCGCGAGTGGCTAGCGCGCACCTTTTCAATTGCCGACATACTCATGGCCGACGTGCTGCGAGGTGTCGATCGACTCGACGGTCTAGCAGCGTATCCGGCCTGTCGAAACTATGTCGCGCGCGCCACAGCTCGCCCATCTTTCATGAAAGCATATACAGACCAGATGGAGCATTTCGCTGTGGCAGGCTAAGCAAACACGCCTCGGTCGATTTCAGTTCATCGGACATTGTCGACGTTGGACGGACTGGTATTTGGGTCTGCAATGAGTTGTTAATCTGCCTGCCGGTGCCCAACCGTTCTCCAATTCGGTGCATTGCTCCAGCCTCAATCGCTCGAAGTGAACGCCTTCGGGTGATGAAGTCTGTCAGTTCGGTCAGGCTTCCGCCTGATTCCAGGGCACTTTCCTCCTTGGGAAAAACCTGAAAGCTCCAACCTATAGGCCGACTTTCGGAACGTATATGGGAATCGGAACGGATATGGCTGTATCCCGGCCACTGACAGCGATGTAGCGGAGTCTTATTCACGCTGTACCGGAACGGATATGCCTCGACGGCCTCAATAACGAGGAATCGTTATGGCTTCAGGGACACTCTTCGCCAAGCGCGTTCAATATCGCTTGATAGTCGTATCGCTTGATGAGGTCGGACAATGTGTGAGCCACCGCAGCATCGTTGATCTCGATGTGGGAGATGAGCGCTGCTAACTGATCGCTGTCCAGCTTTAAAGCGGCTATGCCGAGGTTCTTGCGTAATTCTGGCGCCAAGGCGGCGAGCATCTCTGAGGTGAGTGTCGCGCTGGTCTGCTTTGATGGGGCAATGTTGGCTGTCTTCCATTCCAGGTCGAGCAGGGTTCCGATGGTTTGGAGCAATTCATCCAACTGCACAGGCTTGGCGAGAAAAGCGTCGCACACCTCGGTGAATGCCTGCTTGCGTGGGCCGTCGGTAATCGTTGCCGATACGCCGATGACACGTATGGAACGGAATTCCGGGTGACGCCGTAACTCGCTTGCAGTCTCCACGCCATCTATGTCGGGCATGACGAGATCAAGCATTAGGAGGTCGGGACGCGATGCCTGGATGAGACCGATGGCTTCCCTGCCGTTGGCGGCCGTCCGCACTTCAAAACCGAGAGGTGTCAGGATGTCGTGCAGCAACGCCGTGTTGACCGGGTTGTCGTCGACCACAAGCACTTGCTTGCGGATGCCTCGATAGCCGCAGATTTTCTGCGTCGTTGGCGCAGCAACCGATTCTGGGGCTCGCGTAGCCGCAAGCGAGGCGGTCAAGTGGAACGTGGTTCCTTGGCCCACGCGGCTGGTGGCGGTGACAGCGCCTTCCATCAAGGCAGCCATGCGGCGGCAGATGGCCAACCCCAATCCGGTGCCTTCGTGCCCTGGCGCGTTGGGTGCCAGTTGCGTAAAGGGTTCAAAGATCAAATCTAACTTGTCCGCCGGAATGCCGACGCCGGTGTCTTCGACCTCGCAATACAGCATGCCAATGGCCTGCGATGTGTAACGGGCGCGCAGCGTGACGCTTCCGGCCATAGTGAACTTGATCGCGTTAGAGAGAAGGTTGAGGAGAATTTGCCGAACCCACCTTTCGTCCCCGATCACCCAGGACGAAAGTGATGACTCCTTGTCGAGGCGCAGCTCAAGGCCTTTTTTGCTTCGCCCTCGGCTGCATGATTTCCACGACCTCATCCAGCAAGCCATCCAAGGAAAAAGGCGCTTCGGAGAGCTCCATCTTCTGCGCTTCGATCTTGCTGAGATCAAGAATGTCGCCGATAAGGGTCAGCAGATGTTCGCCGCTGCCGCGCATCACGTTGAGCTGGCGCCGCTGCTGCGCGGTCATGTTGTCTTGCCGAGATAGAAGTTGCGTGTACCCGAGGATTGCATTGAGCGGCGTCCGCAGTTCGTGGCTCATGTTGGAAAGGAATACGCTCTTGGCCCGGCTGGCGGCTTCGGCTGCATCCTTGGCTTTACGGCTGGCGAATTCCGCTTCAATGGATTCGATCACCAGTTTGCGCGTCGTCAAGCCATAAAGCTGGCACATGACAAATAGCCCGGCAGCAGCAACTCCGAAGGGAAAGGGGATGTGGCCCCCGGAGAGGCCCGACAGGATAGTGGGGCCGAGTATGCCCAGCGTGAACGCAGCCAGACAGCCCGGGTTGGCGGCCAGGGCCTGGGTCGACGCTATGGCCACCACGCCGATGGCAACCTGCTGCAACGCCCAGATCGTCAAGTTGTCCATCACGCCTGGAAGCAGAATGACGCTTCCCCAGACGCTGCCGCTGAACGCCAGCGTACAGGTGAGCAGCAGCATAAGACGCTTGCTGCGGGTCGGTTGATCGCCAGACTTCTGCAGAAAGAAACAGATCGTCGCGTTAGACATTTCTCCGACCACCACCAGGGCCAGCCACGTCCATAGAAAGTTGTGGGAAACCGTATTGGCCAACAGGAAAGCCTGTGGTCCATATCCGAGAAATGAAAACAAACCGGACGCCATCTCCTGCTTGGCCAAGCGCCCGATCAGTTCTCTCTGAACCGCTTCGCGGTTCTCACATAAAACGTACGGTCGCTTCATCTTCGTGCAGGAGCTATCCATGGCGATTGCAAGTGTCTCGTGGTCGCGAAGCATAGCCGTTCACATACCCGTAAGAAAGGCTTTACATCCCATGCGGCGCGACCGCGGTAGAAGTTGCCCCTGATTGAGTCGGAGTGAGAGAACGAAGTGCGCCACTACTTTGCGCATGTGCTGCCGACGACCACAATTCCCTGTTGTCGAACGCCGACAGCGTGTTGAAGGACGTGCTGATCGACGGCACTGTCGTCGGTACCGGCCTTGGCGCTATTGGAGAAGTGGTATTGGTGGCTGCAAACATCGCGCTATTTGCGGCCAGTCCGCTTGTGGCTCCGCTCGCAATGATCGGCTGGGGCTCCGCCATCGGTGGCGTGATCGGTGCAGCCATTGGGGCTGGCAGCGTAAAGATGAATGGAAGGCTGTCAGATCGCTTCTCGACGTAAGCGATGCATACCCTGTCCCGGTTGGTGTTCTTCGCTGCGTAGGGCGCCATAACGACACCGGCGATGAGGCAATGATGGCCTGGTCGAAGTCGTAGATGGTGGTGACGTCAACCAAGATAGCTATTGAGAAGGCAGCTCAGGCGAGGCTCAATCTGAATAGCGGCCACAGGCGTAGATGTGTGTGGTCCTCTCGGGCCATGCCGTGATTGGAATCGATTTGCTACGCTGGAACTCCGTGCTAGTACTCCGTGCTAGTCATTGGAGTCACCGGGGCGGAATGCTATTTGGACCACATCAACCGGAACCGCCGCCATGTACAAACGAATCCTTGAAATCTGTTTCCTAATCACGGGTCTCATCGCGGGGGGAAGCTTTTCCGCGCTTGCTCAGGGGCTTTCTATTTCACCCGTGCCACCTGCTTCAATGTTCTGTGACTATGAGAACGTAGCAAGCTGCTCGCAGGGAAACACCGGCCTTCAATGTAGGGCCAGTGGCAGAGCAACTAATGTCACGACTTCTCGCACAAATGGCTATGCCATCGCTCTGACAACGTTAAGCGGTGACACAAATATCGCAGGCTCGGGCAGTTGGGAGCGTTGCGACCTGAGCTTCGGCCTTCAGTCATCTGAAGGAACCGATGAATGGTGGTGGTCTTCTGTTTATCTTCCTGATGCGTTCCATATGCCATCAGGTAGTGACCAGTGTTATGTCTTAGGCCCGGAGTTCCATAGTGTCTATTCCGGGGATACGCAGCCGAACCTGCAAATGCAACTATGTCCTCCTCCCTACGGATGGATGGCACGCATCTATGGTGGAGCCGGCACACCCCAAACTGACGGCCCAGGACGACACAATTTCACCCTCACCGACCCTTACGGTGGAGTTCCAGCCACGAAGAACAAGTGGTATGACATATTGATGCACACGAAGTGGTCTTACACTTCGGCGGGCGTTACGCAGGTCTGGATCAACGGCACGCAAGTCATCAACTACAGTGGCCCAAACCTCTACCAGAACTACAACGTCTACTTGAAGTTGCCGAACTATCACGGTCCCTACGGCGTGGCTTCCACTCTGTACTATGACCGTACTGTGCGCGGCCCCACTCAAGCTTCTGTCACCCCGAGCACTTCGACGGCGAGCACAACCACAGGGGCAACTACGGGCACAACGACTACGACCACAACGACGACCACGACTTCGCCTGCACCTACGACGGGGACGACCAGTGGAACGACCCCAAGTACGTATGCGGCCGCGCCAATCACCATCCCGGGCGTCTTCATGGCAGCAAATTTCGATGCGGGTGGCAAGAACGTCGCCTATTACGACACGACACCTGGGAACCTAGGCGGCCAATATCGCCTGAATGAAGACGTGGACATCATTGCATCCTGTGACCCCAATGCCGTTAGCCCCTATGTGGTCAACAATTTCGCCACCGGCGAATGGATGAAATATACGGTGAATGTCGCAACAGCCGGCAGCTACGCATTCTCGCTACTGGCCTCGAACAGCTATTCGGGTAATCCGGCATTTCACCTGGAGGTTGATGGCGTGAAGGTGGGCGGCTCCATTCCGGTGCCTTCGACCGGCGCCTGGTGCACCTTCAAATGGGTGCCGACCCCGGCCGTTATGCTGAGCGCGGGTACGCACGTCGTGAAGGTCTTCGCCGACCAGCAATTCTTCAACCTTGAGTCGATCAGTGCGACTGCAGCCCCGGCGCCGGCCCCCTACATAAGCACTTACAAGGGCAAGCCCTATACCGGCACCCCTATCGCGGTTCCCGGCAAATTCACGGCTGCGAACTTCGACCTGGGCGGGCAGAACGTCGCCTACTACGACAAAACATCGACCAACATAGGTGGGCAGTACCGGCCAAACGACGCGGTGGACATCATCGCCTCATGCGACGCTACGCCGACCGCCCCGTATGTTCTGAATAATTTCTCGACGGGTGAATGGCTGAACTACACGATCAATGTCGCGACCGCCGGCAACTACATTGTTCAGTTGCGCACCTCGAATAACTATTCGAGCAACGTTGCTCTCCACGTGGAGGTAGACGGCGTCAAGGTCGCCGGCCCAGTGATGGTTCCGGTGACAAGTTCGTGGTGTACCTTCAAGTCAGCGGCGACAACCGCCTTCCCGTTGGCCGCAGGCACGCATGTATTGAAGATCATGTCGGATCAGCAATACTTCAATCTGGAGTCGGTCAATGTGATCAGCAGTCCATGAGGCTCAAGATCTGCCCCAATGATGGTGACACGGCTCTTGTCAGGGCCGTGTCCCGGCAAGCCTCGGACTAAGGGTTGCAGCAGGTTCTACCCACCTAGAATTGCCGGTGGTCGTAGCGATTTCGACCATCGGCTCTTTCATCCGTCCTGGCCGTTCAAGCGCAATAGCAGAACTCCACGGATACCTTGTGCGCAACGAGGCAATGCCTGTTAGTCCTCCGCCGACAACGGCGCCTCCTGGATAGCGTTGCGGCCTGTAGCGCGGGCCGTGGCGAGCAAGAGATAACCGACCGCCAGCCCTAAGAGGAATGTCCACGTTTCGGGATTGGCTGGGACCGCAAGCAATGCGATGGCGGGGCCGGGACAGTAGCCGGAGATTCCCCAGCCGACGCCAAAGAGGCTGGCGCCGATGAGCAAGGCCCAGTCGGCGTTTTGTCTGGCGGGTATCGGAAAGCTCGTTGCCAGGATGGGTGCGGCACGGCGAGTGGCGAGACGAAATGCGATGGCGGATACCGTGACCGCAGAGCCGAGCACCAGCAGCAGCGATGGATCCCAATGGCCGGCAAGGTCAAGGAAGGCAAGCACCTTCTGAGGAGATGTCATGCCCGCGATGGCGAGTCCGAGTCCGAACAGGAGGCCGGAAAGCACTTGGATGGCGAACTGCATCAAGCGACTCCCCAGAGGTGGCGAACGACGTAGGTGGTCAGGATTGCCGTGCCGAGAAAGATGGCAACGGCGATGAACGACCGGCGGGAAAAACGCGCCAAACCACATACACCATGGCCGCTGGTGCAACCGTTGGCAAGGCTGGTCCCCGTGGCCACGAGCAGGCCCGCAAGCGCCAGCAGCCATGCAGGAAAGTCATGGCGAGGAATGGGGGATTCGCCTGACCAAGCTTCAAAGGCCCATGCGCCGAACACGAGCCCGCCCAGGAAGAGCAGGGAATGGAGGGCGTTGGTGCTTTGCTTGAAAGCTAGCTTGCGAATGATGCCGCTGACGCCGGCAATCCTCCCGTTGAAGAGGAAGAGGATTGCCGCGGAGGTTCCGATCAGCACACCTCCGAGCATCGCTCTGACAATTTCGATTTGCGTCATGCGGTCATTTCTTTCCTAGAGCAGCCAGGCGTAAGAGACGCCCAGAATGTTTTCATCAAGGTGAACGTTGGCCTCGCCGCCGCCGAAAGCTGCAGGGATGGATCCCGAGCCCTTGATGGTTTTCTTGAAGGCGTGAGTGTAGGCGACACTCAGCTCCTGTTTGTTGGCGGTCTTCCAGGTCAGGCCAAGGCTCAGGTGGTCCTGCACCACGCCCGGAGCGAGGACGTTGAACAGAGTCTGGCTGGCGAGGATAGGCTGATCGGCGTGGTTGATGCCGCCGCGCAAGGTCAGGTTCTTGGTGTATTCGTAGCTGACGCCGAGCTTGTATACGGTGATGTCCTTCCAGCCGAAACCGGCGCCGTTGGCGGTACCTAGTCCGCTTGTGAAAAAGTTCGCCAGCGGATTGCCCACCGATTTTACGTCGCTGTATTTGATTTCCTCGATGTCGCCTGCAACGGTGAGTGTGGGGGTCAGCTTGTAGGCAATGCCAAGGCCGTAGTTTTCGGGAATGTCGAAGCCGCCTCCGTCGGCGAAGAGCCCACTGTATTTCTTGAACTTGGTGGCATTGATCTTCGACGACCACGTGGCGCCCAAGGTCAGGTTCGGCGTGATTGTTCCCGTCCATCCCAGGCGCAGACCGACGCCATGGGAAGTGTCGGTGCCTGCGTTCTGTACCCCAAAGCCCTGGAGACCTTCGGCCTTGAAGCGCTGATAGGCGATGTTGGCTGCCAGGCCGATCGAGTTTTGCTCATTGGGCTTCCAGGCAATGGAAGGCGAGATGAAGAATTGTTCGAGATTGATCCCGGTCTTGCCACCCGTGCCGCCGTTGAACAGAGGTACGCCGCTGTTGTACGTGGTGTTCATTCCGCCGTTGCCGTACGCAGCAACGCCCACGGTGGTTTCAGGCGACAGGTGCTTTACATAGCCGAACTCGGGCAGGAAGAAGTCTTTCTTGCCGTTGCCGTCATAGGTGCCGGCGGTAGGGTTGGGGCTGGTAATTTCAGCACCGCGCTTGGGAGCGAACCACGTCAGGCCACCATCGATGCGATCCTCGACGAAGGCCGTGCCGGCCGGGTTGGTGGCCGCTGCCAAGCCATCCTGGGCGAATGCGATTCCTGCGCCGCCAAGGCCCTGTGCCTTTACGCCGTAGCCATGTTGAAAATATCCGTCTGTTGCAAAAGCAAGGGCGGGGGCGAAGGCAAGCGCGACAAGGGCGATCGAGCGCTTTGGCAGAAATGTCATGGTTGGGGCTCCGTGGGTTTTAGTTAGGAGCCGCGATTCTCGATAGCCCGAGCGGGGTAGGGAACCAATGATTTCAAATATGCTTATCAAACGTGAACGGCGCTAAATAAGCGAAGGCAGCGTAAGGGCTTACGCTTGTCGCCGGAATCGCTCCATGAAATCCACCAACCGCTCCACCGCCGCCAACCCCAAGCCGTTGTAGAGCGATGCCCGCAGGCCGCCGATGCTGCGGTGTCCAGTGAGGCCGGAGAGGCCGGCGGCTTCGGCTTCGGTAATGAACTTCCGTTCCAATTCCGGCGTGTGCAGATTGAAGGCAACGTTCATCTTGGAACGATCTTCTCGTGCGGCGTGACCGAGATAGAAGCCGTCGCTCTCGTCGATGGCGCGATAGAGACAGTCGGCCTTGGCAGTGTTGATGGCATCCATGGCGGCGAGGCCGCCGATCTCGTCCCGCAGCCAGCGCGCCACCAGCAGCACCACATAGATGGCGAACACCGGCGGCGTGTTGAGGATGGAGTTGGCCCGCATCTGCGCCCGGTAATCGAGAAACTCGGGCAGGTGCTGGGGCGCGCTATCGAACAGATTCGACTTCACCACCACCACCGTCACGCCAGCCGGCCCCAGGTTCTTTTGGGCGTGAGCGTAGATCATGGAGTAGCGGTCGAAATCGCCAGGGGCCGAGAGGAAGTCGGAGGACATGTCGCAGACGCGTGGCACGTCGTCACGACCCAGTACGCGCTTGAATTGCAAACCCTCGACAGTCTCGTTGGAGACGTAGTGCAGATAGGGAGCGTCGGAGTGCAGATCCAATTCTCCATCGCGGGGGAGGCGCTTGAAGTGCTCCGCTGCGCCGTCCCACACCACGCGCAATGGCCCCTGGCGTCGGGCTTCGGGAATGGCCTTGCCGCTCCAATAACCCGTGTGCAGATATTCGGCGGGCCGATCCTTCCCCGCCAGCAGTGACATGGGCAGCATAGAGAACTGCTGCGTCGCGCCGCCTTGAAGGAAGAGTACGCGATAACCGGCAGGCAGCCCCATCAGCGCGAGGATGTTGGTTTCCAGTTCGGCGATGACTTCGGCGAACCAATCGGAGCGATGGCTGATGCCCAGGATGGAAAGCCCTACGCCGGGCACGGCGATGATGGACTCCTGTACTTGTCGCAACACGCCCTCCGGCAGCGCGCCAGGGCCGCCGGAAAAATTCAAACTGTTGAGCGGCGTCTTGCCGATACTGCTCATGGTTCAGCCACGATCCACGATAGGTGCCAGGCCCGCTTTGGCGAAGAGGAAATCTTCGCAGGCACGGCGAGCCTTCAGCATGTACTGCTGCTTGTAGGGGAACAGCTCAACCGGATCCATGGCGTGGATCACCATGGCGTGGTCGATCTCAAAAATCAGCAGTTTGCCGTCCTTGGTTTCGGCACAGTCGAGACATACATACTCCAGCCCCGAACGACGGTAGATGCCTTCCAGGGCGGCCTGATGCTTGTGTGCAAAGTGGGCGAAGTCTCGCATGAAGACTTCTTCCTCCTTGCGCTTCTCGGCGTCCTCGTACATCCCTGCGTTGATGTAGTGAATCATCCAGTGGGTCGAGATGCCCATGTGACAGGCGAAGGGCTGGCCGGCGATCAAGGCGATGCGGTATTTGCGGAACTGGCCGTCGTCGCCGCGGTAGTCGATGAAGCGCGACACGTAGAACAGGGGCTCATTCACGCGATCCAGATAGGTCGCCAATTGCTGGGCGTTGTCGATCTTCTCCAGGTCGTTGCCTGCGTGAGAGCCAAGGGGCCGCACGATCATGGGGAAGCCGCAGTCGCCCGGCATCTTCACGTCAGCGGCAGCGGCGTGAGTGACGGCCACCAGGAATTCCCGGCTCACTTCAAAGGTGCGCGGAATGCTGAGTCCCGGCACGCCTTGCAGCAGCTCGCTGGCAAGGGACCGCTCCACGTTGGGAATGTATTGGGGCGGATTGATGACCGGCTTGTGCCAATCAGCCAGCAAGGGTTCCAGCGCCTTGAGGATAGGCACGTTGCCTTCCGCGTAGGAGATGGCGACCAGCACCAGATCGTGCTCCGGCACCTGGGCCGGCAGGGGCGCGTCGGCAGTGGCGTAATAGAAGGTCAGGTCGATGTCCTCGCTGTCTTCCAGCAGACAATCGAGGGGAATGTTCTCGGTCAGATCGCCCGCTGCCATCAGCATCAGCAAGCGCAGCTTCGCCGGCTGGTGGGAGGCGGGCAGATGATAGATGCGCTTCATCTCCAGCGCCTGCTGCTGGATCGACATGCCTACCTCGCGCTGACCGATGGAAAAGAAAGCCGTGGCGAGGTTCATCCACAAATCCGCGTTGCCCTGCTGCTCGTTGGCTTGTGCCAGCAAGTCCTGG
>DASUJA010000113.1:0-26602 GCA_036279515.1 Rhodocyclaceae bacterium | reverse complement strand
AAGCCCTCCATCTGCGGCAACAAGATGAACTTTGTAAATCCGGCGTCTATGCAGGGAAGGTAACGTGTCTTACCCCGGGAGATCTCCCCGGTGCTTCGGGACATCGAAGCTGGGCATCCGGCAACGGACGCTGAATACCGTGGAGTAGCCGTAGGTTGGGGTGAGCACGGCGAACCCCAACATTTTGATGTGGTCATCGCATCGGGGCGGGATGGTTCGGCTACCTGCGTTGGGGTTCGCTGCGCTCACCGCCAACCTACGGGCCTTCGGTCGCTGAGTCGGACTGGGACAGGATTGTTTGGCGTTCCCCACCAAGCCCCACAAGACTACTGACCATCCCCGCACTTTGTAGTAGCCTTCGCCCCCCTTTTTTTCCTGTCGCATGTCGCGCCCAGGTATGAAGCAGGCACCGGCCCGTAGCACTTTCAATAGCTCAAAACTGATTCGTTCCCTCTCCGCGCTCCAGGTGGCGGAGGTGGCTGAGTCGAAACAGCCTATTGCCGAGCGGCTGGGGCAGTGGCTGGGGTTTAACGATGCCCTGGCGTTGTTTCCCATCCTCCATCCTGGCTCGGCTGCCGCTACGGATGCCCCTGCGGTTGCGGCGGCGGGCGACTCGGCCAGCTTGCGCGACGAGCTGACGCGGGTGAGGGCGGTGCTGACCCGTGCCATTACCCATACGGACTGGACGGAATTGGCGGCCCAAGCCCGGATAGAATCGCGGCCCGCGATTGCGGACGGGGTTGCCCAGGTGACGGCGGATTTCTTTCCCTATCGTCGGCACTGTCTGGCCCTTCAGCGCACCATGGCCATGAGCATCGAGGCCCTGCGCGGCAAGGCGCGGGATGCCCTGACGGGCTTGTCTCCCCAGCTCAAACAGTTGGCGGCCCTGGATGCGGGGCTGGAGCAGGCCCTGGCCCTGCGCGAGCGGGATCTGCTGGGCGGCGTGCCCACGCTGTTGGAAAAGCGCTTCGAGCAATTGCGCGAAGCGCATCTTCAGGCCCGCAGCGATCGGCAGACGCCCGACGATCCGGCCCAATGGATATTGCCCGGCGGCTGGCTTTCCGCGCTCCATGCGGATTTGCAAGGCGTGCTGCTGGCGGAACTGGAGCTTCGATTGCAGCCCGTGACCGGGTTGGTCGAAGCCCACTGCAACTATTGCAACGAGGTTACGAAGTCTCAATGAACAGAAATCTTTGCGTGGCCGCCTTCGCGGTGGGCTTGCTGACTGTCGTGTGGGTGGCTGCCGGATACGGCGCCCATCCTCTGGCGCTGACCATGACTTCTCTGATCGGCGCGGTGTACATCATGGGTGGGCGGGAGATGCTGCGCTTCCATCGCGACAGCCGACAGCTCGTCTCCGCCCTGCACACCATCCCCGAAGGCCTCACGCATCTGGGCGAGTGGATCGCACAAGTGCCGACCTCCTTGCAGAGCGTGGTGCGCCTGCGCGTGGAGGGCGAACGGGTCGCCATGCCCGGCCCGGCACTGACGCCGTACCTGATCGGCCTGCTGGTCATGCTGGGCATGCTCGGCACCTTCCTCGGCATGGTGGTGACCTTGAGCGGCGTCGGCATCACCCTCGAAAACACCACCGATCTGCAAACCATCCGCTCGTCCCTCTCTGCGCCCATCAAGGGTCTGGGTCTGGCCTTTGGCACCTCCGTCGCGGGCGTCTCAGCTTCCGCCATGCTGGGCCTCATCTCTGCCCTGTGCCGCCGCGAACGCCAGGACATCACCCAATTGCTGGATGCGAAGATCGCTTCCGCCTTGCGCGATTTCTCCGTGGTCCATCAGCGCCAGGAAACCTTCAAGGCCCTCCAGTTCCAGGCCCAGGCCATGCCCGAAGTGGTGGGTAAGTTGCATGAACTGATGACAACCCTGGAACGTCAGAACCAGCAGATGAACGAACGCATGCTCGCCAATCAGGAGAGCTTCTACCGGGAGGTGAAGGGCGTTTACACGGGGCTGGCCGTCGACGTGGACAAGTCCCTCAAGACCAGTCTCAGCGAGAGTGCCCGTGTGGCCAGCGAGACCATCAAGCCCATCGTCGAAGCGACCTTGGGCGGCATCGCCCGCGAGTCCGAGTCCTTGCAGGCGCGCATGGCCGACACGGTGAAGACCCAATTGGACGGCCTCTCCGAACGCTTCGCTTCCACCGCGCAAAGCGTGGAAGCCAACTGGAATGCCGCCATTGCCAATCAGGAACGCAGCAACGCGCAGTTGAACGACAACTTGGGCAAATCCCTCAACGCCTTCGCCGAGAATTTCGATCAACGGTCTGCATCCTTGCTCGACAAGTGGAGCGCCACCCTCGATCAGCAGGCCAGCGGCAACGAACAGTTGAATGCCAACCTGGACAAATCCCTGTCGGCGTTTGCTGCCAGCTTCGAGCAGCGTTCCGCCGCCTTGGCGGACAACTGGAGCGCCGCGCTGGCCAATCACGAACGCACCAGCCAGCAGATGAGTGAGGCGCTACGCCAGTCGCTGGCCGCGTTTGCCGAAACCTTCGAGCAACGCTCCGCATCCCTGATCGCCAACGTGCAGGCCGAGTCGGCCACCCGCGACGAGCAGCGGCTGGCGAGCTTGTCCCAATCCCTGGAAGCCATGGCCGCATCGCTCCAGCGCGAATGGCAGCAGGCGGGCGCCCAATCCCTGGAACAACAGCAGAAGATTTGCGCGACCCTGGAACAGACGGCCCGCGACATCACCGCTCAAGCCCAGACCCACGCCAGCGAAACCATCGGCGAAATCACCAAGCTGATGCAGACCGCCGCCGAAGCGCCCCGCGCCGCCGCCGAAGTGATCGGCCAACTGCGCCAGGAAATCTCCAGCAGCATCGCCCGTGACAACGCTCTGCTGGAAGAGCGCGGCCGCATCATGGAAACCCTTAGCGCCCTGCTCGACGCCATCAATCATGCGTCCGCCGAACAGCGTGCCGCCATCGATTCCCTGGTGGCTTCCTCCGCCGACGTACTGCAAAAAGTCAGCGCCCAGTTCACCGAACAGATCGGCGCCGAATCCACCAAGATGGCCGACGTGGCGATCCAGATGACCGGCAGCGCCGTGGAAGTGTCCAGCCTCGCTGAATCCCTCAGCTTCGCCGTTCAGCAGTTCAGCGATGCCAACGGCAAGATGATCGAGAACCTGCAACGGATCGAAGGCTCCCTGGATAAATCCCTCACCCGCAGCGACGAGCAACTGGCCTACTACGTGGCTCAGGCGCGGGAAATCATCGACCTCAGCATCATGTCCCAGAAGCAGGTGGTGGAAGACATGCAGAAGCTGACCGGCAAGGTGAACTGATGGAACACGTGGACGGCAGCGTCGAGCAGACCGCGCCCGTATGGGCTGTGTTCGGCGACCTTATGTCCGGCCTGCTAGGCGCCTTCGTGCTGATCCTGGTGGGCGTGCTCGGCGTGCAACTGGAACTGCAAACCAACCTGCAAGCGGAAATCAAAAAACGCGAGCAGGAAGAGCAGCGGCGCATGGCCCTGGAAAAGGCACTGGCAATTCCTTTGGCATCGGGTCGCATCACCGTGCACAACGGTCGCATCGGCATCAGCGGCAGCGTGCTCTTCGCCCTCAACTCGGACCAGTTGCAGCCCGAGGGACGCCAAGTACTGAAGAGCCTAGCCGGCCCGCTTGCCGCCTACCTCAAGGCCCGCGACGAAATCCTGATGGTGAGCGGCTTCACCGACAACCGGCCCGTGGGTAAACGCAATTCCCAGTTCGAGGACAACCTGGAACTCTCGGCCCAGCGCGCCCTCACGGTGACGCGAGCCCTGGTGGAAGAGGGCGTACCGCGCGGCATGGTCTTCTCCGCCGCCTTCGGCCCAGAACAGCCCGTGGCCTCCAACGACGACGAAAAGGGCCGCGCCAAAAACCGCCGCGTGGAAATGGCGCCGGTGCCCAAACTCAATGGGAATGCGGCACGCCAATGAGTGAGGCCGTTGCCGCGCTGGCAGCCTTGCGAGAGTCGAGGGCCGACCAACTCGACCCCGTGCGTTTCCACTTCATGGAGACCCTGGCCCAGCGAGCGCAGACCCAGCCAACCACCGTGGCGAAACAACTGGAAGCAAAGCTGGCCGATGCCCTGACGGATTACCAGGGGCGGATGAAGCAAGCGCAGAAGGACGCGAAGAAGACTTTGACGCAGGCGCTGAAGCGTTTTCCCGCTGCCGCCGACGCGCTGCAGCAGCGCTTCGACGCGGGCGACTTCAAGGGCCTCCAGCAACAGGCGACGCGCCTGGAAGCTGCATCGCGTCCCGCACTGCTGGCCGATCTGCTGGCCTACATCGCCCAATCGGCGCCGGCGATGGAGTCAACGGCGGAAGGTGCTGAAAGTGTCGAGGGCGCAGCTGGCGAAACAGGCGGTGCCATGGGCGGCTCAATGGGGAGCAACGAGCAAACCGAGCTGAAGTCCGTCCGCTACTTCCGCGACGCCTGGACCAAGCTCAACCTGAATCAAGTGGTGACGCATTCACTCGCTACCGCTCCTGAAAACGCCGGCCCCCTCAACTCCCACATGCTGGTGCTGAAAGCCATCGAGCTGATGCGCGACACCGCACCCGAGTACCTCAGCCACTTCATCTCCTACGCCGATACGCTGCTCTGGCTGGAGCAGGCGATGGCTGCCATCCCGGCCAAGAAACAGACCATTGCGCTGGAAGGCGAGAAAAAACGGAAGTCGCGCAGCAAGCCGCGCTAAACGCTCAATGCACCGTGCACACCATGCACGGGTCGAAGGAACGGACGATGTGTTGTACCGTGGGCAGGGCCTCGTCGCCTTCGCTCACGGGCGTGCCCACCAGAGCTTGCTCCAACGCGCCCGGCACATCGCTGCCGTCCCGGGGCGAGAAGTTCCAGGTGGTGGGGGCGATGATCTGGTAGTTGTGGATGCGGCCTCGGCGGATGGATAGCCAATGGCCGAGCGATCCACGGGCCGCTTCGACGAGGCCCACGGTGTCTGCTTCTTCCGGCAACTCGCCGAAGGCGCAATAGGGCTCGCCCGGTTCCAGCGCGTCGGCCCACTGTTCCATTAGGGGCAGCACCTTCGCAATTTCCAGCAAGCGTGCCACCACGCGGCTCTTCACGTTACCGCCGTGGCTCGCCGCCATGTCGCGTAGCAGCGGATGTCCCGCCACCAGTTGTCGCGCCAGGGCGCCGCATTCGGCCACTTGTCCGGCGAGGCGAGGTGCCTTGCACCAGGAATAGGCCGCATCTTTTTCCGTCAGCGGCAGGGTGGAGCCGAGGCGTGGCGACTGGGGCGCTTCCGCTTCGGCGTACCAGGCGTGGCTCAGGTCTTCGCGGATGGCGTCGGGGTCCAGGGTGGAGAGCGTTGCCGTTGGGTTGTGCCACACGCCGGCCCCATTGCCGACGGCGCCGTAGCTGATGAACAGGTCGCTGGCGCGGCCCATTTGCTCCAATTGCAGATCGTCGGCGATGGCGAGGAAACGTGCGAAGTCAGAGCGGTCACGATGTTTGTCGAGCCAGGCGTCGAGGGCGTTTGCGCTGCCGATGTTCGCGACTGCCTCCAGTGCATCGCCGAACAACGTGCGTTCGCAGAAGGCGCGGAATTCGCGCAGCACGCGATAGAGGCGAATCTTCTCCGATGCCTGCAAGGGCTTGGAGGAGCCGCCCGGTTGTAGCGATAGCGTGTGGGGCCATTTCCCCGCCAGCAGGCCCATGGCGCGCATGAAGCCGGCGCGGGCCGTCAGCACCTCGTCGGCGGCACTGCCCACTTGGGCCTTGAAGCGCGTCTCCGTGGCCGCGAACCAGTCGCGCTGGCCGTAGGCGGCGCGGGCGAAGTCGGGCATGAAGAACAGGTAGAAATGGGTCAGATGATCGGCGAGGTTTTCCGCTGCGAGCGTGAGGTCGGAGGCGAGCTTACCGTTGGGTGGCGGCGTGAGATTCATCGCCTTGGCCAAAGCTTGCGCGGCGGCAGCCGACTGGGCTACGGAGCAAATGCCGCAGATACGGGGTACCAGGGCCAGAGCATCTTCGGGATGGCGACCTTGAAGAATCTGCTCGAAGCCCCGATAGAGGGGCGAGTTCACGTAGGCAGCGCGGACGATGCCATCGGCGATGTCGAGGGTGACTTCGAGGTCGCCTTCGACACGGTTGAAGGGGCCAAGGGTGATGCGGCGGGTCATGGGATTTGTGTTGTTGGTTGCCATAACTCGTCCTTCGACTTCAGCACTGCGTGCTTACGCCCCGAAGGAAGTCCCCTTGGGGGACGTTCAGGACGAACGGAGTAGCTAAAGCGAAAAATGTGAAACCGTTCGCCCTGAGCGTAGCGAAGCGAAGTCGAAGGGCGAGTGAACGCAAAGGCGATGTTCATCCCTTCCTCCCCTCCCGCACCGTCGGCGGACTCACCACGTGATCTGCCTGGGCATTCACCTTCACCCGCTCCGGCGTGGCTGACTTGGACAAGGCCGCCAGGGCCACGAACCACGCCTTGGGCATATCGGAAGGCAGCCCAATGGGAATCCCTGCCACCTTGGGTGTTTGCGCGAAGGGATGGCCCGGTTCCTCAAAGCCCGGTTCCGTGCAGCGGATGCACGGCGAGCCGCCGGTCAGGCAGGAGCCGCCGCCGTTCCAGGGGCGCAGGTTGCAGTCGGCGTGGGCCTGGGTGCCCTTGCAGCCAAGGTGTTCCATGAGGCAGCCCTGGCCTGTGGGTCTGTCGGCGCTGGCCTTGAATTCGTAATACTCGTTGCGGGCGCAGCCGTGATGCACCAGATGATCGGTGTAGAAGCGCGGGCGGCCCAGCGGGTCCAGGTCGGCGTCTTGCAGACGACCCCGAGCCAATGCGATCAGGGTTTCCGTCACCCAATCGGGGTGGGTCGGGCAGCCGGCGATGTTGATGACGGGCAGGCCGGTGGCGTCGCGGAACTCGGCGCCGAGCAGACCGCCGGACAAGCTGCCTTCGTATTGCAGGCCGCAGGCATCGGTGGGGTTGGGGCCGGCAGCCGTGACGCCGCCATAGGCCGCACAGGTGCCCACCGCCACCACGTGGCGGGCGCGGCTGGCGATCTGGCATACCCAGTCGATCATGGGGATGCCGGTGCCGGCCATGGTGTGAAAGCGCCCGGTGCCGTTGGGGCCGCGCAGCAGGGCGCCTTCGATGCAGATGATGTCCACTGGCTGTAAGCCGTTGGCGCAGGCGCGCAGCAGTTCCTGGGCTTCGTGATTGCTGGCTTCGGACAGGCTGGGGTGCCAGAGGATGTCGATGTTCTCGTCGCGCAGGGTGGCGAAGAGCGGGCCGAGTTCGCTGCCCAGCCAGGAAAGGGTGCAGCCGCCGCAGCCGCCGGATTGGAGCCAGAGGAGGTTCATGGGGAGGATGTTAGCGCGGCTCTCAGCAGCTATTCCGTTCGCCCTGATGTATAGAAGGGTGAGCGGAATAGCGGACCACGAAGTTCTGTGCCACAAGCCCGTTCGCCCTTCTATACATCAGGGCGAACGGGCTTGCTACGGCGGAGGCCAATCTCACTCCGCCTTCTCCAACCCATACCGCGCCAACTTCGACCGCAATCCCACCCGCGACAAGCCCAGCTCTTCCGCCGCCCGCGTTTTGTTCCACCGTTGCCGCACCAGCACTTCCTTCACCACGCGGGCTTCCAGTTGCTCCATGCGTTCCTTGAGACTGCCGTCCAGACCGGCCAGCAGAGACAGGTCGCGGGCTTGGGATTCTTCCGCTGCGGCGTGTACGACGCGGGGACTGAGCAGGTCGGCGCCGATGACCTCGCCTTCGGCTAACGCTGCCATGCGCTGCACTTCGTTTTGCAATTCGCGCACGTTGCCGGGCCAGCGGTAGTTGAGGATGCACTCCATGGTCTCGGTGCTGAAGCCCCTGAGGGTCTTGCCGAACTGCTCGGCGGCGCGGGCCAGCAAACCTTCAGCGATGGGCGCCACGTCCATGGGCCGGTCGCGCAGAGAGGGCAGATGCAGGGTGGCGCCGGCGAGGCGGTAGTAGAGGTCTTCGCGGAAACGGCCCTGACGCACGTCCTCTTCCAGATTGCGATTGGTGGCGGCGATGACGCGCACGTTGATGGCCACAGGGCGCGGGCTGCCGAGGGGACGGATCTCCCCTTCCTGCAACACGCGCAGCAGCTTTACCTGGAAGGCAGGGGAGGTTTCGCCGATTTCGTCGAGGAAGATGGTGCCGCCATCGGCCTGCTGGAAGAGGCCAATGCGGTCTTCAAAGGCGCCGGTGAAGGCGCCCTTCTTGGTGCCGAAGAGTTCCGACTCCAGCAACTGATCGGGCAGCGCGCCGCAGTTCTCCTGGACGAAGGCCTTCTCGGCGCGGGGGCTGGCGTAGTGCATGGCGCGGGCCAGCAACTCCTTGCCCGTGCCCGATTCGCCGGTGATGAGCACGGAGAGATCGAAGCGCGCCAGCTTTTCCGCATAGGCGCAGACGGCGTTGAGGGGGCTGTGTGCGCCGCGGGTCAGCCGCTCGAAGCCCGCGTCCTGTCTGATCTGCGTGCGCTTCTTCTGCACCCGCTGGCGCAGGGTGGCGGGGCTGTCGCGCAGTTCGAGAGAGAGGCGCTGGTTGTCCTGTTGCAGGCGCCAGAGTTCGGCTGCGCCTTTCAGGGTGAGGAGCAGTTGCTCCGGCTGCCAGGGCTTGAGCAGGTATTGCCAGATGCCCGCGTTATTGATGCCGGC
Source organism: Rhodocyclaceae bacterium (assembly GCA_036279515.1). Classification (GTDB taxonomy): domain Bacteria; phylum Pseudomonadota; class Gammaproteobacteria; order Burkholderiales; family Rhodocyclaceae; genus AWTP1-18. The sequence goes on along the minus strand of DASUJA010000113.1, from coordinate 17,941 downwards.
GATGATGTCCTCGGCCTCGGTGTAGCCGGAGAGGATGATGCGCACCGTGTCCGGCCAGCGTTGCCGAACTTCCTTCAGGAACTCCACGCCCGACATGCCGGGCATGCGCTGGTCGCAGAGGAGGATCTGTACGAACTCCCGCTCCATGATGCGCTGCGCCTCGTCGGCGGAACCGGCGGTGAAGACGATGAAGTCTTCGTTCAGCGTGCGGCGCAGGGCTTCCTGGGAGCGGACCTCATCGTCGATGACGAGGACGGAGGGCAGGGCGGTGGTGTTGTCCATGGGCAGCATGCGGAAGGCGTTAGCAGATACGGGGCAGTTGTTCGCCCGAGAGCCAATCCACGATGCGGCGACCGCCGAATCGGGTTTGCATCTGGACGAAGCGGTGATCGTCGGCAAGCACGGTGCCGATGATGGCAGATTCATGGCCGAGCGGGTGGGCGCGCAGGGCGGCGAGGGCGGCTTCTGCTCTATCGGCGGGGCAGACGACGACCAGCTTGCCTTCGTTGGCCACATGCAGTGGGTCCAGGCCCAGCAGCTCGCAGGCGGCGGCCACGGTGGGGCGCACGGGAACGGCGGACTCAATGATCTGGATGCCGACGCCGGACTGCTGTGCGATTTCGTTGAGCGTGGCGGAGAGGCCGCCACGAGTGGCGTCGCGCAGGGTGCGCACCGTGGGCACTGCGTCGAGCAGGGCCGCAATCAGCTCGTGCAGGGCGGCGGTGTCGGAAACGATGGGCGCGTCGAAGGACAGGTTCTCGCGCAGGGACATGATGGCCATGCCGTGATCGCCGATGGGGCCGGAGATCAGCACCGCATCGCCGGGCTTGGCATTGGCGCCGGAAACGTCAATGCCTTCGCGCAACACGCCTACGCCGGTGGTGGTGATGAACACACCGTCGGCTTTGCCTGCTTCGACTACTTTGGTGTCGCCGGTGACCACGGGTACGCCCGCTTCCTTTGCGGCCTTGGCCATGGAGATGACGATGCGTTGTAGATCGGCGAGGGGAAAGCCTTCTTCGAGGATGAAGCTGGCAGCCAGATAGAGCGGCGTGGCGCCCATGACGGCCACGTCGTTGAGGGTGCCATGGACCGAGAGACAACCGATGTCGCCGCCGGGGAAGAACAAGGGCGAGACCACGTGGGCGTCGGTGGCCATGACCAGCTTGCCGTTGGCGGCGGGGAGGCGGGCGCCGTCGTCGCCTTGGGCGAGATATTCGTTGTCCAACTCTTTGGCGAAGAGGGAGTGGATGAGCTGCGCCATGGCACGTCCGCCGGAGCCGTGGGAGAGGTCGACGCGGCCGTGCTTGAGGTCTAGGGGGCGGGTGTAGGAAGGTTTGATGGTCATTTGCAGCCTACTGTGCCGTTTTGATTCCGCTCATGCTTCGATACCTCAGCACGAACGGAATCAAAACTACGGTAAATAGAACTTGGAACGGAGTCACTCCGTTCGCCCTGAGGTATCGAAGGGTGAAGGGAGGGACGGCCCACGGAGATAGGCGTGTGTGTCATCACTTCTTCAAATGCTCCGGCAATGGATTTTTGGTTCCCCAGGCAAGCCGCTGAATTTCACCCCAATCCCCCCGCACCAGCGCCTCCTTCTTAGCCCGACTCCATCCCTTGATCTGCCGCTCGCTCGCCAACGCTTTCTCGCGCGTAACGAACTCCTGACTCCACACGAGTTCCACCGGCAAACGTGTTGCTGTGTAGCCCCCACACAACCCCAGCCGATGCTCCCCCACCCGCTTCTCCAAATCCTCGCTATGCCCGCAATAGAACGAGCCGTCACAACACCGAAGCAGATAAGCGAAGAACGCCATCATGCGGCAGTACGAAAGCGGCCGTAGGTGTAATGCGCCGCGCAGGCGCCCTCAGACGACACCATGCAGGAACCCACCGGATTGTCCGGGGTGCAGACGGTGCCGAAGATCTTGCAGTCTTGCGGACGTTTTTCACCGCGCAGGATGGCGGGGCATTCGCAGGCTTTGTTGTCGGGCACTGCTACATAGGAAACAGCGAACTTCTGTTCTGCGTCGAAGGCGCCGAATTCAGGACGCAGGCGCAGTGCGGATAAAGGCACGGTGCCGAGGCCGCGCCACTCGAAGCTTTCACGCAGCATGAACACCTCATCCACTAGGGCCTGGGCCTTGCGGTTGCCTTCGCGGGTGACGGCGCGGGTGAATTCGTTTTCAACTTCGGCGCGGCCTTCGTTGATTTGCACCAGCAGCATCTGGATCGCGCGCATGACATCCAGGGGCTCGAAGCCGGCGATGACCACGGGCTTCTTGTAATCGCGGGGGAAGGGCTCGTAGGGCGCGCTGCCGATCACGGTGGAGACGTGGGCGGGGCCGACGAAGCCGTCGATCTTCACGCCGCCTTTCACTGCCAGAATCGCGTGCATGGCAGCAGGCGTGAGCACGTGGTTGCAGAGGATGGAAAAGTTGCGCAGGCCTTGGGCGGCGGCCTGCTTCACCGCCACGGCTGTGGGCGGCGTGGTGGTCTCGAAGCCGATGGCAAGGAACACCACTTCCTTGTCCGGCTGTTCTTTAGCGATGCGCAGGGCATCAGCGGTGGAATAGACCATGCGGATGTCCGCGCCTTGTGCTTTTGCTTTCAGCAGTGACAGGTGGTCGGAAGCCGGCACGCGCAGGGTGTCGCCGTAGGTGCAGAGAATGGCGCCGTGGTCGCGGGCCAGTTTGATGGCTTGGTCGATGCGGCCGATGGGCAGCACGCAGACGGGGCAGCCGGGGCCGTGGATCAGGCGCACGTTCTTCGGCAGCAGATCGGCGATGCCGTATCGGGATATGGCGTGGGTGTGGCCGCCGCAGAATTCCATGAGGCGGTATTCACGCTCATGGCGAGCAGTGTGCTGAATGGCCTTGGCAAGGCCGGCGGCAATTTCGCCGTCGCGGAATTCGTCGATGTATTTCATGACTGCGTTCCTTCGCTGGCAGCCAACTCAGCGAACAGGGCGAGGGTGTGTTCGGCTTCTTCCGTGTCCAGCTTTTGCAGGGCGTAACCCACGTGCAGGATCACGTAGTCGTCCACGGCCACGTTGTCCACGAGGGCCAGGGAGATTTCCTTGCGGACGCCGCCCAGATCCACCAGGGCGTTGTCATTGGGCAGCAGTTCCACCACTCGGGCGGGCATGGCGAGGCACATATCAATGTTCCTTCAGCAGTTGTTGGCGGGCGATCCAGGCTTGGCCCAATGCAATGCCGCCGTCGTTGGGCGGCACGGCGTGGGCGGTGAGCAGGGCTCGGGCCGTGGTGGAAAACAGTTCGGTCAAGTGCCGGGTGAGCACTGCGTTGAGAAAACATCCGCCACCTAAAGCGATGGCTTCGCTATCCGGAGCGGTAGTTTTTACCCAGTCCGCAAGCGCAGCGGCGAGGGTGCGATGAAAAGCGGCGGCGGCCTCTTCGCGGCCGCCTTGCCAATCGGCGAGGCGAGCGAGCAGGGGTAGCAGGTCGAGAATGCCGTTGTCCATCGACCAACCGTCATGCCACAGGGGCGCATCGCCGATGTGGCTGGCGGCGCAGCCCTCCAGCAGCATGGCGGCTTGGCCCTCGAAGCTCGCTACAGGCTGGAGACCCAGCAGCGCGGCGGCGGCGTCGAAGATGCGGCCCAGGCTGGAGGTGAGGGGCGAGTTGAGTTGCTTGTCGAGCATGAGTGCTAGCTGGGAGGCCAGTGGCTGGGCGGCGAAGCGTTGGGCAATTTCGTCGCGACGACCGAGGCGATGAAATACGGCAGCCCCCATGCGCCAAGGTTCCCGCGCCGCCTTGTCGCCGCCGGGCAGGGGCAGCGGATGGAGATGGCCGAGGCGGGTGAAGTCGGCGCCCTCCAGTCGCAGCAGTTCGCCGCCCCAGGCCGCGCCGTCGCTGCCAAGTCCCACGCCGTCCAGTGCGAGGCCCAGCAGCGGACCTTGGTGACCATGTTCGGCGGCAATGGCTGCGATGTGGGCGTGGTGGTGTTGCACCTGGATCAACGGCACGCGCCATTCCTCGGCCAGGGCGTGGGCGAGGCGGGTGGAGTGGAAATCGGGATGCAGGTCGCAGGCGATGGCTTGCGGCTTGGCTTGCAGGATGTCGATCAGGTGATGGACGGTTTCTTCGAGGAAGGCGCAGGTGGCGGCGTTGTCCAGATCGCCGATGTGGGCGGAGATAAAGGCTTCGTTGCCATGGGTGACACAGATCGTGTTCTTGAGGCCCGCGCCTAGGGCGAGCACGGATGGTCCGGCGTTCGGCAGCTTGATGGGCCGGGGCGTGTAGCCGCGGGCGCGGCGGAGGAATTGAAATGTGGCTCCGTTCGTGCTGAGCGTCCCACAGGGACTTGCTGCACGGCGTAGGAGTAACGCCTCTGAAGTCGAAGCCCCGTGATCTCGCTTCGTAGGCTGCCCTTCGACTTCGCGCTTTGCGCTACGACCATCGGAAGTCCCCGTGGGACGCTCAGGGCGAACGGTGTCGCCTACCGGACGCAACAGGCTGTCATCACACCGCGCCACGATGTCGCGGTCGTGGAGCAGGAAGGCATCAGCGATACCGGCGAGCCGCGAGAGGGCTTCGTCGTTGGCTATCACCAGCGGTTCGCCGCCGGGGTTGGCGCTGGTCATGACCAGCAGAAGCTCTTGCGGTTGATTCAGCCAGTCCATGCCGGTCGGCTGGCCAGCAGCTTTGTGGAATAGCAGCCATTGGATCGGCGTGGCGGGCAGCATGGCACCGAGCCAGCGCAGGCCGGGGGCGATGCCTTCGAGTTCGGCTGCGGTCTTGGGCAGCAGGACGATGGGGCGCTCGTTGGATTGCAGCAGCGTGGCGGCGGCTTCGCTGCATTCGGCATAGCCAGTGAGCGACGCAACGTTGGCGGCCATCACCGCGAAGGGTTTTTCTTCCCGGTGCTTGCGCTCTCTCAGCCGTGCGACGGCGTCAGCGTTACGTGCATCGCAGGCCAAGTGAAATCCGCCCAGGCCCTTGATGGCGACGAGGTTGCCTTGCTTCAGCAGCGCGAGGGTTTGGGCGATGGCATCGCCTTCGATGGCTTTGCCTTTGGCATCGAGCAGTTGCAGTTGTGGGCCGCACTGGGGGCAGCAGGTGGTCTCCGCATGGAAGCGGCGGTCCGCCGGACTTTCGTATTCCGCTGCGCAATCTGCACAGAGGGGGAAGGGCGCGAGGCTGGTGTTGGCCCGGTCGTAGGGCAAGCGTTGGCTGACGGTGTAGCGCGGACCACAGTGGGTACAGGTGATGAAGGCGTGGCGCCAGCGGCGATTGCCTGGAGTGAAGAGTTCTTCCAGGCAGGCAGCGCAGAGGCCTGTGTCGTGGCCGATGGCGGTGGTGACTTCTCCTCGGCCACTTTCGGCGATGACGAATTCGAGGCTGCCGCAGGCCGGTGCGGTGACGGCGTGCACCTGCTCGACACGGGCGAGGGGCGGGGCGTCTTCGCGCAGGCGGTGGATCAGTTGCTCAAGCTGTTCGGGGTGGCCTTCGGCGGCGATCTCCACACCGGCGGCGTCATTGCGGACCCAGCCGCGTAGATCGAGTTCATTTGCCAAACGCCAGACAAAGGGCCGAAAGCCGACGCCTTGGACTAGGCCGGTGACGCGGATGTGGCGGGCTTGGGTCATTGGGCCGCGCGAGAGGTAACAACACCGTTCGCCCTGAGGTATCGAAGGGTGAAGGGTGTTGTGGCATTCGGAGTCTGGGCCGCAATTCCGCCCACCCTTCGATACCTCAGGGCGAACGGAATTGCTCCGCCGTGGCTTCGAGTGGCGCTCATCCCACCTGCCGATAGCTCACCTTGGGCGCGACAGGCGCTTGCGGCTGCTCAGCCTTCACCACTCCTACCTCAATCCACCCCAGCCACTCCTCTATCCCCTCGCCACTGGTGGACGAGGTGCGGATCACCCGTAGCCCTGGATTTACTTGACGGGCAAAGGCGATGGCCTTGTCCACGTCGAAGCTGAGATAGGGCAGTAGATCGCACTTGTTGAGCAGCATCAGGTCGGCGGCGCGGAACATGTCCGGGTATTTGATGGGCTTGTCCTCGCCTTCGGTGACGGAGAGGATCACCACCTTGTGGGCCTCGCCCAGGTCGAAGGCGGCGGGGCAGACCAGGTTGCCCACGTTCTCGATCATCAGCACGGAACGCTCGGCCAGTTCCAGTTTTTCCATGGCGTGGCCCACCATGTGGGCGTCCAGGTGGCAGCCCTTGCCGGTGTTGATCTGGATCGCCGGAGCGCCGGTGGCACGGATGCGGGCAGCGTCCTGGTCGGTCTGTTGGTCGCCTTCGATCACTGCCACTTGGCGTTTCCCCTTGAGCAGTTCGATGGTCTTGCACAGCAGCGTGGTCTTGCCGGAACCGGGGCTGGAGACCAGGTTCAGGGCGAAGACGCCTTTCGCTGCGAGGGTCGCGCGATTGCCGTTGGCGTAGGCGTCGTTCTTGGACAGGATGTCCTGCTCGATCTGCACCATGCGTGCGGTCGAGGTTCCCGGCACGTGGCTGTGGTGGGCGTGGTCGTGGTCATGATGATCATGGCTCTTGCCGCGGGGGCGATAGGCAATGCCGTGATCGTGGTGGTGATGTTCACCGTCGATATGAACTTGATCAGGGCCGCAGCCGCAGGTGGTGCACATGACGAATCCTCAGTCAGCCGTTACAGGTTTACCGCCAAACCGCCCACCCTTCGATACCTCAGGGCGAACGGTTTGGCTGCGCTGGGAGCCGGAGTCCGTTCGGGCTGAGGTATCGAAGCGTGAGCGGACTTCGGCGTGTTCGATAGTGAGCGGTTGGACGGTCATTCCACTTCCAATTCTTTGACCCGCATTTCCGTTCCGCTCGTCACTTGCATTTGATAGCTGCCGCACTGAGGGCAGGCGCCGAGGGCTTCGGTCATGGGGACGTTGGCGCTGCATTTGAGGCACCAGCCGGTGCCCGGTGTGTCGATGATTTCCAGCGTTGCGCCTTCAGCGAGGCTGCTGCGCGTCACGGCGTCGAAGCAGAAGCGCAGGGCTTCGGTTTCCACGGCGGCCAGTTGGCCGATTTCCAGCCACACGGTTTTGACCCGGCTGAAACCGTCACGTTTGGCGGCGTCTTCGATCAGTTGCAGGACGCCTTCGGCGAGGGACATTTCGTGCATGGCTGGATGTTACGCGCTACGTCCGCCGGTGAGAAAGCCGCGGCGGGAAAGGGGGGCGGGTTTGCCTTCCAGTTGGGCGGCTTGCCGTTGTTGCTCCCGGTGTTTGGCCAGAGATTCTTCATCCTGTACGAACAGAGCTTCCAGCGCGGCTTCGGCGGTGGTGCGGGCCATGGTCTGGTCGGCGAAATCGGCCATGGGCGAGAACAGGGAACAGAAGTGAAAGGGGCCGCATTCCACTTCTTCGCCGCCCATGAACTCGTAATCGCCGGAGGGGAAGGCCCAGGTCTGCTGCACGTCGGCGCCCAGGCTGCGGAAGCTGCCGTCGTTGCCGGGCAACACCACCAGATTCATGGCCCAGGGGGTGAGCAGCACGCCGACGATGCGGCTCTGCCAGGGGCGAAAGCCCACGGCTTCCACTTGCAGTGCCGGATTGAGAAAGGGCAGGCCGGCCATGCGGGTCTGGCGGATGCGATTGAAGGCTTGGCTCAGGGACTGACCGGCGGCGTGGGCTTGGGCAGCGGTCACGGGCGCGATGGTGGCAATGGCGGTTTCAGTCATCGGACAGCACCAAGAACTTGTGGCGGGGCGCGTCGCATTCGGGGCAAGTCCAGTGGGCGGGCAAAGCGGTGAAGGGCGTGCCAGGCGGCGTCTGGCTTTGCGGGTCGCCTTCCGCCGGGTCGTAGACGTGCCAGCAGATGCCGCATTCAAAGCGACTCTCTGGCGCGGCGGCCACTTGATCGGCGGTGCGCTCGAAGGTGGTCATGGGGCTTACAGGTCGTCGAGGGAGATGATCCACTCGCGCAGACGCTCGATGCTGTCTTCGTAATCTTCCTTGGCGGCCAGGGCGGCTTCGGGGATGGTCACCACTTCCAGGGTGTTGAGGATCAACTGGTCGAGGCTGTTGAAGTACTGCACCCACCAAGTGTGAGGCAGGCCCGTGGCGGTGATGCGGCAGTTGCCGTAGCCACGGGAGAGCATGGTGACGTTGCCGAAGCTCAGGCAGTCGGACAGGTATTGCAGATCCTCGGGCGTGACGGGCAGGAGGGTCAGGTTGATGACATGGGCTTCGTTTCCGGCTTGATGACGGGCCGATTGATCGAAGAGTTCATTGACCAGGGCCGGTGCATTCATGAGTCCGGCGGGGGCGGGCTGGCGCTGGGCCGTGGTCGGGGCGCTGGATACGGCGGCTTGCACCAGGAGGGGCATGGGGCCGGCTTCGATGGTGTCCTGCTCCAGGGTGCCGTCTTCGCGCAGGGATTGGACGCGCCACACGGAGGGGAAGGCGGTTTCCTGCACACGCAGGGTGCGGCTGCCTTTGACCAGTACGCTCACTTCGCCCTGGCCCATGAGTTCGTTGATCTCAGTAACCACCTCCGGGGCTTCGCCCAGAAGATTGAGGGAGGCCGGGGCGGCGCTGGCAAAGGCCGTGTCGGCCATGCGGGCCACCAGATCTTCCAGGATGCGCTTGGCACCTGCCAGGGCTTCCGGCGTGGCAGGCGTGCGCGGGATGGGGGCGCGGAACACCGACATGTCGCCGGGGGCGGGCAGGTAGTGCAGATCTTCTTCCTCGGGCTGGGAGCCGGGGCCGAGCATGGGGACGACGGGGATGGGGAAGGGTTTCATGGCTTTGCCTTCAAAGAGGGATGCCGCTCGTCCTGAGCGTAGGTGCGAAGCACCGAAGTCGAAGGATGAATGCGTCGACATAACTCGTCCTTCGACTTCGCGCTGCGCGCTACGACCAACGGAAGTCCCTGTGGGACGCTCAGGACGAACGGTTGGGGTAGTTTGGGCATCATCAGGAACAGCCTGTTCCTGTCGCACTCATCACCGGAATCCCCACCCCCGGTACGCGCCCGGTGGGCCGCTCCAGCATGGCGGGGATTTCTTCGGCATAGACGGACCAATCGCGCATGCCCTCGATGGCGCCAACGTGTTCGCCTTCGCGGACGAAGAGCAGGGCCGGCCAGAGCTTGATGGCGTGGCGGGCAGCCACGGCCTTGGCGGCGACAGGCGGTACAAGGCCCGCCTGAATGCGGTTGCCGACGGACGTGAGCACGTGGGGTAGCACCACGGCCACGTCCCAGCTTTCGGGCACAAGGCGCGGGTCTTCGGCCAGCAGCAGCACCCGGTCGCCGGGGCCGGCGATGAAGGCGTCTACCGTGGCGGCATCGGACAGCACGGTGTAGCCGTGGTTGGCGGCGTGACTGACGAACAGGGCTTGCAGGCGGTTGCTGTCGGGAGCAGACATCAGGCGGGATCCTTTCGGAGGAAATCAGGGAGTTGGGGTTCCCGGTCGATCAAGTCGGCAAAGGCCGCGTGGATCGCGGCTTGATCGCCGGCCAGGGCCGCTTCTAGGCCGTTGAGGGCATCGCCGAGGGTGGCAGCGTCTTCGGCACTCACCACCTCACGCGCGGCGCCGAGAAAGACCAGCAACCACTGGCCGGGGGAGACGGTGCCGGTGAGCAGGGTGTCCACTTCCACTTCGCTGCCGTCACGGTCGCGGCACCAAGCGCGGTGTTCTTCAGCGCGCAGGACTTCCATCGGTATGGCGAGGCACATCACTCGGCTCCTTCGCGAATGCGCAGGAAACGGTCATCGCCGATCCGGCAGGCGGCTTCGGGCGAGGGGCGTTCGGCTTCGTAGCGAGCCATGGCGAGGGCGTCATCGTTGCCCCCCGCCGGGGTGGCGGCGGTACGAGGCTGGACGGGGATGCCCCACTGGGTCAGACGCTCCACGGCGATGGCGATGGCTTCGGGTACTTTGGCTTTGATCTGGGGACGCAGGCTGCCGCCGTAATCCTCCAATTCCACGGGCTGGATGCCGATCAGCAGCATCTCTGCTGGGCACTGGCCGGTGAATTCGGCAGCGGCGATCACTTCCTGGAAGCCGGTCTGGTGCAGGCTCATTTTCTTGGCGCCCATGAAGCGGGGCACTTCGTCGTTTTCCACCCGTTTCATGGTGCCCGGCTCCAGGCCGTAGTCGATGGCATCGAAGACGATCAAGCGCTTGGCGCCCTGGACGTAGGGCAGCAGATAGAGGCCCTGGGTGCCGCCGTCCATGACGCGTACGTTCTCGGGCAACTCGTAGCCTTCGGCCAGGGCTTCGACGCAGCGGACGCCGAAACCTTCGTCGGCCCAGAGCAGGTTGCCGATGCCGAGGATCAGGACTTCGCAGGAGTAATCGTCCATGGGGCGGGAAGTGAAAGTGTTACAGATGGGGTTACAGATACAAGGCCCGTGCCAGGGATGGCAGCATAGGCATTGCTTTATGGATCAAGTAGTTGGCCGGCTGTCTTGAATGCGGTCACGCAGCGGGCAGCCGCTAGGGGTGTTCAGGTGGAAACTTTGTTGTCACCGTGGCGCCAAGCTTGCCAGGCCAGATGGGTGTCCCAGGCTTGTTGTAGGTTGAGCCAGAAATCGGGGCCGGTGCGGAAGTAGAGGCCCAGGCGGATGGCCGTGTCGGCGCTGATGGCGCGACGGCCGCGCACCAGTTCATTGACCCGGCGGCGGGAGACGCCCAGCTCCTTGGCCAGGGCGTCCTGAGTGATGCCGAGGGGGACGAGGAATCGGGATTCGAGAAAGGCGCCCGGTTGGGGCGGGGTGCGGGGCGTGCGGGTAGGGCAAGGCAGCATGGGGTTGATTCCGCTCGCTGCCTTGCTTGGTGCCATGGCGATGCTGCTCAGTCCTTGAACATCCGCCAGCCGGAGATCATGGTGGAGATCATGCTCTGGCGGCTCATGATGTCTTCGCGGACGGCAGCGTAGACGTGGACGATGACGAAGATCAGCGTGACCCAGAGGCCCATGTGATGCCAGGAATGGACCTGCTGACTATTGCCGCCGACGGCGGAGATCACCCAGCCGAACATGCGCGATGCCCAGCTGCCGAGGCCCAGGCCTTCGCCGTAGAGGGCGAAGCCGGTGCAGATCATGTACACGGCGCCCACGGTGAAGAAGAGGAACATCATCAACTGCGCCAAGGGGTTGTGGCCCACGTACTTCTTGGGTTCCTTCACCAGAAACAGGTACCACTTGATCTCGTGCAGGATCTCGCCCCACCAGCCCCTGTTGAAGATCGGCAGGATGAAGATCTGCCGGGCGTGGTGGTTGCCCACGAAGGCCCAGTAGATGCGGCCCAGGAAGCCTACGGCGAAGATGTAGGCCGACGAGAAGTGGATGAAACGGATGGTGCCCATCACGTAATGGTCGCTGGCCTCGCCGGGCATGGTGGGCAGCGGGTTGGCGATGAGATAGCCGGTGATGGCAAGCGCGGTGATGGCCAGGGCGTTGATCCAGTGCCAGAGGCGCAGGGGCGCCTCATACACGTAGATGGCCTTGACCAGCCGGGCTTCCCGTTCGGCTTCAAAAGCGTCTTGTTCTGCAAGCATGGTGGTTTCCTTTCGCAAGGCTCAGCCCGTTTGGGGCTTGAGCGTTGGCAGCCATGTTTCGTCCTTCGACTTCGGGGCTTTGCCCCTACGCTCAGGACGAACGGAGTCGAGAATTTCCAAGTTCCGTTCGCCCTGAGCGTCGCGCCGTAGGCGCAAAGTCGAAGGGCTGGGTGCTAAGGGTTCTTCGGTCGCCTTACCGCACCTTCACCGCCGACATTTCCTGACCGTCGGGACTCATCACGTGAGTCGAGCAGGCCAGGCAGGGGTCGAAGCTGTGGAGGGTGCGCAGGATTTCCAGGGGTTGGTCGGCCTTGGCGAGCGGGGTGTTCATGAGGCTCGCTTCAAAGGCGCCGATCTGGCCCTTGGGGTCGCGGGGGCTGCCGTTCCAGGTGGTGGGCACGACGCACTGGTAGTTGTCGATCTTGGTGTCCTTGATCTTGATCCAGTGGCCCAGGGCGCCACGGGGCGCCTCGGTGAAGCCCACGCCCTTGGCTTCCTTGGCCCAGGTGGAGGGTTCCCACTTATCCACGTTGGCGGTGGTCAGGTCGCCCGCTTTCAGGTTGGCCATCAGCTTGTCGAATTGCTGCTGCTGCAAGTCGGCGCAGTACAGGGTTTCGATGCCGCGTGCCGCCGTGCGGCCTAGGGTGGAGAAGAGGGCCGTCACCGGCACGTCGAGCTTCTTCAGCACTGCGTCGATGGTTTCTTTGATGAACGGGTACTGCTTGGGCTGGGCGTAGCCGAGCACCATGCGGGACAGGCAGCCCACTTCCATGGCGCGGCCCTTCCAGCGCGGGGCCTTGAGCCAGGAGTACTTGGCCGATTCGTCCAGGGCCTCGATCTTGGTCCGGGTGCCCTTGAAGTTGGGGCCTTCCGGGTGGTAGTTGGGTTCGGTGACGCCGTCCCAGGGGTGCAGGCCCTTGGTTTCGTCCGGGTACTTGTACCAGGAGTGGGTGACGAATTCCTGGATCTCGTCCGGGTCTTCCAGATTGACCGCGTGGATATTGTCCAGCTTGGTGTCGAGGATGACGCCGCGGGGCAGCAGCAGATTGGGGGCCGTGTAGTCGTTGGCCTTCTGCGGGATGTCGCCGTAGGACAGGATGGCTTGGGACGACAGGCCGCCGCCGTGGAGCCAGCCCTTGTAGAAGGAGGCGATGGCCAGCAGGTCGGGGATGTACACCTGCTCCACGAATTCCTTGGAGCGGGCGATGATGTCCTTCACCAGGTTCAGGCGTTCCATGTTGATGGCGCCCACAGCACCGGCGCCGTCCAGGTTGATGGCGCAGGGCATGCCGCCCACCAACCAGTTGGGGTGCGGGTTCTTGCCGCCGAAGATGGTGTGAACCTTGACGATTTCCTTCTGGAAGTCGAGGGCTTCCAGGTAGTGGGCCACGGCCATCAGGTTGGCTTCGGGGGGCAGCTTGTAGGCGGGGTTGCCCCAGTAGCCGTTGGTGAAGGGGCCGAGCTGGCCGGATTCCACGAACTTCTTCAGGCGGTTTTGCAGATCGCGGAAGTAGCCGGGAGAAGACAGGGGCCAGTTGGAGATGCTCTGGGCCAGTTCGGAAGTCCGCTTGGGATCGGCCTTGAGGGCCGACACCACGTCCACCCAGTCCAGGGCGTGCAGGTGATAGAAGTGCACCAGATGGTCGTGAACGTAGAGGTTCAACTGCATCAGGTTGCGGATGGTGTTGGCGTTCTCGGGGATCTGGATGTTCAGGGCGTTTTCCACGGCGCGGACGGAAGTCAGTGCGTGGGTGCCGGTGCAGACGCCGCAGATACGCTCCGTGAAGGCCCAGGCGTCGCGGGGGTCGCGGCCCTTGAGGATCACTTCCAGACCTCGCCACATGGTGCCGGTGGACACGGCGTTGCGGATCACGTTGTTGCTGTCCAGATTCACTTCCACCCGCAGGTGGCCTTCGATACGGCAGACCGGGTCGACGACCACGCGCTTGCCGGAGTTGTCGAGCTTGAAGCCTTGGGTTTCGTAAGTTGCGCCCATGATTTACTTGTCTCCCTGCTGCGGAACGTCGATGCCGGTTTTCTTCTTGGCGCGGGCCAAGGCGGTGACGGCGGCGTGGGCAGCGACGGCGCCCACGGTAATGGCGGCAGCGGTGCCGCCCACCTTGTCGGCGTTGGACTCAATGCCGAATTGCTTGATGTCGGTGATGCGCTCGTAGAAGCCGCCCTTGTCCCAGAAGCCCTCTTCCGAGCAGCCGATACAGCCGTGGCCGGACTGGATGGGGAAGGACACGCCGTTGTTCCAGCGGGTGGTGGAGCAGGCGTTGTAGGTGGTGGGGCCCTTGCAGCCCATCTTGTAGAGGCAGTAGCCCTTCTTCGCGGCGTCGTCGTCCCATTGCTCCACGTATTGGCCGGCGTCGAAGTGGGGGCGGCGGTAGCACTTGTCGTGGATGCGCTGGCCGTAGAACATCTTCGGGCGGCCCTGGCGATCCAGTTCGGGAATCTTGTCGAAGGTCAGCATGTAGGTGACCACGCCGGTCATGACTTCGGCGATGGGCGGGCAGCCGGGCACCTTGATGATGGGCTTGTCGGTGATGACCTTGTGCACAGGGGTGGCGCGGGTGGGGTTCGGCTTGGCGGCCTGGACGCAGCCCCAGGAGGCGCAGGAGCCCCAGGAGATGACGGCCTTGGCGTCGGCGCAGGTTTCTTTCAGCACTTCCACGAAGGGGCGGCCGCCGTGGATGCAATACATGCCGTCTTCGTTGAGGGGCGGGTTGCCTTCCACCGCGACGATGTAGTTGCCTTTGTACTTTTTCTTGATGTCTTCGAGGATGGCCTCGGCCTGGTGGCCGGCAGCGGCCATCAGTGTGTCGTCGTAGTCCAGGGACAGCATGGACAGGACCACGTCTTTTGCCAGCGGGTGGGCGGAACGGATGAAGGATTCGGAGCAGCAGGTGCATTCCAGGCCGTGGAGCCAGAGCACGGGCGTGCGGGGCTTGGTTTCCAAGGCGTGGGCGATCTTGGGCGCTGCGGCGGACCCGAGGCCCAGGGACGTGGCCGTCAGGGAACAGAACTTGAGGAAGCTGCGGCGGGATATCCCCTGGCGGCGCAGCACGTCGTAAAAGGTTTCAGTCATTTCCCCCTCCGTTGTCTTATGGGCGGAAAGAACTATCTCAATTAGCGTGCCATGGTGGAAAGCGACCGTAAGGGGTTGTCAGCAAACGAATTATTTAGTCGTCAATAAACCCTGGGTGGTAACAGGGTTTCCGGCTTCGCATCTGGACTGGATAAAAGAAAAGGGGCCGAGGAATCGTCCTCGGCCCCTTTCGCAGTGCGGCAAACCCGCGCCGGATCAGTCGTGCAGATGGCTGCCAGTGAGCTTTTGGTAAGCCTCCCGGTACTTGTCGGCGGTCTTCTCGATCACGTCGGCGGGCAGGCGGGGACCGGGGGCGGTCTTGTTCCAGTCCAGGGTTTCCAGGTAGTCGCGGACGAACTGCTTGTCGAAGCTGGCGGGGCTGGTGCCCACTTGGTAGGTATCGGCGGGCCAGAAACGTGAAGAGTCGGGAGTCAGCACTTCGTCGATCAGGTGCAGGCGGCCCTTGTCGTCCAAGCCGAACTCGAACTTGGTGTCGGCGATGATGATGCCCTTGACCCGCGCGAAAGCAGCGGCTTCCTTGTAGAGGCGCAGGGTCACATCGCGCACCTGGTTGGCCAGTTCGGTGCCCACCAGCTTTTCCGTGGTAGCGAAGTCGATGTTCTCGTCGTGGTCGCCCACGTCGGCCTTGGTGGCGGGGGTGAAGATGGGTTGGGGCAGTTGCTGGGCCAGTTGCAGGCCTGCGGGCAGATCGATGCCGCAAACCTTGCCGGTGGTCTGGTAGTCCTTCCAGCCCGAGCCGATCAGGTAGCCACGGGCCACGGCCTCGATGGGCAGGGGCTTCAGGCGTTTGACCACCACGGCGCGGCCGCGCACCTGGGCTTGCTCTTCTTCGCCCTGAACCACGGACTCGGGGTCGATGCCGGTCAATTGGTTGGGCAGTACGTGGGCCAGCTTGCCGAACCAGAAATCGGCCACGGCGGTGAGCACCCGGCCTTTATCGGGAATGGGGTCGGGCAGGATCACGTCGAAGGCGGAGAGCCGGTCGGTGGCGATCACCAGCAACTTGTCGTCGCCCACGGCATAGATGTCGCGGACTTTGCCCTTGCCCACCAGGGGCAGGCTCTTGATGCTGGATTCAAAAAGGGGAGCGGTCACGGCAGGGTTCCTGCAAAGGGGAATTGAAGAAAGGGGCGGATTATCCCAGCACTCGCCCCAAAGTTGAACAACTCAAATGACCCGTGGGGCTGGTCGTGGGTTCTTTGCAAAATTTGCGCCGAAACTGGCGGAAATGCAGCGCTGATGCTCTCTTTAGTGTTCGCCTTCCTCCGCCATCAAGGCTTTGCGCATGCGGCGAATGTTGACCGCGACGATCAGTCCGATGACTGGGATGGCGACTGCCGCAACGACGGCAGGTTCCACCAGGGGCACGTAATGCTCAATACCCTTGGCTAGGTAACTCACCAACTGGGAGGCGTAATAGGTGATGGCGACAACTGAGAGGCCTTCTACCGTTTCTTGTAACCGCAGTTGCAGCTTGGCGCGGCGGTTCATCTGGGACAGCAACTGCTGGTTCTGGCGCTCGATTTCCATGTCCACGCGGGTGCGCAGCAGGGCCGATTCCCGGGCGACGCGGCTGGAAAGGTCGTCCTGACGCCGGGCCACGCTGGCGCAGGTCGCCACAGCAGGACCCAAGCGGCGACCCATGTATTCGCGCAGGGTCGGATAGCCTTCCACGCGGCGCTCGCGCAGATCGTCTATGCGCTGCTCCACCAGCCGGTGATAGGCCTGGGTGGCGCCGAAGCGATAGGCGGTGCGGGTGATGGAGTGCTCCACGTCCGCTGCAAGACGGGTCAGTTGCTGCAACATGCGACGCTCGTCTTCCATGCGCTCGGCCTGTCCCATGCGCCCCATGAGTTCCGCCAGTTGCTGCTCGGCACTGCCTAAAAGTTGGGAAACCTCCTTGGCCACGGGGAAGGAAAGCAGGGCCATCATGCGGTAGGTCTCGATTTCCAGCAGGCGTTGCACGGCGCGGCCAGCCTGGAGACTGTTGAGCCGGGCGCTGATGACGAGGAAATGGGTAAAGCCTTCGCGCAGACGGAAATCGGAAAAAACCCAAGCGCCTTCGTCGCCGATGGTGGTGACCACCGAATCCACCGTTTTTAGTTCGCGGGTGATGACGTCCTGAGGATTCTTTTCCTCCGTAGAACGGAACTCCACATGGGCGGCCACGATGACCTTGCCGGGAATGGCCTCCACCCAGGCCTGGGGGAAACCGGCCAGGGCCGTGGTTTCCCCATCGTCGTCGGGCTGACGCTGGCGGAAGAAGGTAAAGCTGGAAAACTCGTTGTGCCGCTCTCGCTTGAGACGCAGCCCGCCGATCTCCAGCACCCATTGGTCGCCGGAAGCCAGGGGGATGTCCGTGGAGCCCAGCAGATGGCAAAGCTGACGCAGGTGGCCTTCTTCCTCTTCCTTGCTGGCGTGGTCGTGGACCACCGCCAGATAGCTGACCCATTCCTGGCCGGTGAGCAGTGTCGGCGGACGTGCATGAACCTCATCGTTGAGGCGATGGCGCAGGGGGTGTTCCTGGTTGGAGGTGATGCGTGCCGTCATGGGCTGGACCTATCGGAGCTGAATGCGGAGAGGCGGTCGAGTTTATATCAGGGGTATCTCAGCAATATCCATGCTAAGGGCGTGGATGATTGCGGTAGGTAAATACCTACAGGTATTTCGGGATGCGCCGATGTTTTCAAAGTATGCCCTTTGGCACACTGGCCTCCCTTATGGCAGCGGCGGGAAAGTCGGCTGTTGCGCACTGGCAGCCTGATGACCGTATTTCAATCCAGCCTGCCTGAAACCCGAAAAACCGCGTTTTCCACGCTATCGGCTTCTAGTTAAACGATAGCTGGGTGAGGTTTTAGGAAAACAAAATGAGCAAGTTGGAGTGGAGTCGCGGTTGATGACGATGATGGGAAAGCCTGCCTTCTGTTTTTCAAGGCCAGCAGCAACGGGCCGATTCGGCTTGCCCGTGGTTGCTCTATTGATGGCCATCCTGACCATGGGCGCCGGCAGTGCCCTGGCGCAGGAAGCCGAGCGCCAGGAGCAGACCGGAGGTGCTTCCGACGAGGCATCTGACTGGACATACTCTCGCGCTGGATTCGGCACCCTGGGGGCCGTCTATCACACGGTTGACGGTGTTCAGTTCCGCCGCGATCAGTCCCAGGCTTACGGCGCCAGCTCCGGGCGGATCAGCCTTGCACCGGACTCGATCCTGGGAGTTCAGTTCTCCGCATCCCTGCGTAAAACATTTGAAGCGTCCATGCAGGTGACGAGTCGCCTCGATGCCGAAGGGAGCTACAGGCCTTCAATCTCCCTCGCTT
>DASUJA010000112.1:0-12839 GCA_036279515.1 Rhodocyclaceae bacterium | reverse complement strand
GCTGGACGACGGTCGCATGACCGACGGCCAGGGCCGCACGGTGGATTTCAAGAACACGGTGATCGTGATGACTTCCAACCTGGGCAGCCAGATGATCCAGCAGATGGCTGGCGACGACTATCAGGTGGTGAAGCTGGCGGTCATGGCCGAGGTGAAGAACTACTTCCGTCCCGAGTTCATCAACCGCATCGACGAGGTGGTGGTGTTCCACAGCCTGGACGAGAAGAACATCGCGTCCATCGCCAAGATTCAACTGGCTTACCTGGAGAAGCGCCTCGCCAAGCTGGAGATGAGCCTGAAGGTGGAAGACAGCGCCCTGGCCGAACTGGCCAAGGCCGGCTTCGACCCGGTGTTCGGCGCAAGACCGCTGAAGCGGGCCATCCAGGAACGCCTGGAAAACCCGCTGGCCAAGGCCATCCTCGAAGGCCGCTTCGCCGCGAAGGATGCGATTCGTGTCACCGCCAACAAGGCGGGGATCATCGAGTTTGCCAAGGCCTAGGCAGAAGACTGCTCAAATGAGAAGGCCGGGTACATGCCCGGCCTTTTTGCTTCTGGACATCATCGTGTAAATGGGGGAGCTAAATTCGGAAGGTCAGCACGTGTTCTACCGAATCATCAAGAACCTCCCCGACCAGGAGGCGACGAATCGATGGTCCGAGTAGGTCCAGCGAGGTGTCTAGCAGAGGCGCTTGTAACCCTCTTTTATCGAAGCGGGCGATGTTGGCGTTTGTCTGTTCCAGGATCTTCTTGTCCTGTTGGAGGATGATGCCAAACAGGCGGCGCAGGAACGCGCGCTTAAGCCATGCTGGGGTGAGGCCGCGTCGCGTGGCCACGCGGGCATGAATGCGCAGGCGCCCCGCCGTCTCCGGAGTGAGCCAAGCGGTTATCAGCAGGTTGAGGCCATGTTTGCCGCGATATTCGACCTCGGCGATGCCAGGCAGGCGGAAGCGGCCAAAGCTTTCGGTGCGGCTACCCTCTAGCAGACTGGAGATGAGGCCGGATTGAAGGCCTTCGTCGCTGTAGCGCGCCTCAATGCCGTCGGCCAATCGACGTACCTCGCTCTTTACCGTCTGACGCTTGCTGTCGCGTCGGATCCAACCCGCATGTACGAAATGGGTGTGGAATCCATCGAGGAAATTTTCGGCTGCTTCGGCGATCTCGCATTGCACAGTTTCGGTCATGAAAAACCAGTCGATTCCGTCAATCACTGCTGGGGCAATAGGGGCTGGTGTGGTGTCATTGAGGGCGAGGCAGGCCCAGACGAGGCCATGTGCGGCACGCGTGGAGACAGTGGGCACAAGCGTGTTGCGACTGCCCTCGAAACTCATTCCAGGAATGTCGGTACAGCGGCCGTCGGCGGCAAAGCGCCATCCGTGATAAGGACAAGCAAGCTTGCCGCGTTGAACGTTGCCGCAGGACAGTGGGGCGTGCCGGTGCGGGCAGCGGTCATGCAATGCGACGGGCTGTCCATCAGCGTCGCGGAACAGTACTAGCGGGATGCCGTGCAGGGAGCGGGCTACAGGTTTTCCGGCGTTGAGTTCGGTTAACAGGGTGAGCGGCCACCAGCAGCGTTTAGGATCGATCATAGTTTCAGCTTTCTCATGATGGGAACGCCAATAGCGCGCAGGAGGCGGCTTAGCATCCGCCAGACGCGTTGTCGTGCATCAGGAAGGTGGGCGACGTAAACAAGGCTATATTCAATCTCGGGCTGTCCACCGCGCATGCGCTTAAAGTGAGCGGCCCCAGCGCTCATGTTGAGAATGCAACGCCGGCGGGAAGCCTCCTCCAGACTGATCTGGGAAATGAGGCGATATAGCCCCACTTTTTGAGGCAATGCGGTGTCGTAGCCGACCACAGGAGTAGTGATGGTTCTTTCGTTGGAGAACCAGCCGAGCACTGCGTCGATGCGGCCTTCAGACGATCGTAGCGCGGTCAGCTTCAACCAGCCATCGCGTTGGCCGGCATGCAGCCAGACGGCGCTGAAGTGCGGGTTCAGGGAACAGTACTTTTCGAGGTAGAGCAGGTTGTAGAGGTGTTCAATCCGAGGATAGTCGGCGTCGGCCAGTTCCTCACCCGAGATCAGTGTGTAGTTAGTGTGGGCCAATAGCCGGGCGTCTTTTCGACTGTCTCTACGATGCAGGTAGGCTGAGTTAGGACCATTGCTTCCATCAAAGAGGTAGACCTGACGACTGGGAATGGATAGGTACCCGAGAGCCTCAAGACGATTGATGAGTTCGGGATTGCTATGCCGGTTGAGCGAGCGGAGGCAAATGGCGTGGTCGGGATAGGTTTCGATTAACAGGCGAGTTATTTCCGGCAAGTCGGAGCCGTCCCAGTCGGGCGGGTAGAGGTTAGTAGAGAGCAACCAGTTGTTGATCTGGACAATGCGGTCAATGCGCGCGCCCTTCAGCCAGCCGCTAATGCCCTGGATTAAGTGACGCAAAGGCCACACTAACCAAGGGCGATCCAGTTGGCGAATTTCGTAGTCGGCATATCCCGTGTAGGCGGTGAGCGGCGACACTACGTAGCTGTTGTCGTCGCGTTCTTTGCCATCGTTGATACTCACAGGGAGTCGCTGGGTCTCGGTATCGAGAAGCCGCATGCGGGTGGCGACGTTGCCGATTGCAGAAGCCGCGTGGCGCGTATAGGCCAATGCGTGGCGGTCGCTTTCTGATCGGTTGTCGACTTCGACCTGGTGGGGATCAACCAACCTCACTGGGCAGAATCCAACGACTGACCATTCCATTCGCTATCGGCGGTGGCCGCGCTTAGTAGTCCGCAGCGGCGCGTTGCTGCGCGACCGATAATTTCCAGTAGACCGGGGATCTGCGCGGGGAGCGGGCCACGGTCGCTAGGTCGGGCGATGACGTCCCTCGCTAGCTGATAGTCGTGCCAAAACTGGCCGTCGAGCAGGTGTTTGTGCGCCGCGAATAGCAGCATGGCCAGCGCCACCTGACGCGGTTCCGGCGTTGGTGTCAGCACTCCATCTCGGCCTAGCAAGGCATCGATCAGCGCTTTGGGTTGGTCGTCGAAAAGGTGCACGCCACTGGTCGCTCGTGGGTTGCACTCAATGGCATGGCAGCGGCCATCCGGCAATTCGATGTAGTCGAAGGCGACTTGGCCGGTGTAGCCGGTTTCAGTGCCGAAGCGTTCGAGAAAGGCTCGGATTGGCGCCGGGTCAGTGGGTTCAAACCAGATGCCGGAGCCACGACCGACCCGGTAGCGTGGGTGGTAGCAGGCGTGCGCGGTAAGGCGACCGTCAATGAGCAGGCTGAAGCTGCAATGCTCGCGGCCCATGGCGAATCGCTGTGCCACCCACGGTTGTTCGGCGGTGGGATGGATGGCTCGCAGTTGTGTCGGCTTGGGCTGGACCAGGGTTCGATTGGCGAAGCGGGAGTAAGCAGGCTTGAAGACCCAGTTGTCGGCTGAACTGATGAAAGGGACTAGGTCGGCCTCAGTTTCTAACGGATGTGTTTCTGGCGCCTCAACTTTCCAGCCCCGGATCATCTCGGCAAAGCGGCCTTTGTGGTGCAGTCGGTGCATTAGTTCAAAATCGACAGTCATCACTTTGCACGGAATCCGTGCGCGGCCATGAGCGAGGTAGAAAGATTCCTCGCAGGTGGGCAGGACGAGGTCGACGCCGCGTTCGATCACTGCCGCACGCAGCGCTTCAATCCAGCCCGCTGGGTCGGGGCGCGCTTCAGGTAATCGCAGGTAGTCGTTCACGGCGCTGCTAAAGCGTGTCACTGGCCAAAGCAGGGAGTCCCCAGCGGTGACACGCCAGCCGGCGGCATGGAAGGCTCGTGCCCATTCCAGACAGGATGGCGCGCGGGCACCCAGGATTAGAACGTGCATGTCAGTCCCTCTGGGACGCTTTGGCGGCGTACCCGGCGGCGCTTTACGCCCGGTGCCGGTGCCAGCCAATCGGTAAAGGTGAGTGTCGGCGGCGCTACTTCGAGGTCTTTCCATAGCGTGTCGAGTTCGGCGCTGATACGGGCGATGGCATCTTCGCGGTTGCCCGCTTCCAGCAGTCCTACTGTGATGTGCATGCCATCCTGGGTCAGGTCGAATTCATGCACCGCTGGACCCGCAAATAGCATGGCGCGGCGTATCAGATCTGGGAAGATGGCCACGGCCTTGGCTGTGTTTCGCATCGGTAGCCAGAGCACTTCGTCAGCGCGGCCTTCAATGGCGGCGATGGCAAGCTCGGCTCGGCCGCAGGGGCAGGGTTGCTCCATTACCCGCAGCACATCGTTTAGGCGGTAGCGAACAATGAGCTGAGTATCGCGGGTGAAGTCGGTGATGATAGGCTGGAAGTGGGTATGGTCGCTGCCCAGCCAGTCCGGTTCTATGTGTACGAAGCTCTCGTTGAGGTGGAGCGTTCCATGCTCGCAGGTGTAGCCGAGAAAGCCCTCAGTGGCTTGGTAGAGCTGGTGGATAGGTAGGCCGAAGGCGGCACGAATTATTTCGCAGTCGCTGTCCTCCAACACTTCAGCAACCGCAATGACATGGCTTGGTGCTATGTGGAGGCATCCAGCACGGGTTTCGGCAGCAAGCGCGCATAGCAGCGAGGGCGGTCCCACCAACACGTCCGGCTGGCTTTGGTTTAGACATGGTACGGCGGCTTCCGGGCCGAGCAGCAGGTCATGGAAAGTGAAATCGATGCGCCGACTGTTGAGCGTGGTGTAAAGATTGCTGTTAGCGCGGAGGAAGAAGGCGATGCGTAAGGGCGGCTGCCAAGGCGATAACAGGCGGCGGAGCAGGTGTTGCGGAAGAGCGCGGCCAAGCAATATGCCAGCCCAGCGCAGGCGCTCGGCTGGGCTGACGAGGAACACGCCCCTATTACCGGAGGTTCCGCTCGATAGGCCTACGGTGAGGTCGCCTAGCAATGGTGCAAAGTCCCGTGTGGTTTCAGCCTTGAATCCTATCTCCCAGGCCTCATCCAGGCGCACGCTGCGCGTGTTGCGGGCACTGAAGTCAGCCATCATGCTGGCTTTGTCCATGGTAGGTAGATCGGCCAGAGCGTTGATTCGGATGTCGCGGTAGTAAGGGGCACGCGGCAACACCTCGCGCATGAAGCGGTGTAAGCGGGCTTGCTGCCAGGCTTCGAGATTTCTGCGATCACGGAAATTGAGCATCCAGCGGGTTCGGGCGAAGTGATTCGCCATGATTAGGTTGTCAGGAAGCATCGCGGAATTCCTGCCAGGCTGCTGTGCAATGGGAGGGCAGTATGGCAACGGTGGTTTCGCGCCGGGCAATAGCGGAAAGCCCATTGAATGTGTCAATGAAACGTTTTCGCTCCGCGTTGATGAACAGGGCTAGGCGCGAGGGCATCCGACCGTCACGTAGGGCCGGAAGTGACCAGCAGGCATCAGCAACTAGGAAGGTCGAGCGGCCCCCTGTGTCGGGGATGAACAGGCCGAGCTGACCATGGCTGTGCCCGGGTAGGGGAACACCAAGCAGACTGCCGTCGTCGAGCAGGTCGAATCCTGTCTCGAATGGCGCCAGCCAATTTGGCAGATCGCGTTTAGGGCACGTATCGGCAGTAGTGACACGGTGGAGGAAGTCGTCGGGTAGAAGGCCAGGCAGGTGGCCACCTAGAGTAGCGCGCCAGCGTTGCCCCGCCAGTGCAGTGAAGTGTTTGGTGTCGGAGTTGAGTGCGATGAAATGGGCGTTCGGAAAGTCGCGTAAGCCGGCAATGTGGTCACCGTGGTAGTGCGAGACGATCACGGTGCCAATATCAGCCGGGGTAACGCCAAGGCTGGCCAATTGTGTTTTCAGTATTTCCGCCTCTGGCAGTTTGACCGGAAGTGCGGTGCGGTAGAGGCGTTCCGGCCAATGGGTTGTCGCGGTGAAGAAGTGCTCTGCGTAGCCGGTGTCGTAGAGCAGCCAGCCGCGTTTGGGATGGCGGATCAGCCCGCATAGGGCTGGGAATTCCACCGACTCCCAACGGCCACCGCGTGCTGCCATGCATTCGAGATGACGGCAAGCTCCTACGCGCAGCAGGTGCAGTTCAACTGTTGTCATACCTGATGTTCTCGCCACCATTGAGCGTGGCGACGAATTCCTTCGTTGATGGACACTATTGGCTGCCAGCCTAATTCGTCGCGCAAGGCTGAAATATCCAGCGTCTGGCTGAAGGCAAGTACGCCGGTGCTATAGCGCGTCAATGGCGGTTCTCGCCCGCTGCTCAAGCGAGCTGCGACCTCTAGGCAGTGTGCGACCAATTCCATCAGTGGCCAAGGCACTTTGCGGGTGCGCAGCGGTAGGCCGAATTCACATGCCATCACCGTAAGTAAGTCGATGAGTTGGCGTGGTTCGCCGTTGCTCACGTTGTAGGTATTGATGGCAAGTGGCAGCGGCCGCATAAGTGCTAGCCAAGTTGCCTCAACGGCATTGTCGATATACGTGAGGTCGAGCCGGATATTGCCGCCACGCATGATGGGCATCTGTCCCTTTGTCATTATTCGCAGGATGCGTGGGACCAGGGTTTTGTCCCAGGGGCCGAATAGGGCGCGCGGGCGAAGGATGGCCACCTCGGGTAGCCCCGCCTTTCTCACCAGTTCCTCGGCTGCTAGCTTGGTACGTACGTAGTCGTTTGCTGGTTTTGGCAACTCGGCATCCTCACGAATCGCCGTGCGGTCAGAGAAGCCGAAATACAAGCTAGGCGTTGAAATATGCACTAAGCGACGTACATCGTTCGCGTGGCAGGCGGCGAGCACTTCGGAGGTGCTGGCGATATTTGCACGGTGAAAATCTTCGTAACGGCCCCAAGGGGAGGATAGGGCTGCGCAGTGGACTATGGCATCTGCGTCGCGTGAGGCTTTAGTGAGCGTATTCATGGCGTCCTTGTCGCCATGTTCCAGTGCTTGCCAGTGAACCGGCCCCGGTGCATGGCGGATCACTTCAGCCGCAGCTGTGGCACTGCGGCCGGTGAAGACCACGTCGGCACCCTCTGCGCTTGCGCGCCAGACCAGATGGCGACCAAGAAAGCCTGTGCCTCCTGTGATGATTAGCTTCATCAATACTCCATCACCATGCCGCCCAGTGATAGCCCTGCACCTGTCCCCAGTAGGAGCAAGCGGTGGCCGCGCTGGATGCGGCCATCTCGGATGGCAATATCAAGCGCGGTGGGCAGGGAGGCCGCGACCTGATTGCCGTGGTCCGCGAAGATGTTGATCACCTTGTCGTGTGCGAAGCCAAGGCGCTTGGTAACGTGTATCAGGGCAAGGTGGCTTGCCTGATGCGGCACTATCCAGTCGAGCTGGTCGTGGGATAGGCCGGCTCGCCCCAGTAAACGGTCGACGAAGGCCGGCAGGTGTGTGGCGGCGAGTTTGAATACGCCCTTTCCGTCCATGTGGAACTTGGTCAATGCGTCGAATGGTTGATCGATGCGCGTTGGATGGTAGCGGCTGCCGCCTGCGGGGATGCGGCATAAGTCGGCACCATCCGAGATGGTTTTCAGTTCGGATGCTATTAGGCGCGAGCGGCCATCAGTGCTGAGGCCGAGAACGGCGGCTGCCGCTCCATCGCCGAAGATTGCGCTAGCTTCCAGCGTATTCCAGTTGAGGCCGCAGGATGCAAGGTCAGCTGCTACCACTAGTACCCGTCGGTAACGGCCGGCGACGATGGGCCAGGCTACTAAGTCGAGCGCTGCCAAAAAGCCGAGGCAGGAGGCGTTGACGTCGAAAGCGGGGATGGCCTTTGCCGATAGACCAAGCTCCCGGTGAATCAGCGCAGCGTTGCAAGGCAAGCCTTGGTCCATGGTGCCGCTGGCGGCGACCAGACAGTCAATATCGGAGAGCGTAAGGGTTGCGGCGTCGAGTGCCCGGCGTGCTGCCTCGGCGGCGAGCGTTGCAGCAGTTTCATCACGACTGGCGAAATGGCGCCGGCGTACGCCGCCTACTCGCTCGATGGTGCCAGGGTAATGGTTAAGGCGGTGATCGAGTTCCGTGCTGGTGATCGCTTCGGAGGGTAAAGCGTGTCCGGTGCCGAGAAGGCTGACTGGTCGGAATTCAGTGGGATAGACGGTCATGCAGGAGTGAGCTTCGCAATGTTTCCCGTCTTTTAACCCATCGGCATGGTTCTGCCAATTGCAACTCAGTCAAACGAGGCGGAGATGCTTGATTCTCGTTTGAGAAAAAATGAAGGTTGCTAACTGCAAGGGCCGTTTCTCAATGGCGCCAAGCATCCGCCTCTCGGGCAACAAGGAATTCGAGTGGGACTGACTCAGCTGGTTGGTATGGTAGTGCCTCCGAGCGCCGTCGCCACGCCAGCCGCGATGCGGCCGGCGAAGGAGTAGATGCTCAGTTGCGGATTGGCACCGATGGACGTGGGGAAGATGGAGCCATCCGCGATCCAGAGATTTTCCAGGTGGTGATGGCGCCCGTCGAGACGAGCCACGCCGCGCTGAGGGTCAGGCGATAGTGCGCAGCCGCCCATGACGTGAGCGCTCACCACTCGGGTGTGCAAGGCTCGCATGGGTAGGGCGTCGATCATCTTCTTGGCCTCATCCAGGGTTCGCGCACTATGAGCGTCCGTATGAACCGGGCGCACTTCCTTGGCGCCCGCGGCGAATTGCAGTTCCGCCATGACGTGCAAGGCACGACGCATCCCCTGCCATAGGTAATCGCTGATCGGATAGTCCACCTCGGGATAGCCGTGCTTGTCCAGGCGTACTTGGCCGCCGCTGCTTTCAGGATGAAAGCCGTCCCGCAGCAGGGCGATCTGGATGTGTAGCCGGTCCAGTTGCGCCATGTGCTGCCGATGCGCTTTCCCATGTCCAGCCATGACGATGGAGGAAATCAGCGGATGGGTGGGCGGCACCTCCAGCTTGAATCCGGCAGAGCCGTCCTTGGGCCAGACGAAGTCGTCGCTGTAGATGGTCTGGGGGGCGCCGTAGAAGCCTTCGATTGGGCGGTCGAAAATTGCGCCCGAGAGCACAACGGGATGCAGGAAGGTGCGCATGCCCACACGCTTGTGGGGATCGGGCAGGTCGGAACGGAGCAGCACCGCCGGCGAGCCGATGGCGCCTGCTGCCAGCACCACGCCCCGGGCCCGTACCGTGACTTCCTCTGCTGTGGCGATGGGCTGGCCTTTGCGATCCATGGGGCGCAGGCGAACTTCATTGATGCGATCCCCCTGCCGCACCAGGCGTTCGACTCGGGCGCGGCTGAGCAGAATGCCGCCCCGGTCCAGGGCTTGCGGCAAGCAGGCCACCAGGGTGGATTGTTTGGCATTAGTGGGGCAGCCCAGGCCGCAAGTGCCCAGGTTCCAGCATCCGCGTACGTTGCGTGGCACGCCGTGGGCTTGGCGGCCGGTACGGGTCAGGCCCAGGGCCAGAGCGTCGTTGTTGGCGTTGGGCGGAAAGGGCCAGGCGGCTACGGAATGGCGTTGCTCGGCTGCCTTGAACCAAGGCTCCATGGCCTCCGGGGTGGCGAAGTCCCAGCCCCATTCCTTTTGCCAATGGTCCAAGGTTGGGCGCGGAGTGCGGAAGCTGGAAGTCCAATTGACCAGGGTGGAACCGCCCACAGCGCGGCCTTGCAGGATGCTGATGGCTTTGTCGCGGGTTTTGCGCCCTGCCGCTTCCTGGTACAGCTCGCCGTAGGCTTGGCGTTCATCCAGTTGAAAATCCCGCGCCGTGTAGAGTGGGCCTTCTTCGATCACCAGGGTTTTCAGTCCCGCCTCGGCCAGAAGGCGAGCCACGGTGCCACCGCCGGCGCCGCTGCCGATGATGGCTACGTCCACTTCAAAGGTGGTCGGGTGGTTTTGGTCGGAAAGGTCGAAGTGTTGTCCGCGCCAGGTGCTGTCGAAGGCTTGGCCGATGAGGTCGGGGAAGGGACGTTGCGGGGGATTGGGGCGCTGGCTCACAGGCGCGGTCCTTTCATGAGATCGGGAGGGCCAGGATAGTGGATCTGTTGCCAGTGTTCCGGTTGGCCGTACCAGAGTCCAAGAATGAGATCCCGCAGGCCGCCGTAGGCTTGGCGGAACTGGGCGAACTCCCGCGTGCGCAGGACATCGAGTCCACGGGCCAATGCTTCGGCTGGTGCGGTGGCCACGTCGGCAACGCCCAGCAGCGCGTAGGAACCGGCATGGGTTGCGAGCAAGATGAATAGCTGACGCAACTCGTCCTGAATGCTTGCCCGTTGGCGGACGATGGTGGCGTCGATATCGCGCAGCACCTGTTGGCCGTCGGCGCGGATTTGCTCATTGCCGGACTCGGTACCTAGTAGGGCGGGCATCAAGGCAGCCAAGATGCGGCGGTCGGTGGCTTGGAGAAACCCATAGCTGTCAGCCTTCTCGGCATCGGGATCTGCGGACGGCGGGGTGCCGTGGGGCCAAAAGGCCCAACCTCCGGCCATCAGGGGGCCAGCGACTGCAGCGCCTTTCAGTAATTGACGCCGGGTCAGCATGATTTCCTCCAGCGCCGCAGCATGAGTCGGAGTATCCAAGCGGTTCGCTTGCCGTAGGGTGGGTAGAGGAGGGGCATGCTGTTGATGGATGACTGGCGGAAGATGCCCCGCGCGTGAGAGAAAGTCTTGAAGCCTTCGGGGCCATGGTAGGCGCCCATGCCCGAGGCGCCGATGCCGCCGAAGGGCAGATCATCCTGGGCTACCTGAAGCAAGCCGTCGTTGATGGCAACGCCGCCGGAATGGGTAGAGGCAAGGATGCGGTCGATGCGAGCAGGATCGTTGTCGAAGACGTAGAGAGCCAGGGGCCGGTCGCCTGCGTTGATGAAGGCCAGGGCTTCGTCCAGTTGTGAGTAGGTCAGCACCGGCAAAAGGGGGCCGAAGATTTCCTCTCGCATGACGCCCATGTCGCGGGTGACGTTGGTGAGGATGGCCGGTGCCATTTTTCGGCCAGGTAGCGCATCCTTCTCCAGCAGCAGTTCTACGTGGGCGCCGTTGGCACGAGCTTCTTCCATCAGGCTTTTCAGGCGGGTGTGGTGTCGGTCGGAAACGATGCTGGCGTAATCCGAAGTCCCGCTGCCATAGAGCTGGCTTGCCGCCGCACGGGCTGCGGCGATGAACTCATCTCGGCGAGCCTGGGGAAGCAGTACGTAGTCCGGTGCTACGCAGGTCTGGCCGCCGTTGGTTAGTTTGGCGAAGACGATGCGCTGGGCAGCGGAGGCTATGGGAAAGTCCTCGCCAAGAATGACCGGCGACTTGCCGCCCAACTCCAGGGTGACCGGGGTCAGGCTTTTGGCCGCTGCCGTCATGACGTGGCGGCCCACGGCAGTGGAGCCGGTGAATAGCAGGTGATCGAAGGGTAGCGCGACGAAATGCTGGGCGACCTTTGCGCTGCCTTCAACCACTGCCACTTCTTCCGGGGAGAAGTGGCGCGACACGGCGGCAGCGAAAGCAGCGGAGAAGCGCGGGCAATATTCCGAGAGTTTGAGCATGGCCCGATTGCCCGCTGCGAGGGCGGCGGTTAGGGGGCCTATGGCCAGGAACAGCGGGTAGTTCCAGGGTACTACGATGCCCACCACGCCCTTGGGCTGGTAACGCACCTCCGCTCGGGCCGGGGCAAACCAGAAGGACACGTGGCGGCGTTCCGGCTTCATCCAGCGGGCCAGGTGGCGGCGCGCATAGCGGATGCCTTCCAGGGATGGAAACAGTTCGATGATCTGGCTTTCCGTGGGGCTCCGTCCGCTGAAATCCAGGTCGATGGCCGCGAGCAGCGCATCGCCTTCCGCGTCGAGCATCTGTTGTAACCGGGCCAAGCGATCAAGCCTCACCGCCAAGGTAGGGCTGCGCTCAACGGCAAAGGCGCGGCGTTGGGCGTCGAATAGAGCATCCATGGGCATGGAGGCTTGCTCCTCTTGAAATAACTTCAACATTCAAGGAGTTTAGGTTGACGCTGAAAAGCCGGCTGGGGTAGCGTCGACAAAAAAGAGTCATTTATTGCCAAATCCACGAAACGATGCTGCCTCAGAACCTTTCCATCCCTACCTATTACCTCCATCAACTGGCCGAGGAGCTTGCCGCCAGGGGCGTCGATGTGCCTCGGTGGCTGGCGCAGCAAACAGGCGTGGCACCGGATCAGTTGGGTGATGCCTCGGTAAGCATTTCGTTCGCCGTGTTTCGGCGTCTGATCTTGGAGGCGACGGCGGTGACGGGATTGCCGGACATCGGGCTGCGAGTGGGGGCGAAATTGCGGCTGAATCACCACGGCGTGTTGGGTTATGCCGCCATGAGTAGTTCCAGCCTGCGGCAGGCGGCGGAAGTGTTCAGCCGCTTTTGTTCGCTACGTTCGCCGTTGGTGCCATCCCATGTCGAACGTGTCGGTGCGGAGCTTCGCTTTGCTTTTGAAGAGCCCTATTTCCTTGATGACATTCGTTGCACCCTGCTCGAAATCGCGGTGCTGACCATGAAGAATGTATTCGACCAAGTATCGAATGGGCAGACGGGCGGGGGCGTTGCCTACGTGGCGTTTGCGTTCGATGCGCCTGAATATGCTTCCCGCTACGAAGAGACGTTTCAATGCCCGGTGCATTTCGGGCAAGCTTGGACTGGCTTGGCCTTGCCGCTCAGTCAGGTGGATTTGCCCCTTCCCATGGGGGATGCTGCCGCTTTTCGGGAGGCCGTGAAGCTATGCGAGCGAGAAATGGAAAGCGCAGTGCTTCAGACCTGTTGGGCCGCCCGCGTCAGGCATATCCTGCACGAAGCGGAACAGACGTTTCCCTCGCTGACGGAAGTGGCAAAGCAGCTTCATGTGACTCCACGTACATTGCATCGCCGACTGATCGCTGAAGGGAGTTCTTATAAGCTGGTGCTCGAAAATGCCCGCCACCGCCGAGCAGTTGCGCGATTGAGGGAGCGGGAGTGGAGCATTCAGGA
>DASUJA010000111.1:0-4213 GCA_036279515.1 Rhodocyclaceae bacterium | reverse complement strand
TTGCAGAGCGGTAGGGGTGGCGGTCATTGGGACTTCTCCATGCCATGACCGGGGGTGGGCTAATGCTGTGGCTCACCGTTCCGGCGGAGTTGGACTCCTGGTAGGCGAGCGCCGTTGAAAACGCCGTCTGCCATTGCGGCGAAGACGGTCTCCGAGCCTAGGGCTGGGCTGATGGTTGTTGGAAACCGTCAGCCGCTACCTCGCAACGCTCCTCGGAAGGAGGCGCAATTATAGCAAGGGCCTTATGTCGCTACTCGCACCGGCTGTAAGCCGCGAGGAATCTTGGCGGCTATCGGCAAAGGAAGGCATTTCCAAGATTGCCCGGCTGCGGGTCTTGGGTCGCATCAGTCTTCAGGCGTGATGAAGCGGTCAGAGGTTGGGAAAATGGTGTTCAGAAGATAGGTCTCGACATCGCGCCAGATATCGTCTGCCGTTTCCAGTCTGTCTTTGCACTTCTCCGCCCATGTCCTGCCTGGATGCAGGACATCCCAGCGAGGACGCATCCCGTTATAGCGCCCGCTGCCCGGGTCATGGTTGCCGAACCCATCGATGAGGGCATTCCAGATAGGGGAGTATCGAGCGATGAGAAGGGATTCGCCGAGGGGTATCCAAATATCGTCAACAACAAGGAAGCGGCAGCTGAAGTCGCCAATATTCAGGTTCGAGGCGGCATTGATGCTCTCCGCGTGCTCCAAAAGGCGGTTGTAAAGGGGCTTTCCGCCATTCCCAGATGCCATGCCACCACCTTTTCGGGCACCTGGATGAACCGCTTTACCGACATAGATGGGCGCGGTATTCGTGTCCTTGTTTCGTTTTGCGATCTCGCCATATGGTGCGAAGTCGCCAGCATAGTAGAGGGCATAAATGCCGGCGCCCCTGAACTCAGGCACGCTCCCAAGAGGATGAGCCTTGCCAGCGAGCATTGCTTCAGCAACGCTCGCTCCCAAATTTCTTTTGTCCAGCGGATTGAATGGGATGATGTCCGCCGTCATGCCGCGCCTTTTACTTTTGGCTGAGAGAGGGCGAGTGCCTCCATCTTTGCCATGACGAGCCTTTCCGCGACGCTTGCGGCGACTATTCGCCCGAGCATTACCGGAACCGCGTTTCCGAGTTGTCGCATTGTTTCCGACCACGAGCCGTGGAAGCGGTATCCGTCGGGGAAGGTTTGGATACGCGCTGCTTCGCGGATGGTGAAGTAACGGACGGACCCGTCATCGCGAACAAGCATGTTTTCGCCGCCGGGAACGCCGTGATCTCCGGCCTTTAATGTTTTCGCGGGGAGATCAAGAGGGCTCCCTGTGTGTCCTGGGTACGCCCTTGCCCCGTCTTGGAAACGATGGTCAGGGATCGCACGGGCCGCTTTGGACTCGGGATTCGGTAAGCCGATCAAAGCGTCTCGGACTGTTCGCCAAGGGCGGGTGTCCGGCGGAAACATCCCTAACCTTCTCGCGCGGGCCGCATGCTTTTCAGGGGCAACGGCGGGTTTCTTGATGCCGTGGCGTCTCCAGTAGCTGCCAGTTACGTATTGGTCATACAGTAAGGCGTCAAAGCTGTGGGTGGATTTCGGGAAAGACC
The DNA here is from genome assembly GCA_036279515.1 of Rhodocyclaceae bacterium. Taxonomy (GTDB): domain Bacteria; phylum Pseudomonadota; class Gammaproteobacteria; order Burkholderiales; family Rhodocyclaceae; genus AWTP1-18. The sequence goes on along the minus strand of DASUJA010000111.1, from coordinate 2,638 downwards.
AACTCACGCCCATGTCAGAGCGGAACCCAACGATAAAAACCCGCTCCCGCTTTTGAGGGATGCCGTAATCCGCAGCGTTTATCAGGGTGGGAATAACGTTATAGGTTAGGCCCTTCCCGATGGCCCGGCCCGATGCCTTTTCTTTTTGGAGGCGGAGGAAATGACTCATCCAGTCCTCGTTCTTTCGCTTGCCGACCTCAGGAAAGGACAATTGAAGGAGGATGTATTGGTAATAGTTCGCGAAGGTCGAGCGAGTGAGACCCTTAACGTTCTCAACGATGAAAGCCCTCGGGTGAAGCCTGCGGACGACATCGACCGTCGCAGGAAACATGTCTCGGCTATCGTCGTATGCCCTGTGCTTGCCGCCCATGGAAAACGGTTGGCAAGGTGGCCCGCCCGCGAGAAGGTCTATATCGTCGCCAACACTTTCCCAATAGAACGTCCTTACGTCGCCCTCATGGACGTTCCATTCCGTTACTAGCGGATATCCGAGAGAGCCGTTTTCACGGATGGTGTCGCACGCCCATTTGTCCCATTCGACGACGGCTTGCGGCTCGAAGCCCGCCAAGTGGACGCCCATCGCTAGTCCACCGGCGCCCGCATATAGCTCGACGCATTTCATTTTGTTTCTCCCTTGCCAAGAAATCGCCGCAACCGTTCAGTGAGCGCTTCCAGGTCTTTCAATTCGCATTCCCAGGCGACGAACACCCGCCAGCCTGCCTTTTCCAACGCGGCAACCTTCCGTGCGTCCCGCTTGCGGTTGCCTTCGAGTTTCATTGTCCAAAACTCAACTTTCGATTTAGGTAAACGAGCCAGAGGACAACCGACATGCCGATGCCAAAAACAACCGTGGACGAAGATGACGGCATGCCGAGAGCGGAAGACCAAATCAGGCGTTCCGGGTAAATCAGAGCAATGCAGACGATACCTGTAACCCATTCCGTGCACAAGCTTGCGAATAGCCATTTCTGGCTTGGTGTCGACAGAGCGAACAAGTGCCATGCGTCGACTTCGCTCCTCTGGCGATAACGTGTCTGTCATTCTACTTTTTCAAGCGAGGCTGAACGTGGAAGCAATGGGGTAATGCTTTGGTCAAATCTCGTGATGGGCAGAAAACAGCAGAAGCGAGGTGGGAGTGGTAGCAGCATCCGCTGCTACCAAGAGGTCTTTGCTCAGTTTCCCAGCTTCACCAGGGCCTGCCGCCCCGACAGCAGGTGGTCGTGCATGCGCTGGGCCGTGAGGTCCGGGTTCTTGGCGCGCAAGGCGGCCATGATTTCCCGGTGCTCGGCTAGGGATTGCTCCACGCGGCCGTCCAACTGCAGGGAGTGGCGGCGGGTGAGTTTGATCACCTTGCGGGTGTCGTCGATCAGGTGCTTGAGCCAGCCGTTGCCGGCGATGTCTTGCAGGGCGCTGTGGAAATCATCGTTGGCGATGAAGAACTTGTCGGCGTCGCCGCTGGCGGCGTAGGTCTCCAGATCCTTGTGCAGAGCTTCCAGGCGAGCGATGTCTTCGTCCGTGGCCTTGCGCGTGGCCTCGAAGGCGCAGCGGCTTTCCAGTAGGGCCATGACGGGGAACACTTCATCCAGATCCTGCTCGGACAACTCCGCCACGTAGCAGCCTCGGCGCGGCTTAAGTACCACCAAGCCTTCGGAAGCCAGCACCTTCAAGGCTTCGCGCATGGGGGTGCGAGAAATGCCCAGTTGTTCGGCGATGGCTTGTTCGTCGATCCAACTACCGGGGGGCAGGTCGTGAGCAAAGATGCGGCTGCGCAGCAGCTCGGCCACCTCTTCATAGAGGGCCGTGCGATTCAGCGCGGACGGGTTGCGGGCGTTCATTGGGCTGTTTCCTATGGAGCTTTCCGCTCTTGCATTCATAATTATGGATAACGTATTATGTTCACGTGCCCGCTGTCAAGGCAAGCGACCTTGGCGGGCTTTTGATTTTTATTTTCGGCAGCTACGGCTGCAAGTTAGATGGGGCAGAACATGAGCAAGTACCCGCAAGCGGATATTCCCTCCCTGGACGCCTGGAACAAGGCAGCGGCCAAGTCGGCCCCCGGCGGCAACGTCGACGCTTTGACTTGGGTAACGCCGGAGGGCCTGGAGGTTAAACCCCTCTATACCGCCGAGGATATCAAGGACTTGCCCTACGCGGATACGTTGCCGGGTTTTGCGCCCTATCAGCGCGGCCCCCAGGCCACTATGTACGCAGCCCGGCCCTGGACAATCCGTCAGTACGCGGGCTTCTCCACCGCCGAAGCTTCCAACGCCTTCTACCGCAAAGCCCTGGCTGCCGGGGGGCAAGGCGTGTCCGTGGCTTTCGACCTGGCCACCCACCGGGGCTACGACTCGGACAACGCCCGCGTTGTGGGCGATGTGGGCAAGGCCGGTGTGGCGATCGATTCCGTCGAGGACATGAAGATCCTGTTCGACGGCATTCCCCTCGACAAGATTTCCGTCTCCATGACCATGAACGGCGCCGTGCTGCCGATCCTGGCCGGGTACATCGTCGCTGCCGAAGAGCAGGGCGTGAGCCAGGAGCAGCTGTCCGGCACGATCCAGAACGACATCCTCAAAGAGTTCATGGTGCGGAACACCTACATCTATCCGCCCAAGCCCTCGATGAAGATCATCGCGGA
>DASUJA010000110.1:0-4549 GCA_036279515.1 Rhodocyclaceae bacterium | reverse complement strand
CTATCCCGAGTTGGCGGAGCGGGCTTTCGTGGTTTCGAGCTTCGGCAAGACCTATCACATCACCGGCTGGAAGATCGCGTACTGCCTAGCGCCCAAGGCGTTGATGACCGAGTTCCGCAAGGCGCATCAGTTCGTGGTGTTCTGCGTCCATCATCCGTCGCAGCTGGCGATTGCGGATTTCATGAACAGCGATCCCGGCTTTGCCGATGAACTGGCGAGCTTCTACCAAGCCAAGCGGGACTTCTTTTTGCAGCAGTTGGAAGGTTCGCCCTTTACGCCGCTGCCCTGCGCCGGTAGCTACTTTCAGTTGGCGCGCTATGAGGGAATTTCAGATTTGCCGGATACGGACTTCGTCCGCTGGCTGGTGATGGAACACGGCGTCGCCGCGATTCCGATTTCGGTGTTCACACCGGAGGGTGAAGACCAGAAGGTGATTCGTTTCTGCTTTGCCAAGCAGGAGGCAACCCTCGCCGCAGCCGGTGAGAGACTGCGGCGGGTTTAAGCCTGATTACAGCGTGCCGTAGGAGTGCAGGCCCGAGAGGAACATGTTCACGCCGAGGAAGGCGAAGGTGACGACCACCAGACCGACAACGGCCCACCAGGCCAGGGAGGCGCCGCGCAGGCCTTTGGTCAGGCGCATGTGCAGCCAGGCGGCGTAGTTGAGCCAGACGATCAGCGCCCAGACTTCCTTCGGGTCCCACTGCCAGTAGGTGCCCCAGGCTTCGGCAGCCCACAGGGCGCCAAGGATGGTGGCGATAGTGAAGAAGGCGAAGCCCACGGCGATGGACTTGTACATCACGTCTTCCAGCACGGCGGGTGCGGGCAGACGTTCAGCCAGCGTGCCACGCTGAACCAGCAACCACGCCACACCCACCATCGCGGCAAGGGCAAAGGCGCCGTAGCCGATGAAGTTGGCGGGGACGTGAATCTTCATCCAGTAGCTTTGCAGGGCGGGCACCAGGGGCTGGATTTCCTGGGCATCGCGGGCGAAGGTGTACCAAAGCAGGAAGCCCACGGCGGCGGAGATCACCAGCAGCACGAAGGCGCCCAGGCGGCGCGTGGCGTAGGCACGCTCGTAGTGCAGGTAGAGCAGCGCGGTGATGAGGGAGAAGAGGACGAACACTTCATAGAGGTTGCTGACGGGGATGTGGCCCACGTCGGCGCCCACCAGATAGGACTCGTACCAGCGCACCATGAGGCCGGTGAAGCCGGCGGCGACGGCGGCCCAGGTCAGCACGCTGCCGGTCTTCTCGGCGAAGTCGGAGCGGGCCAGCAGACCTAGCCAGTAGCTGCTGGTGGCCATGAAGAACAGGGCGCACATCCAGCCGATTGCTGTTTGGCTGGAGAGGAAGAACTTGAGGAAGAAGGCCTGCTCAGCACGGGCCAGATCGCCGTGGTAGAGGCTGATGCCGGAAAGGGATAGCAGGGCGACCAAACCCAGCAGGTTGCGCAGCCCAGCCCAGCGCCAGGCCAAGTAGGTGAAGGTGGGCACTGCGCCCACCAGGAAAGCCTTCTCGTAGATGTCCATGAACTGGCCGTAGCCATTCAAGGCATAGCCGGCGCCGACAACCATCGCCAGCAGGGCGAGCCAGTCCAGGGGCGAGCGACGTAGCAAGGGCTGAACTTGGGTTTGGGCTAGTTCCATCTGGGGCAACTCCTGTTTGATACAAAGCGTCGTCCCCGCGCAGGCGGGGACCGATGGATTCCCGCCTGCGCGGGAATGACGAAGATTTATGCGGTGACGTCGTGTTCCAGCGTTGCCTGCAAAGCGGCCGAATGGCGGGCAAAAGCCTCGTCCAGTTCCAGGGTTTTGCGGTTGGCGCTCATGGCCAGCAGGGCTTCGCCGTCTTGCTTGAGCAGCACGAAGACGCGCCGCTCGCGCACGTAGAGCATGAAGCATACGCCGGCCACGAGCAGGGCACAGCCGAGGTACACAATGTTTCGTCCGGGGGAGCGGGTGGCCTGAATGACGCTCGCTTGAATCTGTTGGAAGTCGGTGAGTTCCAACAGGAAGGGCGACTTGTAGTGGAAGGTGTCGGCCACGGCGTTGAGGGCGTCGGTGATGAACGCGGCGCTTTGTTCATTCATGGGCGCGGGCGGTTGCTTGGCTTGGGCACGGGCCATTTGCCAGGCTTCCCAGGCGGTGCCTTGCAGCACCTTGATGAACACCTCGGCAGCCTTCTGCTGTTCTTCCTTGGCGATCTGGCTGCGGATGAATTCGTCCATGGCGTCGTAACCGCCCTTGGCGAACAGCGCCAGGGTGTTCTCCGCCGTGGCGGTGAGCTTGCTGCGCATGGTTTCCGAAATGGCGTCGCCCTTCATGGCAACGGCGGTGAAGCGACGGGCGATGGCGTTGCGCTGAGTCGGGTCGGTGAGGACGGCGCGCAGTTGCAACCATGTATCCAGCTTGCCATCGACGGCGGGGATGCGCATGTAGCGGAAGTTGTCGGCGGTAGCTTCGCGGACGCCGGTGATGAAATAGGGGCGCCCATCCTGCATGATGGGCTGCATGTAGCTGTGGAATTCGCGGGCTTGGCCGGCGGCGTCGCGCAGCTTGAAGGTCATGGACGGGCCGACGTTTTGCAGCTCCTTCTTGCCGCCCGCCTTGGCCGCGCTGCCCAGGTGGCTGGAGAGCTTGTCCATGGTGCCGGTCTGCTTTTTGGCGTCGCCGGTGTTTTCCACGTTCATGGGGCGGAAGGCTGTGACTTCCAGACTCAGCGGCGTGCCGCGGCGGGTCAGCTTGACCGATTCGCCCACCACGCCGTCCAGGGGCAGACTTTCGTTGGAGCCGGCGGAGAGACTGTGGGCCTTGAACTTGAGCTTGGAGCCGCCGTCGTCGAAGCTGGCTTGGTAGAGGGTGACGCCCTTGTATTCGATCGGCTTGTTGACTTCGATGGTGCGCTCAAATTGTTGGCCGGTTTCCCGGTCGATCACCACCACGTCGCTGGCGAAACGCTTGGGCATGCCCGTGGAATAGAAATCCACGTAGAACTTTTTCAGTTGCAGATCGAAGGGGAGTTCCTGGAGCAGGATGCCGTCATTGACGTTGAGCACGGCGGTGCCGGAACGTTGGCCTTCGGGTAGGAACACGTTGCCGCGATAGCTCCAGTGGCTGGCGGGCAGGCGGTTCTCGGGCTTGATGGAGGAGAGCAGGGCGTTGCCGGGGGCGAGGGTGCGGTCGCCCATCATCAACTGCAACTTGAGTGGCATGTCGCCGTCGAGCAGACCGCCGACGCAGATCAGCACGATGGAGCCGTGGGCCAGCAGATAGCCGAGGCGATTCCAGCTACCAGCCTTGGCGGCGATCAGCACGCCGTCTTCCCGGGGCACGGTGCGCAGGGCATAGCCTTCGCCGCGCAGGTAGTCGGTGACGCGCTTTTGGGCAGCTTCAAGGTTGCTCGCCACTCGCAGGGAAGCGTGGTGGGCGAACTGGCGCAGAGAGCTTTCCTTGGCATGCTCGCGGAAACCCTTCATCTCCTTCAGCATCTGCGGCGCTTGGCGCACGATGCAAAGGCTGGTGGAAACCACCAGGAACACCAGCACCACCAGGAACCAGGTGGCGTGATAGACGCCGTAGAGGCCCAGCTTTTCAAAGATGGGAAACCAGAAGGGACCGAACTGGTTGAGGTAGGCGTTGTAGGGCTCGTTCTGCTTGAGCACCGTACCGACTACGGAAGCAATGGCCAACAGCGTAAGCAGGCTGATGGCGAAGCGCATGGAACTGAAGAGTTCGTAGACGTTGCGGGCGAATGTACGGGTCATGTATCAGAACGGGATATACACATAGCGCTCGTAGTGTTTAGCGCTCGACATAAAGAAAAAGGGTGGCAAGGCCACCCTTTCGCTGCGAATGACGCGGGAACCGCGAATGGGTTCAGCGCAGGCCGGCGACGTAATCGGCAACAGCCTTGATTTCGTAGTCGTTCATCTTGGCTGCAACCATACGCATCATCTTGTTGGGATCGTTGGCACGGCCAGTGGACTTGGGATCGGTGCCAGCATCGCGGAAGCTCTTCAGCTGAGCTTCCAGGTAGTCGGAGTACTGACCGCCAATGCGGGGGAACTGGGCGGGGATGCCAGCGCCGGAGGGGCCGTGGCAGCCGGCACAGGCGGGAACGCCCTTGGCCATTACGCCAGCGCGGTAGATCTTTTGGCCGACTTCGATGGTGTCGCGGCTCTTGGCTTCGCCACCCTTCTGGGTTTGAGAAGCAAACCAGGCACCCACGTTACGCATGTCGGCTTCAGACAGGGCGGAGGCCATGCCAAGCATGATGGGGTTGTTTCGGGCGCCGCTCTTGAAATCCTTGAGCTGCTTGGCGATGTAGTCGGGATGCTGACCGGCCAGCTTGGGGTTGGCGGGAATCACGCTGTTGCCGTCGGCGGCGTGGCAAGCTACACAAACGGTGGATGCAATGGCCTTGCCCTTCTCGGGATCAGCTTTAGCGGGGGCGGCGGCCTCGTTTGCCTGGGCGGCAGTCGCGGCGAAGAAAATCAGCGGCAGCAGGAAGCGCTTCATCAAACAACTCCTCGGAGCGGGGGGTAGCGAAAG
>DASUJA010000109.1:0-33634 GCA_036279515.1 Rhodocyclaceae bacterium | reverse complement strand
CCAGGGGGCGCCAGCGTGCTTGATGGAGGACAGCGGCGATGCGCCGGTGCCGCCGTCGTGACCAGCGATCACCACGTGGTCGGCCTTGGCCTTGGACACGCCGGCAGCCACGGTACCCACGCCGGTTTCCGACACCAGCTTCACGGAGATGCTGGCGGAGGGGTTGGCGTTCTTCAGATCGTGGATCAGCTGAGCCAAATCCTCGATGGAGTAGATGTCGTGGTGGGGCGGGGGAGAAATCAGGCCGACGCCGGGCACGGAGTGACGCAGGAAGCCGATGTACTCGGAGACCTTGTGGCCGGGCAGCTGGCCGCCTTCGCCGGGCTTGGCGCCCTGGGCCATCTTGATCTGGATCTGGTCGGAGTTGGCCAGGTATTCGGCGGTGACCCCGAAGCGACCGGAAGCCACCTGCTTGATGGCGGAACGCAGGGAGTCGCCTTCCTTGAGGGGCAGGTCGCGCTCGATGCGGCTCTTGCCGATTACGTCGCCCACGGTCTGGCCAGCCTTCGCAGGCTTGAAGCGCTGAGGATCTTCGCCGCCTTCGCCGGTGTTGGACTTGCCGCCGATGCGGTTCATGGCGATGGCGAGGGTGGAGTGGGCTTCGGTGGAGATGGAGCCCAGGGACATGGCGCCGGTGGCGAAGCGCTTGACGATTTCCTTGGCGGATTCCACTTCGTCCAGAGGCACAGCCGGGCCGCTGGCCTTGAGCTCGAAGAGACCGCGCAGGGTCATGTGGCGCTTGGTCTGATCGTTGATCAGGCGGGCGTATTCCTTGTAGGTGTCGTACTTGCCGGAACGGGTCGCGTGTTGCAGCTTGGCGATGGAGTCCGGGGTCCACATGTGGTCTTCGCCGCGGATGCGGAAGGCGTATTCGCCGCCGGCTTCCAGGGTGTCGGCCAGCACGGGGTCGGCGGAGAAGGCGGCGCGATGGATGCGCACGGCTTCTTCGGCCACTTCCTTCAGGCCCAGGCCTTCCACTTGGGTGGAGGTGCCGGTGAAGTATTTGCCGATGAAGGCGCTGTTGAGGCCGATGGCTTCAAAGATCTGGGCGCCGCAGTAGGACTGGTAGGTGGAGATCCCCATCTTGGACATGACCTTGTTGAGGCCCTTGCCCACTGCCTTTACGTACTTCTTGAGGGCTTCCTTGGCATCCTTGCCGGAGAAGTCGGCGATGGTTTCCAGGGTCAGCCAGGGGCACACGGCTTCGGCGCCGTAGGCGGCCAGCAGCGCCACGTGGTGCACCTCGCGCACGGAGCCGCTATCCACCACCAGGCCGGTGTTGGTACGCAGGCCTTCGCGGGTCAGGTGATGATGGACGGCAGCGGTGGCCAGCAGCGCAGGGATGGCGACGCGTTCGCGATTCACTGCCCGGTCGGACAGGATCAGCACGTTGTAGCCGTTGGCCACGGACTTGTCGGCAGCGGCGCAGATGCGCTCGATGGCGGCCTCAACACCGGCGGCGCCTTCAGCCACGGGGTAGGTGATGTCGATGACCAGGGACTTGAACTTGCCCTTGGTCAGGCGATCGATGTTGCGCAGGCGGGCGATGTCCTCGGCCAGCAGCACGGGCTGTTCGACTTCCAGGCGGGGCGTGAGGCCTTCGTTGGGGTTGCCGATGCCGAGCAGGTTGGGCTTGGGGCCGATGAAGCTGGTCAGCGACATGACGATTTCTTCCCGGATCGGGTCGATCGGGGGATTCGTCACCTGGGCGAACAACTGCTTGAAGTAGTTGTACAGGGACTTGTTCTTGGCGGACAACACCGGCAAGGCGTTGTCGTTACCCATGGAGCCGGTGGCTTCTTCGCCGTTCTTGGCCATGGGTTCCAGCACGAACTTGACGTCTTCCTGGGTGTAGCCGAAAGCCTGTTGCGTATCGAGCAGGGATTCCTTCAGTTCGGAGGAAGCCTTGGGCGCGGACAGGTCGGACAGGAAGATGCGGGACTCTTCAACCCACTTGGCGTAGGGCTCGGAGGTAGCGATCTGGGTCTTCAGCTCGGCGTCGTCGATGATGCGGCCTTGCTCCAGGTCGATCAGGAACATCTTGCCGGGCTGCAGACGCCACTTCTTGACGATCTTCTTCTCGGGGAAGGTGAGCACGCCCATTTCGGACGCCATCATCACGATGTCGTCTTCGGTGATCAGGTAGCGGGCGGGACGCAGACCGTTACGGTCGAGCGTGGCGCCGATCTGGCGGCCATCGGTGAAGGCCACGGCGGCGGGGCCATCCCAGGGTTCCATCACAGCGGCATGGAACTCGTAGAAGGCGCGGCGCTGCTCGTCCATCAGCTTGTTGCTGGCCCATGCCTCGGGGATCATCATCATCATGGCGTGGGACAGGGGGTAGCCACCGGCCACCAGCAGTTCCAGCGCATTGTCGAAGCAGGCGGAGTCGGACTGGCCGTCGTAAATCAAGGGCCAGAGCTTGGACAGGTCGTCGCCGAACAGGTCGGAGGCCATGGCCTTCTGGCGGGCCTTCATCCAGTTCACGTTGCCGCGCACGGTGTTGATTTCACCGTTGTGGGCAATCATGCGGAAGGGGTGAGCCAGATCCCAGGTGGGGAAGGTGTTGGTGGAGAAGCGTTGGTGCACCAGGGCCAGGGCAGACGTGAAGCGTTCGTCGCGCAGGTCGAGGAAGTACTCGCCCACTTGCCAGGACAGCAGCATGCCCTTGTACACGATGGTACGAGACGACAGGCTGGGGACGTAGAACACTTCGTTGTCGGCGATCTTCAGCGCATGCACGGTGTGGGAGATGCGCTTGCGGATCACCAGCAGCTTGCGCTCGAAGGCAATCTGGTCGGCACAGTTCTCACCCTTGCCGATGAAGACTTGGCGGACGACGGGTTCGATCGCGCGGGCGGCATCGGCCAGACCGCTGTTGTCCCGAGGCACGTCGCGCCAGCCGAGGAATACCTGACCTTCTTCGCAAACAATACGGGCAATTGCGGATTCACAAGCCAGACGGCCATTGGCAGACTGAGGCAGGAATACCATGCCGCAGGCGTAGCTACCGATGGCGGGGAGGGTGATGCCCAGCTTCTTGGTTTCTTCCCGCAGGAAGGTGTCGGGCAGTTGCAGCAGGATGCCGGCGCCGTCGCCCAGTTTGGGGTCGTAGCCGGTAGCACCGCGGTGTTCCAGGTTTTTCAGGATCGAGAGGCCTTGCTCAACAATGGCATGGCTCTTTTTATTTTTGATGTGGGCGACAAAACCGACGCCACAAGCGTCGTGTTCCTGGGCAGGGTCGTAGAGACCTTGTCGACTGGGTAGGGACATCACTTTTTCCTTGAAAAACAGACGTTTTGCGCTGTGGGTAAAGCGCCTTCAACAGGTGGAACAACCGGCAAAAAAGCCGGGGTGTGACAACTCCCCGGCTTGGTATCGAATCTGTTGGGCGAACGAGCAAATATAACTGCGTTTCCCCTTGAACTCAAGACCTTGGCGCGTAAGTCGGTGTTGGGGAAGGAAGGGGCGCTACTACTTTCGTGCGAGTGAGGCGGCTCAGATTTCACCGATGGCGAATAGGCGATGGTGTTCACGCATGGCGTAGCGGTCCGTCATGCCGGCAATGTAGTCGGCGACGGCACGGGCCTTCGGGTCTGAAATCATGGGGTCGTCGCCGGGCGCGGCCGCCATTTCCTGATACTGGGGCGGCAGCAAGCGCGGGTCGCCCATGAAGGCGAAGAACAGGTCGGCGATGATGCGGCGTGCCTTACTGGTCATGCGCACTACCTGATAGTGGCGGTAGAGCTGCTCCAGGAGGAAACGTTTGAGCTGGCGGTTTTCCTCTTCCATCTGCGAAGAGAAGCCGATCAGCATCGGCGCGGCATGAACATCATCCAGCGTGGCGAGTTGTGCTTCGTTGATGCGACGGCGGGATTCGGTCAGTAGGTCTTCCACCTGTACGCCGATCATGCGGCGGATAGTTTCGTGGATCAGACGTCGTTCGGGGATTTGAGGGAACTCCCGTCTTGCTTCGGCGATGTGGCGGGCGAAGAGGGAAATTTCCTGCAATTGCTCAAGGGTCAGCAGGCCGGAACGCAGGCCGTCATCCACGTCGTGGTTGTTGTAGGCCACCTCGTCCGCTAGGTTGCAGATCTGGGCCTCTATGGATGGCTGCCGTTTTTGCAGGAACCGTTCGCCCAAAGGCCCTAGCAGACGGGCGTTGCGGGGAGAGCAATGCTTGAGGATGCCTTCCCGCGTTTCGTACATGAGGTTGAGGCCATCGAAAGCTCCATAGCGTTCTTCCAATCGATCCACAGTGCGCAGGGACTGGAGGTTGTGCTCGAAGCCGCCATATTCTTTCATGCAGTCATTCAGCGCATCCTGACCGGCGTGGCCGAAGGGGGTGTGGCCCAGATCGTGGGCGAGGGCGACGGCTTCGGTCAGGTCGTCATTGACGCGTAAAACACGAGCGATGGTTCGCGCCAATTGTGCGACTTCGATGGAGTGGGTGAGGCGGGTCCGAAACAGGTCCCCTTCGTGATTCACGAAGACTTGCGTCTTGTACTCCAGGCGACGGAAGGCCGTGGAGTGGATGATGCGATCCCGGTCCCGTTGGAATTCGCTTCGCGCCTGAGGATGGGGCTCGGCAAAGCTGCGCCCCCGGCTGTTGGCTTCGGTGACAGCGTAGGGGGCGAGGTTCATGGCGTTAGGCCTTGCAGCAGGCGTCGATGGCGGCAGCGATTTCTTCTTGGGGCGCTTGGGACCAAGTGACTGCTTCGCCCAGCCGTTTCAGGAGCACCAGGCGTAATTTGCCGTCCAGCACCTTCTTGTCGTGGCCCATGTAGTCCAGGTACTTGGCGGCACCTAAGCCAGGGCCTGTCACGGGCAGTTTGGCTTTTTCCAAAAGGATGCGCACGCGTTGAACGTCGGCATCGTTGATCCAGCCCAGGCGGCGGGATAACTCGGCGGCCATTACTGTGCCTGCGCCTACGGCTTCGCCGTGGAGCCAGGTGCCGAAACCCAGGCCTGCTTCGATGGCGTGACCGAATGTGTGGCCCAGATTGAGAAGGGCGCGTCCGCCATCCTTGGCCGTTTCGCGCTCGTCGCCGGCCACTACGTCGGCCTTGTTCTGGCAGGATCGTTCGATCGCATAGGAAAGCGCTTCGCCGTCGCAAGCCATGAGCCGGTCGATGTTGGCTTCGATCCACTCAAGGAAAGGAAGGTCGCGGATCAGGCCATACTTGATGACTTCCGCCATGCCGGCGGAAAGCTCGCGTGGCGGCAAGGTCTTCAGCGTGGAGGTGTCTGCCAGCACAAGGCGCGGCTGCCAGAAGGCGCCGATCATGTTCTTGCCGCGAGGATGATTGATGCCAGTCTTACCGCCTATGGAGGAGTCCACCTGGGACAGCAGCGTGGTGGGTATCTGGATGAAGGGCACGCCGCGCTGATAGGTGGCCGCTGCGTAACCGGCCATATCGCCCACCACGCCGCCGCCGAGGGCGATGACGGTAGTGGTCCGGTCGCAACGGTTGGCGAGCATGGCGTCGTAGATCAGGTTCAGCGTGTCGCCGTTCTTGAACGACTCGCCATCGGGCAGGATTACCTCGGTGAGTTTGATGCCGGCAGCGCGTAAACCCTCAGCAACGGTTTTTAGATACAACGGACCAACGGTAGTGTTGGTGACGATCACCGCGTGCTTGCCCGGCATGGCCTGCACGATGCGCTCGGCGTTCGAGAGAAGGCCGTCGCCGATCAAAATAGGATAACTGCGCTCGCCGAGCGCAACGGTCAGTTCTCGCATGGATCAGGATTCCAGAGCTTGAAGGATGCGCCGCACGACCTGGGATGCTTGGGTCTGTCCGACCTCGATCACAAGGTGGGCGATTTCCCGATAGAGGGGGTCGCGTTGGGCGTATAGCTGCTGCAATTTTGCCAGACGATCTTCCACTTGCAGCAACGGCCGGGAACGATCAGTGCGGGTGCGTTCAAAGAGCACCTCTGGCGCAGCTAATAGATAAACGGTGCGGCCACGGTCACGCAGATGCTGTCGATTGACCGGGTCAAGCACTGCCCCGCCGCCGGTGGCAAGCACAAGATTGGGGTGCTGGGTGAGATCGTCGATTACCTGAGACTCCCGCTTGCGGAAACCCGTTTCGCCTTCAATCTCAAAGATGGTGGGAATGGGGACGCCGGTACGCGCTTCGATTTCGTGATCAGCATCGACGAACTCGACCCGCAAGCGCTTGGCCAGCATACGGCCAACCGTGGTCTTGCCGGCCCCCATGAGGCCGACCAGGAAAACAGATTCCAATTGTTCCCCCAGGGGTTATTGCAGGACCAAGTCCTCGGTGACGACACGTGGGGTGATGAATACCAACAGTTCTGTGCGGGTTTTTACGTCCTTCCGGTAGCGGAACAGGGCGCCGAGGACAGGCAGGTCGCCGAAGAAGGGAACCTTGTCTTCAGCGTTGGTATCCGCCTGTTTGAACAGTCCGCCAATGAGCACCGTGCCGCCGTTTTCGACGACCACCTTGGTGTTTACTGAACGCTTGTTGATGCCGGTGGAGCCGTTTAGAACGGTGGGCTCGTCGTTTTGCACGATGAGATCCATCTGTACTCGGCCATCAAGTTGAATCTGCGGCGTTACGTCCAGGGTTAGGGCAGCAGTGACGAAAGATGTGGTTAGGCCCGTGTTGAGTGTGCCCACGGTGTAGGGGATAGCCTGACCATTGACCAATGTTGCCTTCTGGGAATCCCGAGTCAGAATCTTTGGGCTGGAAATGGTCTTTGATCGACTGTCGCTTTCGACGGCGGCTAGCGCCAGATTGATGATTTTGGTTTGGGCGGAGTTAAACAGCGAAATGCCGCTTGCGCTGCCGCCGCCGGTTCCCACCAATCCACCCGTTTTCCCCCCGGAGAAGGCCACTGACCCCGTCGTATTGCCGATGGAATAGCCGATGTTGCCGCTGAGGCTAACCCCCAGATCCTTCTGGAAGCTGTCATCTACCTGCACGATGCGAGCCTCGATGATGACTTGGCGCATGGGGCGATCCAGGGACTGAATTCGCTCCCGGATCTTGGTCAGACGGGTTTTGGTCTCTTCGATGTAGATGGTGTTGGTGGCATCGTCGTAGGTGATAAGGCCACGATCACTGATGAGCGAGTTCGTGCGTGCAGCGGCTGCACCTGCCGCTGGTTGCTGCTGCGCGCCTGCGGCAGGAGCACCTGTTGTCGTACTCGTGCCCGACGACAGCTTCTGCACGATTTCGCTAGCGGTGCGGTATTTGATCTTGAAGGTTTCTTGCAGGATCGGCTCGGAACTGGCCAGGGCTGCGGCGCGGTCACGCTCGTCTTTATCGTACTTAACCAAGTCGTCCGCCCGGCCAACCACCACGATATTGCCGTAGCGGCGGAAGCCGAGGCCGTACATGCGGGAGATCACGTCGATGGCAGTTTCTACCGGCGTGTTGTCCATCTTGAGGCTCTGGATTTCACCCGAAACGCCCGGCATCACCATGAAGTTGAGGCCCGTGATGTCCTGGAAAATCCCGATCATCTGGCTAACAGGCACGGGTTGGGTAAAGTTGAAGCTCACCACCTTGCCTTGAACGTCCTTGGAACCTGCGAGACTGGTGGGGTCCACCACCGTGCGGCGAACTTCGATAAAGACCTGATTGTCCAGTTGGCGGACGTTGTAATCCCATTCGCCTTTGTTGTTGAACACGAGCTGAGTGCCGCTGGAGCTGCGGGATGCGGTCACGAAGTCAACCGGCGTCCCGTAATCCTTGACGTCCAGTCGTTTTACCAGTCGCTCTGGCAGGGATGTGCCGGGCAAAACCAAAACCAGGTCTCGTCCTTGTTGGCGCACGTCCACAAGGGCATTGGGTTCGGAAAGATTCAGTTTGAAGACGGCGAGGTCTGCGCTTTCGGCGCGGAAGTCCATGTCTTGCACTACCGGCGTCAAGGGGGCCGCAGTGGCGCGGGGAGTTGCAGCGGATGCAGTCGCTTCCGCGCGAGGGGGGGGCGCAGACGTTGCAGCCACTGCGGCGGTTTCGTTCCTGGGTAGGGAAATGAATAGCGAGTTCCCTTCGGTACGGATGCGATACCGATTCGCTTCGCTCAGGTTCAGCACCAGCCGGGTGCGGTCGCCGACCTGTACTAAATTGAGGCTGCGGAGGCTGCCGACGCCCGCAGGCAAACTGCTGGTACCGGAGGTGTTTTCCGTGTCGTTGAAGTCGAATGCGACGCGAGGCGGATTAGAGACCGTGAAGTCGGATGGCTGCGCTGCCAAGGGTTGGCGTAGTTGCAGTTTGATCAGGACTTCGCCCGGTAGTTGGGAGAATTCCACCTTCTCGATGGCATTGCTGGCTGCCAAGGCTCCGCATGCGAAGAGGCCGAAGATACTTGCGGATGAGGCCAGCCCCAAGTTGCGGATAAGAGTGTGGCGCTTCATTTTTTTTCTCCTTGGCCCGACGTGGTGATCCGGGTTTCGCGTTCGACCCAGACGCCTTTATCGAGAACCTTTTCCTTAATCACGATTTCGCCGTCGTCTTGCGTTGCCATCTTGATGGCAACGATACGGCCGTTGTTTTGGCCGATGTAATCACCAATTCGCACCTTGCGCGACGCATCCCGGTCGCTTTGAACAATGGCGATGGTTTCCTTGCCGACAATCATGGTGCCAAGCAGTCGGATGCTTTCCAGTGGCACTCGGGCCAGGGGGTAGGCATCTGCATTTACCTGTTTAGGACCACCGTTGCGGCCTTCCTGCGCTGCCTTCGCCTCTTCGGCAAAAAGCTTGTCGCCGGCGAAGGGTTGAACTGCATCGCCCGGTTCGTAAACGATGGGCGGCAAGGACTTTATTTGCGGAAGGTCTGGTATCTGCGCCTTCAGATCCTTGGTCTGTTCCGCCATCCATTCGCGCACATCTTGCGGCTCGTCGCTACCGCAGCCGGCCAGTACGAAAAGCGATGCCAGAAGCAGCAGCTTGCCTGCGTTGCCGTGGGTCATTTGCCGCCTCCCGGTTTCTTCTGCGCTTTCTTCTGCGCAGCCAGTTCTTCGGTATCTAGATAGCGATATGTCATTACTGTCGCTTCAAGATTCAGGACGGCGCCAGACTTGGCGTCCTTGGGTTTGAGTTTGATGTTGTTAAGCGTAACGATGCGTGGCAGGCGAGCCAGATCGCCTGCGAAGGAGGCCATGTCGTTGTAGCCGCCGTTCATTTGGACGCTAATGGGCAGCTCTGCGTAGAAGTCCTTCTTGGCCTCGGCGCCCGGCTTGAACAGTTCGGTCTTGAGGCCACGGGTCAACGCTGCCTGGCTCACATCTACGATCATTGCGTCCATTTCAGCCTTGTTGGGCAACTGTTTCAGCAGCTCGCCGAAGGCCGTGTCGATCTCTTGCTTCTGCTTGCGGTAAGCGTCCAGATTGACCGCCTGGCGCTTCTTGTCTAGCCATTCCTGTTTGAGCTGGTCTTCCCTCTGTTTCTTCTGATCCAACTCTTCCATTTGGCCGCTCCAGCCCAGGAACCATGCAGCAGCCAGTAGTCCGAGGAACAGGCCTGCAAGGATGACCAGTCGTGGGCCCAGGGGCCATAGGCCAGGATCCTTCGGGTCAAGGGTCTTGAAGTCATCGACCAGAGTGTTGAAATCGATAGTCGGCAGTTGAATTTTGGGGGGCGAGGGCTTTTTCATCACTTGCCCTCCTTTGCGGCAGGACGGGCTCCCGGCTTTTTGTCGTTCGTTTCGACCGTGGGGCGTTCAATGGACATCCTCATCTGGAAGGCGTAGATGGCACGACCATTGGCAGCAGTGGCCGCGCGGATTTCCAGCGGGGTGACCTGCTGGAACATGGGCGAATCTTCCAGATTGCGCATCAGCGTGGAAACGCGGGCCTCCGACACCGACTCCCCTGTCATTTCAAACTGCACGCCGTTCTGGGTGAAGGTTGAAATGCGCACGCCGTCAGGGACACGACGTAGAAGTTCGTCGAATAGGTGCACCGTTTCAGCCCGGTTGCCTTGCAGGGTTTCGATCACCTGTTTGCGCTTGAGCAGGGCTTCGGTTTCTTCCTTCAGCTTGGAGATCTCCTCAATCTGTTTTTTCAGATCGTTGATTTCCTTTTCAATGAAGGCGTTCTTGCTTTCTTGAACCGAGATGTAGCGATTGATGGCGGTAAAGCCAAGGAACCAGATGACAACTGCAGAAGCCGTAACCAAACCGAGGAAAGCATAGAACTGCTGGCGCCTCGCCTTGCGTTTTTCCTCGCGGTGGGGGAGAAGGTTGATGCGGATCACAGATCAAACCTCCGCAGGGCCAAGCCGCAGGCCACCATGAGGGCGGGAGCGTCTGCGAGCAGGTTTTTGGCTTTTACCTTGCTGCCCACTTCCATCTGTACGAAGGGATTGGCTACCATGCAATCCACTTGGGTGTGGCCGAACACGGCTTCGCTGACGCCGGGAATGACGGCGCAGCCGCCGGAAAGGACAATGTGATCCACCTGGGTGTAAGGCGTGGCACTAAAGAAGAACTGCATGGCGCGGCCGACTTCCTGCCCCAGGTTTTCCATGAAGGGGGCTAGGATTTCGCTGGCGTAGTTTTCTGGCAGCGAGTTATTGCGCTTCGCGCTCTCGGCTTCGTCCTGGGACATGCCGTAGGCACGCATGATGTCTTGCGTCAGGATCTGACCGCCGAATGCCAGCTCGCGGGTATAGATGGATTGCTGATTGCGCAGCATCGTCACGTTGGTGACATGGGCGCCAATGTCGGCGAGGGCAATGATTTTGTCGTGACCGCTTTCAGGCAGTTGCTTGCTGACCAGGTCGAAGGCGCTGAGGGCTGCGTAGGTTTCCACGTCCATCACGAGCGGCTTGAGACCTGCCCCTTCGGCACAGGCCACGCGCTCTTCCACCATTTCCTTGCGGCTCGCTGCCAGCATGACTTCCACTTCGTCAGGGCTGGAGGGGGAAGGGCCGATGATCTGGAAGTCCAGGTTGACCTCCTCCAGCGCGAAGGGGATGTACTGGTTAGCTTCCGACTCCACCTGGATTTCCATTTCCTGCTCGCGCAGGTTGGCGGGGAGGATGATTTTCTTGGTGATGACCGCCGCGCCGGGCAGCGCCATGGCCACGTAGCGGGTGGTGGTGTTGAGCTTTTTCCAAGTTTTAGCGATGACGTCCATCACGCTGTCGATGTTGACGATCTTGCCGTCCACGACTGCATCGCGAGGCAGGGGCTCGATGGCGTAACGCTCCACCATGGTTTTGCCCGAGTCCTGCTCCTGGCCGCTCAATTCCAGCATCTTGACCGAGGACGAGCTGATGTCCAGCCCGATCAGAGGCCGCTTGCTTGGATTGAAGATCGAGAGGTCGATCTGCACTAAATTTCCTTAATAATCATTAAATTGCAAGCAATAGCAATAATTTACATCAGATGCTAGCAACAACTATATCGACTGTAAAGCTATTTTCTTGAGATGCCCGTGCAGTGTGCGACTTTCAGGGAAAAGAGGGGGTGGGCAGCAACGTATAATCCCCGCACCCTTCCGTAGCAGAACTCCCCCTCATGACCGTTCCCTCTTCCCTTCGTTGGGTCCTCTATGGCCTGTTGGCCTTGGTGGGCTTGTTGCTGGTGTGTGCCTCCCTTGTCGGCATCGTAGTGGTGTTGGCCTACCCGCAACTGCCTTCCCTGGACGTACTAACCGACTACCGGCCCAAGATCCCCCTGCGCATTTATACCGCCGATAACAAGCTGATCGGCGAGTTCGGCGAAGAGCGGCGCAACGTGGTGCAGATTAAGGAAGTGCCGCCGCTGATGATCCACGCCATTCTCGCCGCCGAGGATGAGCGCTTCTATCAGCACCCGGGCATCGACACTCTGGGCGTGCTGCGTGCGGCCTATTCCAATTTCGCTAGCGGCGGCAAACGCCAAGGAGCCTCCACCATCACCATGCAGGTGGCGCGGAACTTCTTCCTTTCTAGCGAAAAGACGCTGACCCGGAAGGTCTACGAAGCCCTGCTTGCTTTCAAGATCGAGCACAACCTGTCCAAGGACGAGATTCTCCAGCTCTACATCAATCAGATTTATCTCGGACAGCGCGCCTACGGTTTCTCCGCAGCGGCTCAGATCTACTTCGGCAAGTCCCTCAAGGAAATCTCCCCGGCCGAAGCCGCTATGCTGGCCGGCTTGCCCAAGGCCCCCGGCCGCTACAACCCCGTGGTCAATCCCAAGCGTGCCCGTCTGCGCCAGCTCTACGTGTTGCGCCGGATGCACGAACTGGGCTTTATCGACGACAAGCAGCAAAAAGCCGCTGAAGTTGAGCCTCTACACGTAAAGACTGACGCCAACGACTTCGGCATTCATGCCGAGTACGTGGCTGAAATGGCCCGGCAGATCGCCTACGAGCGCTTCGGCGACCAGACCTATTCCGGCGGCTACCAAGTGGTGACCACCATTCTTGCCGCCGACCAGCAGGCGGCTTACCAGTCTCTTCGCAAAGGCGTCCTCGACTACGACCGACGCCACGGCTATCGCGGCGCCGAGGGCTACGTGGACATGAAGGACGTGAAGTCCGATCAGGACGAAGAGTTGGAAGACCTGCTCTCCGAATACGACGATGCCGACACCCTGATCCCTGCCCTAGTCCTCGATGTATCCCCTACCCGCCTGCGTGCCTATTTGCGCGGCGGTGAGATCGTGACCTTGCAAGGCGACCCCCTCAAATTCCCAGCCCGCATGATTGACGAGAAAGCCGCGCCCAATAAGCGTCTGCGTCGGGGCGCCGTGATCCGTCTCTTCAAGGACGAAAAGGAGCAATGGCAAGTGGGCCAGATGCCCGAAGTGGAATCGGCCTTCGTCTCCGCCAGCCCCATTGACGGCGCCATTCGCGCACTGGTGGGCGGTTTCGACTTCAATCGCAACAAGTTCAACCACGTCACCCAGGCTTGGCGTCAGCCGGGCTCCAGTTTCAAGCCCTTCATCTACTCCGCCGCCGTCGAGAAGGGTTACACCCCTGCCTCGGTGGTGGAGGATGCGCCCATCGTCATCCCCGCCGGCGAAACCGGCAGTCAGGCCTGGGAGCCGAAGAACTACGACGGCAAGTACGAAGGCCCCATGACCCTGCGCACGGCCATCGCCAAGTCCAAGAACATGGTGTCCATCCGCCTGCTGCGTTCCATCGGCACCCACTACGCCCAGGAGTACATCACGCGCTTCGGTTTCGAGGCCGACAAGCATCCGCCCTACCTGACCATGGCCCTGGGCGCCGGCTCCGTCACGCCCTGGCAGCAGGCGGCGGCTTATTCCGTGTTCGCCAACGGCGGCTACAAGATCCAGCCCTTTGTGGTGAAGCAGATTCTTGATGGCAAGCATCAGGTGCTCGCCCAGTTCGATCCTCCCGTGGCCGGCGACGAATCCCTGCGCGCCATCGATGCCCGCAACGCCTACGTGATGGACAGCCTGCTCCACGAAGTCACTCGACGCGGCACCGCAGCCAAGGCGGCCGTGGCGCTCAAGCGTTACGACATTGGCGGCAAGACCGGCACCACCAACGACTCCATTGACGCCTGGTTCTGCGGCTATCAGCCCACCGTGGTTGGCGTGGCCTGGATCGGTTTCGACAAACCCCGCTCTCTGGGCGGCGGCGAAACCGGCGGCGGCGCCGCGCTGCCCATCTGGGTCGGTTATATGGAAAAGGTGCTGAAGGGCGTGCCCGAGAGCTACATGGACGCGCCTGAAGGTCTGGTGACGGTCAACGCCACCGACCCCACCACCCAGAAGCCCGTGCAGGAGCTGATCTACAAGGAAACTCTGCCGCCCACTGACGGCGGTGGCGATGCTCCTGTGGCTCAGTCAGAGCGCCTGCCCTTGGCGCCCGTCCAGGAAGCCAAGCCCAAGCCCGTGGAAAAGACCTTGAGTGAAAAGCCGGTTGGCGAGAAGGCGCCGGCGAAGAACTAAGGTTGCTACCGAAGCAAAACGAAGGGCTGTCCGCGGACAGCCCTTCTTGTTTTCAACCGTGGAAAGAAACCTTCAGTGCGAAGCATGCCGAAACCTGTGCCCAATCCGACTTGCGGGTACACGTACGCGGGCGGGCGCATTTCATTGGCGATACCACTGCCTGGAAACCTAGACTGCATCTGCGTTTTCAGCTGATGGTCAAGGCAATGAACGCCCGCGTGTGTACGCGGAACCGCTGGAGCGACGTGCCGCCGCAGGATGGCTGGGCTCGACTCGACCCTTAGCCCAGCGTCACTGCTTTCCCCGACTGCTCGCTCATGCAACGGGACAGGGCGGCCATCAAATCTTCGCCGCTCTTCGTATCCACCCAGCCACCACTTTGCGGCTTGAAGTGATAGCCGCCCGAGCGGGCCGCCACCCAGATCTCGCGCGCCGCGCCGTGGCGATTGACGATGATCTTGCTGCCGTCGTCGAACTCCAACTCCAGCACGCCGCCGGCCTTGAGCTCAAAGTCGAAATCCAGGTCGCAGCCTTCCAGGGCTTGCTCGATGCGGTCCAGCATTGCGTCTGCCAGTTCAGTGAATTCTTGCTCATTCATCGCGTGCTACCATCCTCGGCCTTTGCCGCTATCGGAATTTTGGAATTGTCATGATGCGCCTTACGACTCTCGCGCTCTCTCTGTTGGCCGCCGCATTCGTCGGCGCCTGCGGTCTCAAGGGCGATCTCTACCTGCCGCCCCCCGCCGCCAAACAGCCTAGCGCCGCGCCTGCCGCGCCGCAATCTGCTACGTCGACTACTGCGCCTGCGGCGAAGGGCGGCGATGATAGCAAAGCCGCCCAGCCGGCCCCGGCCGCCAAATAGGCCCTTATTACTGCCCGGTTTTACCCCTTCGCGCTTCGCCCCAAGGATTTCTGCCATGAGTCTCACCCAGCTCCGCCAGGGCACCCTCCATGTGGAGTCCGTGCCCCTGAACGCCATTGCCGAACAGTTCGGCACGCCCTGCTACGTTTACTCCCGCGCCGCGCTCACTGCGGCTTTCCAGGATTACCAAGCCGCCCTGGTGGGGCGTAAATCCCTGGTCTGCTACGCGGTCAAGGCCAACTCCAACTTGGCCGTGCTCAACGTCTTCGCCCGTCTCGGCGCCGGCTTCGACATCGTTTCCGGCGGCGAACTGGCCCGCGTGCTGGCAGCCGGCGGCGATGCCAGCAAGGTCGTGTTCTCTGGCGTGGGCAAGCGCCCCGACGAAATCCGCGCTGCCCTGGAGGCCGGCATCCACTGCTTCAACGTGGAATCTCCCGCCGAGCTAGATCAGTTGAACGCCGTGGCCGCCAGCCTCGGCAAGCGTGCGCCCATCTCCCTGCGGGTCAATCCCAACGTGGACCCGAAGACACACCCTTACATCTCCACCGGCCTGCGTACCGCCAAGTTCGGCGTGGCCTACGAGGACGCCGTGGCTCTGTATCGCAAGGCCGCGTCAATGTCGCACCTGCAAGTGAAGGGCATCGACTGCCACATCGGCTCCCAACTGCTGGATCCCGCTCCTGCCGGTGAGGCCGCCGAAAAGGTGTTGGCTCTGGTGGACGCCCTGGCGAAGGAAGGCATCGTCGTTGAGCACATCGACCTGGGCGGCGGCAAAGGCATCCGTTACAGCGATGAAACCCAACTGACCGCCGCCGAATACCTGGCCCCTGTGCTCAAGGTGATGGAAGGCCGCAAGGAAACCCTGGTGTTCGAGCCGGGCCGCTCCCTGGTGGGCAATGCCGGTCTGCTGCTGACCAAGGTGGAAGTGTTGAAGCACGGCCAGGAAAAAGATTTCGCCGTGGTGGACGCCGCCATGAACGACCTGGCCCGCCCCGCGCTCTACGACGCCTTCCACGACATCGTGCCCGTAGTGCCGCGTCAAGTGCCCCGTGACAGCGCCACGCGCAGCTACGAAGTGGTCGGCCCCATCTGCGAATCTGGCGACTTCCTCGGCCATGACCGCAAGCTGACCCTGGAGCAGGGCGACCTGCTGGCGATTCTCTCCGCTGGCGCCTACGGCATGACCATGAGCTCCAACTACAACACCCGTCCTCGTGCGGCGGAAGTCATGGTGGATGGCGACCAAGTGCATCTGGTGCGCCGTCGCGAAACCGTGGCGGAGCTGTTTGCCGGAGAGAGTGTGCTCGCCGGCTGATTTATTCAGCAAACGCTCAAATGAAAAGCGCGCCCCAGGTCACTGAGGGCGCGCTTTTTCGTTGAAGGCCAGGCAGTCTTACTTGCTGTCGCCGTACATGTGTTCGTGCATATGCTGGTGCATGGCGTCGTGCATCTGGCTGTGGTCGTCGCCCATCTTGGTGGTGCTGGCGGTCATGTCCCGCACCTCGGCTTTCACGTCCACATTTTCCTGCTTGCCGTTCTTGCCCTTTACCTTGAGGGTCAGGGGCACGGTGTCGCCCGGCTTCAGCTGTTGCTTCAGGTCCATCAGCATCACGTGGTAGCCGCCTGGGGCCAGGGAGACGTTGCCGCCGGCCGGCACTTCCAGTTGGCGCAGGGCGTTCATTTTCATCACGCCGTTGTCCATCTTCATTTGATGCACTTGTACTGTACCGGCCACGGAACTGGATGCGCCGATCACCGTAACGCCATCCTTGCTCGACAATTCCATGAAAGCGCCGGTGGCCGGCTGGCCTTGTACGGTGGATCGCACCCAGGGCGTCTTCACTTCCAGGTCCGTAGCCAGAGCGGGGAGTGCGACGGAGAAGGCACAGGTGGCGAGCAGGGCGCGCAGCACGTTATTCATGGTGATCCTCGGCTAGATGGGAAAGGAGCCATTATCCGCTGCCTGAAAAGAAAACGCCCCGAAAGGCCTTGGGGCCGAGCGGGGCGGGAAATGTCTTGCAATCGCAGGCGTAGTCTAGGTCTGGTGCGGCTTTCCGCCAATTAGGCAAAACGCCGCGCGACAATTTGTCGCAGGGGCCCATGCGACCGGCAAGCCTTAAGGCACGGGACGTAAAATCGCCGCCAGTCTTGCCTAGCCCATTGCAATCCCCGTCCCCTCGCGCAACGCCCTTCGCCCGTGAACCTGCCCTCATCCCTGCCTTTGGAACGCCTACTCACGCTGCGCTGGGCAGCGATTGCCGGCCAGTCCCTGGCAATCCTGATGGCCGTGCGGGGATTCGGACTGCCCTTGTCTCTCGATGGCTTGTTCGCCGTCTGTCTCTTTCTAGGCGCCATCAATCTTTTCAGTCACTGGCGCCTAACCTTCAAGACTCCCGTGGGGCACGGCGAATTCTTTGCCCAGCTTTGCGTGGACGTGGCGGGGCTCTCGTTGCTGCTCTACCAGGCGGGCGGCTCCAGCAATCCCTTCGTTTCCTTGTTGCTGGTTCCGCTGACCATCGCCGCCACTTTGCTGCCTCTGGCCTGGGTGGGCGGCATGGCGCTGGTCACGGCTGCCGCCTATTCGGCGCTGCTCACCTGGAACATTCCGCTGCCGCCGCCGCGCATGGAGTGGAGCGGCCTGAATGACTTGGTGTGCAGCGTGACCGGCATCGACCGCAGTCTGCTCAGTCACGACAACGGCTTCAGCCTGCACGTGGTGGGCATGTGGGTGAACTTTCTGCTGAGCGCTGCCATCATCACCGTGTTTATTTCGCGGCTGGCGAGTCAGTTGCGGCGGCGCGAACATGAGCTGGCCCAGGCGCGGGAAGGCGTGCTGCGTCAAGAGCAGATTCTTGCCCTGGGCACGCTTGCCGCTGGTGCTGCCCACCAATTGGGCACGCCCCTTTCCACCATGGCGGTGGTGCTGCGTGAGTTGCAGTTGGATCACGGCCAGAATGCGAGCCTTGCCCCGGACCTGAATCTTCTACGCGACCAAGTGGATCGATGCAAAGCCATCCTCGCCCAACTGGTGGAGCGGGCTGCCCAGGCCGACGCCAAGACTGCCACGCCCCTCGCCGGCATCGCCGAACGGCTACTGGATGAATGGCGGCTGCTGCGTCCCGGCATTCCCGTGACGTGCGAGACCAAGGCGATGAGCGATGCCATTGTGGTAGTGGATGGAACCCTCGACCAAGCCTTACTCAACCTGCTCAACAATGCTGCCGACGCCAATGCTGCCAGCGGCGCTTGCGCCGCTATCGAGCTGCGCACCGGGCGCGATGGCGACGACTGCTACTGCGAGATACTGGACCGTGGCCCCGGCATCAGTCACGAGGCGGCACAACGCATCGGCGAAGCCTTCTTCACCACCAAGTCCGATGCCACGGATGACACCGTAGGTGGTCTCGGCATCGGCCTCTTTCTTTCCAACGCCAGCATCGAACGTCTTGGCGGTCGCGTGGAAATCTTCAATCGGGAAGGCGGCGGCGCCCGCACCCGCGTCACCCTGCCTTGCAGCCCGAAGCCATGAATCCCATGAACGAAAACTTGCCCAGCATCCTGCTCGTGGACGATGACGACGTGTTCCGCCAAGTGATGGCCCGTGCCATGACGCGCCGTGGCTACGAGGTGATCGAAGCCCATGACGCTGACTCCGCTCTGAAGCAAGCTGAGACCCACGGCCCCGAATACGTACTGCTGGATTTGAAGCTGGACCAGGATTCCGGTCTGGCCCTGGTTGAAAAGCTGCTCGCCATCGACGCCGAAACCCGCATCGTCATGCTCACCGGCTACGCCAGCATCGCCACAGCGGTGGAAGCGATCAAGCTGGGTGCCACCCACTACCTGACCAAGCCCGTAGACGCGGATCAGGTGCTGGCCGCATTCCTGCGCTTGGAAGGCGACGCCGCCGTGCCCTTGGCCAATGATCCCCTGTCGGTGGATCGCATGGAATGGGAGCACATCCAGCGAGTATTGACCGAGCACGAAGGCAACATCTCCGCCACGGCGCGAGCCTTGAAAATGCACCGGCGCACCTTGCAGCGCAAGCTGTCGAAACGGCCGGTGAGGGAGTAGCTACTATCTGGCTGGTTGCTCAACGAAACGGCAGCGTAGCGAATCTAACTTTGGGTGATGTTCTTGAATACATCAGGCCTACAGATGTGGGCATACGTTGTGTCGTTGGCATTTTTGGCCCATCATGTCGGGCCACAGGAATCCCTCTTTTCCCATTTGGAAACGACATGAATACCCTTCTCAAATTTGGATTGGCCTCTCTGCTTCTCGGCGCTTCCTTATGTGGCTACTCTGCAATTGGCCAAGTCCCTGTGACAGACGTCATTCTGTTTCCCGGCGGGGCGACGGTTGTTAGAACTGCACAAGTTACCCAGGGCATGTCTCGACTGACGATTGAAGGAGTGCCGGCCCGGTTCGATGTTCAAACTTTGCGCGTTGAGGCAAGTGCCGGCATTCGCATCGGGGAGGTGGTAACTGCCAACGTTGCTAAGTCAGAAGCGGCAAATCCCGCAGAAGCCGAGCTCGAAAAAAAGATAGCAGGCCTTAAGGATCAACTGGCTCTTCTTGACGTAGACACCAAGGCCGCCCAGTTGGTTGTCGACTATTTGGGGAAGGTCGCAGGTGGGGAGACCGATTCAGGTGCTGCTCGCAATTCCTCTGCCGTGAATGCCGGAAGTGTTACTGGGGTGGTCAATGCGATTAGTGGCGAGGCCACCAAAGCATTCGCCAGAATGCAGAAAGTATCAATACAGGCGCGGGTCATTTCGGCGCAACTAGGCGCCTTGGAGCGAGACTTAGAAAAACTTCGCACCGGCGCCAGAGATACTCGGACCATAACGGTCAACTTTGTTGCGGAACATGCCGGCACAATGAAAGTGTCGTACCAAGTGGATAGCGCAGGATGGAAACCCTCCTATAGGGCAAATCTCAATTCTGAAACGTCGGTGCTGGAGTTGGAGCGTCTGGCAGTCATATCCCAGAAGACGGGAGAAAACTGGAGCAATGTTCGATTGACCTTGTCCACAAGCCGACCGCGGCAGGCGATGGCGGGTAGGGAGCCGCAGCCTTGGCTGTTGTCTTATCGTGTTCCCGAGCCCTCAACGGGAAAGGAATTGCCCTTGGCTTATAAGGCTGCCGCGGCGCCAGCACCCGCTGCACGGGCGGGTGTGTCGTCGTCTAAAGCCGCAGCAGAACCCTACTACGCTCCCCCAACGTTTGAAATCCAGAACGCGTATTCCTCAGAGTTTCAGGTTCCCGGTCGTAGTGACGTGCAGCCCGATGGGCGAGAGGTTCTGATTGCTTTGAACAAGCAGGAAATTACGGTCAAACAGTATCTGCAGACTACGCCGCGGCAGGAGGCAGCCGCTTACCTTACGGTAGAGGCGGAAAAGCCCGAGGGGGACTGGCCTGCTGGTGATATGCAGCTCTTCTTGGATGGTACTTACGTCGGAAGCAATTACTGGAATTACTCGATCAAGGATCGTCTGCTTCTAGGCTTTGGGCGAGATGACAAAGTCCATGTGTCTGTCACTAACCTTAAGAGTGACGCAAGCTCAACGGGGGTGTTCGACAAGCGGAGACAAAAGCAGATCAAAAATATCTTGAGTGTCGCCAACCATCACAGAAAGCAGATTCTTCTTACTGTGTTGGAGCCTTCTCCCGTTTCGACCGCCGATGAAGTCCGCGTAAGTCAAATTTTTGAACCCAAACCCGACAAGGAGTCATGGGATGACAAGCGCGGGATCGTTGCTTGGGAGTTGAAGTTGGCTCCGGGGCAAGGCACCAAAATCAAAACCGATTACCAAATTGATTTTCCCGCAGAGGGAATGTTGATCGATCAACGCTAGAACATATTGCTGCGGGTTCCTCAAAGTTTTTTCATACCCATGGTGCAAGGACTGGTGCTTCTGGGATCGGACGTGGCAAGCCGTAGCCTTGGAGAAATACGCCCTTCGACTAATCGAAGGGCGCTACAGGTTTGCCGCTGACTCCTGAAGAGATTTAAGGCAGCCTTAAACCGCGACCGCCTTGCATTCCTTTGCACAGGCCACGCAAGAGTCGGCGCAGTCGCGGCACTCCTTGTGTTTGTCGTGCTTGCGGCACTCCTGTTCGCAGGCCGTACACATGTCCAGCACCACTGCCGCCATACGCGGCACGTAGGCAGACTTCCACGTCGCCAGTTGGCGCAGCATGGTGCAAGCCGCCATCATTTGTTCCACCGACTTCGCACAGGCGGCCATTTCCGTTTCGCCTTGTGCGAGCAGATCCAGGCAGTGGCCGATGCAGGCTTCGCCGAACATGATGCAGTGAGTGGCGGCGTGGGCGAGGGCGCCGTAGTTGGGGCCGCTGTCGTGATGGTGATGCATGTGTTCGTGGTCCGCATGGGCGGGCATTTTGTCGGCGGCCTGGGCCAGTGCGGCAAAGGCAGCAAGAGAAGCAGCAGCGCTGCCAGTGAGCATTTCGCGACGGTTCATGAGTGTCTCCAGAAAATGAATATTCATACGTAATTGTGCCGGAAATAAAAAGGAGCGCCCGAATGAGGCGCACCTGAATGGAGGAACATCGAAAGAGATCCGACGTCCATGTTGAAGCGACGCGGTTAAGCCACCAGCGATGCCACGTATTCGCCGATGGCGAGACTCGATGTGAGGCCAGGCGACTCGATGCCAAACAGATTGACCAGCCCCGGCACGCCGTGGTCTGCCGGTCCCTGAATCAAGAAGTCGGCTGCTTCTTCACCTGGCCCCGTGATCTTGGGGCGGATGCCGCAGAAGGCGGGGGTGAGCGCACCGTCGCGCAGTTGCGGCCAGTAGCTCCGCACCTGGGCATAGAAGCGATCCGCACGTTGGGGATCGACGCTGTATTCCAGTTGGTCGGTCCATTCCACATCGGGACCGAAGCGGGCCTGCCCGCCTAGATCCAGGGTCAGATGCACGCCCAGCCCACCCGGCTCCGGCACCGGATAGATCAGGTGCGAGAAGGGCGTTCGCCCCGTGTGGGCGTAGTAATTGCCCTTGGCCCAATGACTGGGCGGAACACAATGCGCGGGGAAGCCTTCGATGCGAGCCGCCACCTGCTGCGCCGAGAGCCCGGCGGCATTGATGACAATGGGGGCGCGCAATTGCGTGGTTTCCGCCTCTCCAGCGCTCGCTCCCCCTGCTTCCAGCTCGATGCCTTGGCTGCCGATGCGTCCCCGGCGCAGGGGGCTGCGCAATGCGAGTAGGGCGCCGTGGCGTTCCGCTTCGCCCAATACCGCCAGCATCAGACCGTGGCTGTCGAGGATGCCCGTGGAAGCGGAAAGCAGCGCAGCCGTGCAATGCAGATCGGGTTCCAACTGCTTCGCCTCGGCGGCAGTCAGCATCTGCAAGCCCGTAACGCCGTTGGCCTGTCCCTGGGCGAGCAGTTGCAGCAGTTTGGCTTCCTGCTCCTGCGTGGTGGCAACGATCAGCTTGCCGCAGCAGCGATGAGGAATGCCATGGAGGGCGCAGAAGTCATAGATCAGGCGATTGCCTTCTACGCACAAGCGGGCCCGGAGGGAGTCGGTGGGGTAGTAGAGCCCGGCGTGGATCACCTCGCTGTTGCGGGCGCTGGTCTCCGTGCCGAAGGCATCGTGTTGCTCGAGGATGAGCGTCTCGCAACCGCGCAATGCGAGCGCCCTTGCGCAGGCCAGTCCGACGGCCCCGGCTCCGATGACGATGGCGTCGATGCTTTCCATTGGGTCGCGTTAGAGAACGATGGCTAAGGCGAGGGGCAGAAAGAAGATCGAAGCCAGATTACCCACCAGGGCAATGGCGGCTACCTGTTCGGGATGCTTGCCAAAGCGTTCGGCGAACACGTAGTTGATGACGGCAGGCGGTAACGCGCCATAGACGAACAGCAGGTCGGCCTGACGACCTGTTAACCCAAACAGCTTTGCCAAGGGCCATGCTATTGCCATGCCGGCCAGGGGGCGGGCGATGGCACCGAGAAGGCCCGCGCGCCAATGATGGGGCCTGACGTCGGTGATGCGCACGCCGAGGGCGAAGAGCGCCAGGGGAATGGAAATGTCGCCCAGCATCTTGATCGCCATGTAGAGGGGCGGCCACAACTTGATGCCCGATTCGCCTACGGCGAAGCCGGCCATTGCGGCGAGCACGGCGGGATTGCGCCAGACGTTGCCCACGTGGGTGCGATGATCCAGCAGCCAGATGCCCAGGGAAAAGTGCAGTCCAGTGGACACCACGAACAGCACGATGGCCCAGGGCAGTGCCTGATCGCCGAAGGCCAGCACTGCCAGGGGCACGCCCAGATTCACCACGTTGGAAAACATCATGGGGGGCGCCAGGGCCAAGGATGGTTGCCCGGCCACTTTGGCGAGCGTCCAGGCGACAGCACCGCTGCCGAGCACCATCAACACCATGCTGAGGGCCAAGCCGCCATAGGTGGCCAGATCGTAGGAGCGCGTGCAGAGCCCGGCAAAAATCATCGCGGCAACGAACACGTCCATGTTCAGCCGGTTCGCCACGCTCATGTCGGAGGGATAGCGACGGCTATAGAAGAAGCCCAGCGCCGAGAGCGCGTACATAGGAAAGAGAATGGCGACGATGCGGTGGGCGATTTCCATGGAGTGCAGCAAGGTCCGCGACGGGATGCGGCCTGATTATTGTTGTTGAACGGAGGCTTTTAGCGCTATGAGTTGCCGCAGCAGGTACGGGGTATCGTCTTGAACGATGCTCCACAGCGTGTCGTTGTCGATCCCCAGGTAGCCGTGAATCAGCCGGTTGCGAGTCGCGACAATGAGCCGCCAGGGAATTCCAGAATGCGCTTGTCGCACTTCCTCGGGGATATGGGTGGCCGCTTCGCCGATCAGTTCCAGGTTGCGTACGGTGGCGTCATAGTTGAGACCGCTGGCAACGAAGGCATCTTGAGTGAGTCCGTCGGTGTAGAGCAGTACCTTTTCCGCGAAGCCGATCATGTCGTCCAAGTAGAACAACCAAGCCCGTGCGTCAGACATGCACGGCCTCGTGCTCCACATAGGGACGGAGTTCCGGGCGCAGTGCCTTTTCGGTGACGAGGTCCACTGGGCAATGCAGCAGGTCTTCCAGATAAAACTGCACGCCGAAGTAGCGTGCTGAGGTGGCAGGCCCATCAAAACTGACCAGCACATCCACGTCGCTGGCCTCCCCTGCGCAATCTCGGGCAGTCGAACCGAACAGGGCAAGGCTCACCACGCCGTAGCGTTGCGTCAGCGTCGGCTTGTGTTCTTTCAGCAGTGCGAGGGCCTGAGATCTATTCATGGTGCGGCGAGCTTACCACCCGTTCAAAGCACGTAGCGCGACAGATCCTCGTCCTTGGCCACTTCGCCCAGGCGTGCGTCCACGTAGGCGCCGTCGATGTCGAGCTTCTCGATGCCAGCCTTGCCGGCGGTGAAGGAAATGTCTTCCAGCAGCTTTTCCATCACCGTATGCAGGCGACGGGCGCCGATGTTTTCGGTCTTCTCATTCACCTGGAATGCGATTTCGGCGATGCGTTTGATGCCGTCTGGCGTGAAGCTGACTTCCACGCCTTCGGTAGCGAGCAGGGCCTGGTATTGGCGGGTGAGGCAAGCATCGGTTTGCACCAGGATGCACTCGAAGTCTTGTACCGAGAGGGAATCCAGTTCCACGCGGATGGGCAGGCGGCCTTGCAGTTCGGGGATCAGGTCCGAAGGCTTGGACAGATGGAAGGCGCCGCTGGCGATGAACAGGATGTGGTCCGTCTTGATCATGCCGTACTTGGTGGAAACGGTCGTGCCTTCCACCAGGGGCAGCAAGTCCCGCTGCACGCCTTGACGGGACACGTCGGCGCCTTGCACTTCGGAACGGGATGCAATCTTGTCGATTTCATCGAGGAAGACGATGCCGTTTTGCTCCACGCTCTTCAGCGCGGCCTGCTTCACTTCCTCGTCGTTGATGAGGCGCGCGGCTTCCTCGTCGGACAGGGCCTTGAGGGCATCCTTGATCTTCATCTTGCGGGTCTTCTTCCGATCCTGGCCCATGTTCTGGAACATGCCCTGAATCTGCTGGGTCAGTTCCTCCATGCCGGGAGGCGCGAAGATTTCCATCTGGGGCGAAGCCAGGGCTACTTCAATTTCGATGTCCTTGTCGTCCAGCTCGCCCTCGCGCAGCTTCTTGCGAAATTTCTGGCGGGTGGCATTGTCGGCGGCAGGTTCGGGTTCGCTGAATCCCATCGGTGACGCAACGGAGCGTGCCGGCGGTAGCAGCACGTCGAGCACGCGATCTTCTGCCGCATCCATGGCGCGATTGCGTACGCTCTTCATGGCCTGTTCGCGGGCATCCTTGAGGGCCGTCTCGGCCAAGTCACGGATGATGGTTTCCACGTCGCGGCCCACGTAGCCCACTTCGGTGAACTTGGTCGCTTCCACCTTGATGAAGGGCGCGTTGGCGAGCCGCGCCAGACGGCGGGCGATCTCGGTCTTGCCCACGCCGGTGGGGCCGATCATGAGGATGTTCTTCGGCGTGATCTCGTGGCGCAGGGGCTCCGTCACCTGGCTGCGGCGCCAGCGGTTGCGCAGGGCGATGGCCACGGCCCGTTTGGCGGCGGCTTGGCCGATGATGTGTTTGTCGAGTTCGGAGACGATCTCCGGAGGCGTCATGGAACTGGTGCTCATGGGGTGTCCGTTCATGCGGTGAAAAAGGCGCCTCCGCAATGAGGAGGCGCGGGCCGATCAAGGGGATTCGGCGGCGTTCTCTTCTGCGGCGTCGTCGTCGGATGCTTCGTCACTTGCGGCGCTTCCTCCGCTGCTGGCCACATGGCCGCTGCGGGTTTCCAGGGCCACCTGGAAAACGTAGGAGGTGATCAACAGATGATCCTCCACCGAGTGCGGTTTGAATTCCAGGCCGTAGCCCACCGAGTCGTCATCCAGGCCCATGTCGTTGGCCGTGCGCACGGCACGCACCACGCTGGGCACTCGCATCAGGTATTCGTGATCGCCCACAGTGAATTTGAACTTCACGTCGATTTCGTCGCCGACGTTGAGGTAGTGAATCTTGGAGACCAGCAACGCGCCGCCGGCGCCCATATCTTCCATGGTGCCTACACCTGAAAAGCCGTCGCTCTCCCGCGTATAGGCCACGATGATGCGGGTCCGGGCGCGCACGCTCTTGCGCACGTTGATCCCCTGCACCAGCGCGGGATAGGACAGGTGGGCATGGGGGAATGGCTTGCTCAGGACGGCAATTACGTTGCAGGGGAAAGCGAACACGTGACGGCCTGAGAACACGCGGGCAATGAAGCTGGCCCCTTCCTTGAGGAACACCGGCTTCCCGTTTACTACTGGTTCGGTGATGATGACCGAACGGCCTTTCTGGTAGCCAATGACGCGCACCGCGTAGCGGCTGCCGTCGCCCTGGAGCTGTAGCCGGTCGCCGGGCTGAATGTGGGTGTCTTCCAGGGAGACGCGAAGCTCCTTCGGCTCCTCCCTCGGCTTGGCCTGCATCTTCTTGATGAGGGCGGCGCCGGGCCGTGGTGCCTGGGGTTTCAGTTCGATGCGGCGGAAGCCCTTGAGCAGTTGCCGGCGCTCCCGCTCGTCAACGACGATGTAGCCCTGGTGGCGCATCAGCTTGCCGTCCGAATCGAACAGATCCCATTGCAAGGCCCGTTCTATGGCGACGTCGATTTCCTTAAGGGGTACCAAGGGCATGGGCGTTTCCTCTTTTGCCTTCTTGTTTTTCGGTCGCTACCGGATCAATCCAGGGACTCGATGATGTGATTCTGATTACTGTAGATGCAAATGTCGCCAGCGATGGAAAGAGATTTCTTGACGATCTCCGCTGGCGCTAGCTCGGTATTTTCCAAGAGAGCACGGGCGGCGGACTGGGCATAGGCGCCGCCGCTGCCGATGGCGACGATGCCAAATTCCGGCTCCAGCACGTCGCCGTTGCCGGTGATGACCAGGGAGTGCTCCCGATCAGCCACGGCAAGCATGGCTTCCAGGCGACGCAGCATGCGGTCGGTGCGCCAGTCCTTGGCCAGTTCCACGGCGGAACGCAGCAGGTTGCCCTGATGCTTTTCCAGCTTGGCTTCAAACCGCTCGAACAAAGTGAAAGCGTCGGCGGTGCCGCCGGCAAAACCGGCGAGGATTTTTTCGTTGTAAAGCCGGCGCACCTTGCGGGCCGTGCTCTTGATGACGATGTTGCCCAGGGTCACCTGGCCGTCGCCGCCCAGGGCAACGCTGTTGCCGCGACGGACGGAGAGGATGGTGGTGCCGCGATACTGCTCCATGGGGCGGGACTCCAAATGCAAAGGGAGCGAAGCTTACCGTGGAACCGTACCGCTGGGATGTGCGTTGCCGGTCTCGGCGGTCCCGACTTGCTGCGAGCGGGCGGCGGGGCCTAGGCCGGTCAGGGCGAGCAGGCAAAGGGCCGCTGCGATGGCGGGGCCGGCGGGTAAATCCCATAGGGCCGATGCGGTCAAACCGGCGGCATAGCCGACGATGCCGATGCTGTAGCCGCGCACCAGAGCGGCACGGCCCAGCAGGCGACGGCTCGCCAAGGCGGGAACGATGAGGCTGGTGAACACCAGAAACACGCCCACCAGTTGCACCGACACCGTGACCGCCAGGGCGAATACCAGATAGAAGCCCCCCTCCTGAAAGCGGCGCTGAAGCCAGGGCCAGAGGGCCAGAAGGGCCGCGTAGAGCAGGGCGGGGATGGCAAGTTGCCCAGCATTGACCCAAAGGATCTGGCCGGCGAGCAAGTCCTTCAGATGCTCGCCGCCGTGGGGGTCGTGGGCCAACAGCAGGATGCCGGCGCAGGCGGAGAAGACGAACAGCAGGCCGATCAGGGCCTCCTGAATCTCGGGCCAACGACGACCGCTCCAGGTGAGCATCAGCGCTGCGGCGCAGGCGGCGCCCCCAGCGGAGAGTTGGCTGATGAGGGCTTGGGTGGTTTCGCTTTCAATGCCCTGAGCCTCGCTGAACCCGTGGGCGGCCATGAAGCCGAGCGCCGCCACCTGAGCCACCGCCAGATCGATGAAGATGATGCCCTTGCCCAGCACATGGCGCCCCAGGGGCACGTGGGTGGAGAGCACCAGAAGCCCTGCGAGGAAGGGGGCGAAGAGGAGGTTCCAGTCGAAGTTCATGAAGCGCGTTCCGATTTTGCGAGAGCCCTGTCCGGGGCTCTCGTTGCGATTTACGGGATTACTTGATGGCTGCGGTCAGTCGCGCCACGGTGTCGTCGAACAGGCCGAACAAGTCTTTGGCCTGGTCGTCGCCGCCCACGGTGAAAGGCAGTACCACCACCGGCACGTGGGCTTGTTGGGAGAACCACTCGGCGGGCCGGGCCGGGCTGTAGGCGGCGCGGATCACGGCCTTGATGGGCTGACCCTGGGTGCGGGTCACCACTT
This sequence comes from Rhodocyclaceae bacterium, assembly GCA_036279515.1. Lineage (GTDB taxonomy): Bacteria > Pseudomonadota > Gammaproteobacteria > Burkholderiales > Rhodocyclaceae > AWTP1-18. The sequence continues at coordinate 5,480 of DASUJA010000109.1, read as the reverse complement.
CAGACAGATAGGACACGGAAGGCTCCAAGCCCGGCTTGGCTTCCAGGGTGGCGATTTCCTTCAGCCCCAGCCAGTCGTACAGATAGGCCCAGGCCTTGTGCTGGCTCACCACCACCTTGCCGCGCAGGGGCGCCGCTGCGGCTTCCCAACGGGTCATGGCTTTTTGCCATTTATCGGCGAAGGCTTTGTAGTTGGCTTGGTACGTTGCTGCGTTGGCGCCGTCCAGGGCGGCCATGCGCTGGGTCAGGCCGCCCGCCACTTTGAGGATGTTGCGGGGATCGGTCTGGATGTGGGGGTTGCCGCCGGCGTGTACGTCACCCTCGGCTCGGTCCAGGCGAGTAGGGATTTCCAGCATGCGGACTTGGCTGGCCGTCTCGAAGTAGCCGGGCTGGCCCGGTTGCACTTTGCCATTGCCCGATTCGCGCAGGGCCAAGGGAAGCCAGCCGATTTCCAGTTCGGCGCCTGTGGCGACCGCCAGATCGGCATTGCGCAGGCGGGCGATCAAGGAGGGGCGCGCTTCCACGTGGTGGGGGTCTTGCAGAGCCTGGGTGGCGGTGAATACCTTCACCTTGTCGCCGCCGATTTCCTGCGCCAGCGCGGCCCACTCGGGCACGGTGGCGAAGACATTGAGGGTCGCGTTGGCGCAGGTGGCTGTCAGGGCCATCAGCGCGAGCAGAAGGAGTGAGAGTTTGCGGATCATGTTGTTCTCCGATCAATACTTGTGAGCGCCGTGGGCGCCCAGGCTCATGATGTAGTGGACCCAGACTTGGTTGTCTGTGCCGCCGCTGCGGGATTCGTCTCGGGCGTATTGCAGGCGCACCAGGGAAAATTCCGAGGGTGCCCAGTCGGCCATTACCGTGTTACGGGTCGGGTTGTAGCTGGCGAGGATGGGCAGGTCGGCCGGGTTCAGGGCTGCGCCGAGATTCACGTTGCCGGCATCAAGTCGGTCGTAGCGATAGCCCACGCGCCAGGTGGGCGTGAACTTGACCACCGCTTGGGCGTACCAGCCGGACTGGTTGCTGGCGTAGCTGTCGCTGATGCCGCCTGTGCAGTTACTGGCAGTGGTACCCGCGTCGGCGCAGCCCAGGTTGCCGCTTTCCTTGCGGCGGAAGTACTCGCCCTGGACTTTCAGATAACGCTGGGTGGAATTGCCGTCCGGCGCCCATTTCCAGATGCCGTCCACGATCCAGGTCTTGCTGTTGCCGGTGAAGCTGTTGCTGGTGGCGATGCCGTTGGCGTCCACGTCGCTGTAGGTCCGGTTCTGGGGTTTGCTGCCGACGTAGGAGACGCCTGCGCGCCAAGTGCTCTCGATGCCCACGTCGCCGCCCACATGGGCGAACAGGCTGCCGGTCTGGGCGCCGTTCTTGTTGTTGTCCGTGCTGGGGAAGCTGCCGCCACGGCCCACTTCCGCGCCGAACTCCAGGAAGGTGTCGGTGGGGGCGAGCCATTTCAGCTGCACGCCTTCGCCCTTCTGCTGGCCGCCGAAGAAGGCTTTGTAGGCCAGGGGAGCGTCCGAGAAATCCCAGGCGTGGGCGTGCTGTTCGTTCATGTAGCCGACGCCGGAAAGGAAGCGGCCTGCCCTTAGGTTGAGTCCGTTGGATAGGCCCAATGTCTGGACGAAAGCCTCTTCCACGGCGGGCGATGCGCCTTGGTCGGGCGGCAGGGACAGGGTGAGTTGTCCGCGGAACAGGGGGTCGATGTTGGCGCTGATGGCCAGCTCCGATTCGCCCAGGCTGAAGCTGCGGGGCGGCGGCGCTATGCCGCCGTTGGAAGGAATGAAGCCATTGATGGCGTAGGGCCGCGTGGTCGGGTTGGCCGACAGATTGGTGTACATGCCGGACAGGATTAGCGACAAGGCCGGATTGAAGGCGGCTTCGTTGGTCGGCTTTACTGAAGCGGTGGCGACGGCTTGGCTGGCCGTTTGCTCGGCAGCGCTGGCAGTGTCTTCAGCCTTGGCGGCGCTGGTCTCGGCCTTGGCCAGGCGCTGCTCCAGGGCGGAGATGCGTTGCTCGTAGCTTTGACGCATACGGGCGATTTCTTCGCGCAGGGCTTTCAGGTCCGCGCTGTCGGCGGCAAAGGCGGGGGATGCGAACAAAGGCAGCGCGGCAAGCGCCGCCCAGAGGGTACGGGGTTTGAACATGGTGTTTCTCCAAAGCAATAGGCGACGCCATCCACGGGGTGCGCGGATGGCAAGGCGTGGTCAGGCTTTAGAGAAAGGCGGGAGGTCCGCGGGCGCGGAAGGTGAGCGGTCGTTGGCCGAGGAGGACGGCAGCCGTATCGGGCGGGAGTTCGTGGCGCTCGGTGGTCGGCAGGGGCGGCAGGCCCGTGCTGGGGGCGAAGCCGCCGAGCGCCGCGAAGGCGACGCAGGTGGTGCAAATGTGGGAGATGCTGAGGGCCGCGCCGTGTTGCTCTTCGCCCTGTTTGATGCTGGCTTCCGCTGCGATTCCCGCGTGACCGATCATGTGCGCAAGGGCGCTCTGCTGGGCAAGAACCAGCAGCAGAGCGGCAATCAGCGAGATGAAGGGACGGGCGGCGCGAATCATAGGGGGCGTATCAGACCACAAGGCATGGGGAGCTGGCAACCACGGCAAAGCCTTGTGGCATGTTGGACTTTAGTCAGATTGCACCAGCAGGCCCTTTAGGTATTCGCCTTCAGGGAAAGCCAAATCCACCGGATGGTCCGCCGCCCCTTGCAGGCGCTGGACGATGCGTGCGGTGCGACCCGAATCCACGGCGGCGCTGGCGACGATCTGCTGGAACAGCTCCAGGCCGATGCCGCCGGAGCAGGAGTAGGTCATCATCAGGCCGCCCGGTGCCAGCAGCTTGAAGCCGTTGATGTTGATGTCCTTGTAGGCGCGGCTGGCCTGATCCGCGTGACGGGCGGAAGGCGCGAACTTGGGCGGGTCGAGGACGATGATGTCGAATGTTTCGCCCAGGTCTTTCAGGCGCCGCAGTTCGTCGAAAACGTTGGCGCATTCCCAGCGGGCGCGACTGGCGTCCAGTTGCGGGTTCAGTGCCAGATTTGCGGCGGCGGTGTCCAGGGCGGGCTGGGAGCTATCCACCGAAATCACTTCGGTGGCGCCGCCGGCCAGGGCCTGGAGCGAGAAGCCGCCCGTGTAGCAGAAGCAGTTGAGCACCCGCTTGCCTTGGGCCAGTTGGCCCAGCAGCCAGCGGTTGTCGCGCTGATCCAAGTAGAAGCCGGTCTTGTGGCCGCCGGCGATATCCACGCCCATACGCACGCCGTTTTCCTCGATGACGATGCCGCGCTTGATGTCACCCTCAGGTGCTTCGCCGTGGAGCCAGCCGGTGGTGGGCTCCAGGCCTTCCAGCTTGCGCACGTCCGAGTCGGAACGTTCATAGATCCGGGCGCAGCCGGTGGCTTTGACGAGCCCGGCGACGATGGCCTTGCGCCACTTGTCGGCGCCGGCGCTGGTGAGTTGGATGACCACCGTGTCGCCGTACTGGTCGGCGATGAGGCCGGGCAGGCCGTCGGATTCGGCGTGAATCAGGCGCACGCCCTGTTGGTCGCGGAGGCTGGGCAGGGCGTGGCGGCGGGCCACGGCGGCGGCGATGCGACGCTTGAAGAAGGCGTCGTCCACGGTTTCTTCGGGGTCAAAGGTCCACACCCGGGCGCGAATCTGCGACTCGGGGCTCCAGGCGGCCTTGGCCAATACGCGCTCCCGGTAGTCGATGATCTCCACCGTATCGCCAGGACGGGCGCGGCCTTCCAGGCTTGCGACTGAGGTGGCGAAGAGCCAGGGATGGCGGCGCAGGAGAGAGCGTTCCTTGCCGCGTTCGAGAGTGATGTGGGCCATGGTTTTATCGTGCATAGGTCAGCCAGGTCGGAATGGTGACCATGGCGAGAACGGTGGAAGCTGAAATCACCCAGGCCACGGCAGCGCCGTCGCCGCCCATGCGCTGGGCGAGGATGTAGGCGGAACTGGCTACGGGCAGGGTGGCGAAGATGAGGGCGGTGTCCGCTTCGACGCCGGTGAGATGGAGCAGGGCGGTTGCGCCCAGGGCCACGCAGGGCAGGGCCAGCAGCTTGACCGTCATCAGGTAGGCCGCCGCAGGGCGCGCGTGGCGTTCCAGTCCGCCGCGTAGCTTGAGGGCCGCACCGACGGACATGAGGCCGAGGGCGATGGAGGCGTCGCCCAGGCGACCGAGAAATGCCCGAATCGCATCCGGCACCGGCAGGCCGAGGACAGCCCAGACAAAACCTGCGGCGGTGGAGACCAGCAGCGGGTTGCGTGCCAGTTCGCGCAGAACCTTGGTCTCGCCGTGCCGGGCCAACATGGTGACCGCGCCCAGATTGGCTAGGGGCACGGTGACGCCGAGCATGATGCCCATGGCCGCAATGCCCGCCGGACCGTTGATCTTGCCCGCCACGGCCAGCGCTACGTAGGAGTTGAAACGGAAAGCGCACTGAAAGAGGGACGCGAACTGCATGGCCGGCAGGCGGAAGATCATCTGAGCCAGGAGCCCCAGGGCCGCACCGGCCAACATGATGACCACGCCGCTGCTCACCAGCGGGGCTGCGGCGGAAAGGCTGAAGGTCTGCCGGGTGATGGCATTGAACAGCAGGGCGGGGAAGAGAATGAAGTAGACCAGCTTCTCCAGCCCGGTCCAGAAATGGTCGCCCAGATGAAAAGCCCGGCGCAGCCAGGCGCCCAGCGCAATCAGCGCGAAGTCGGGCAGCAGGAGCAGGGCTGTTTGCATGGGGGGCAAAGAAAAAGGCGGAGGCGCATTTTATGCGCCTCCGCCTTCTGGGCTGGGGCTATGGGTATCAGGCCGCGGCAACCATGGGGGATGAGGACCTCGACGAGGGCATGCCGCCTGAAAGTTGGTGGACGTCGATCTGGAGCAGATCCAGCACTTGGAGGGCGATGCCGCGGCATAGGTTGTCCAGAGTTTCCGGCAGCACGGCGGGAATCTTTTTTTGCAGCATCAGTTTGGTGGAGCTGTGGGCGAACATGGGGTCGAGGACCCGGTCGAGATAAGGGGCCAGCATTTCCTTGACGGTGCCGTTGGCGGTGTCCTTGTGCCAGGAGGGCCATTGGCTGGGCACGGCGTAGGCGCGGGGAAACATCTCCAGGTCGCGGATGACGGTGCGGATGTCTTCGTGGGAATCCCGGAAGGGCAGCAGCACCAGGTCGGCGAGGCCGTAGAGGCGGCGGTCCATTTCGGTGCGGTTGCCGCCGCCGTCGATCACGCCGAGCCATGCTTCGAGGCTGCGCACCTTGTCGGTGACCTTGGCCAGGGCTTCCCGCGAACGGGCATCGGCGATCAGGTAGCGCCGACCGGCGGGGTCCAGGGGCTCCCGGTAAGTGTCGGTCAGCACGCACACGGACCGCTGGCCCAAAAGGCCCAGGCCGTGGCTCAGCATGTGGGACAGGGTGGTCTTGCCCGTGCCCCCTTTGTTACCGATGACGCAAATGATGTCTGCCATGTTTCGCTCCTCGTTCCGCGACTGCCGGAAC
>DASUJA010000108.1:0-3660 GCA_036279515.1 Rhodocyclaceae bacterium | reverse complement strand
CCTGGACGTGGAAACCCTGCGCGCCCTGGAAGATGCCCTGCTGGAATTCGCCGGCTGCGTGATGGTGATCAGCCACGACCGCTGGTTCCTGGACCGGATCGCCACCCACATCCTGGCGGCGGAAGGCGACAGCCAATGGACTTTCTTCAACGGTAACTACCAAGAGTACGAAGAAGACAAGCGCAAGCGTCTGGGTGAAGAAGGCGCCAAGCCCAAGCGTATTCGCTACAAGCCCATCAGCCGCTAAGGAATCACTGATTAAGTGATTACCGTTCGGGCTGAGCTTGTCGAAGCCCTTGCGCCACAAGGCTTGCACTTCGACAAGCCTGTCCTGAGCCCGTCGAAGGGCTCAGTGCGAACGGATTTGTTCAGTGCATCCTTGAGCCTTGCCCTCTGGGGCTAGGCGAGCACAACGAGGCCGGTTGCCGGTTCCACTCAAGGAACTACATCCGGCCTCTTTTTGGCCTGTAGCAAGCCTGTAGTAACTCTGGCCCACGCCCCGCACATCGTCTGTTCATAGCGTCGTCCGATACTGAGTTCCGAACTTCCCCAACCTTGTTCGCAACTCAGTAAAGGAGAAAACCATGAACGCTCTGACCTCTCGCAAGCTCAAGAAACTCCGAAACTCCCGTTACGCCAAGTTGGCCGTGATCGGCATGGTGACCTCCGCCGCCTTGCTGGCGACTCAGGCGGCCAGGGCCGAGGACGGCAATTGGAAATCCTCGTCCTGGTATGCCGGTATCAACGCAGGTGGCAGCCACGTTTCGGACTTCAGCAACGGTATTTCCAAGCGCGACGACAACGACACCACCTACTCGGTCAACGTGGGCTATCAGTTCAACAGGTACTTCGCCGTCGAAGCGAACTACACGGACTTCGGCAAATTCAAGGTAAGCAATGCGGTTGGCACGGGCGACTGGAAGTCTGACGGCGTGGGCGTATCGGCTGTGGGCATCCTCCCCATGGACAACCGCTTGGCCCTCTACGGCAAGGCCGGTGCGTTCTACTCGGATACCCGTGTCGATAATCTCGGCGTCAGCAATGACAAACGGACCAACGGCACCGTTGGCGTAGGCGCCAGTTACGACTTCGGCAACCGGATCATCGGTAAGGCGGAGTGGAACTACTACCAGGACGTGGGCGGCTCATCCACCGGCAAGCCCACCGTAAACACCTACACCCTTGGCGTGGCCTACCGCTTCTAGGTTTTCCACCGGCTGGCAGCGGGAGCCATCCCGTTTTGCACACCCGTCATCCCCGCGAAAGCACCCCGCAGGAAGTACCCTCGGGGTGCGGGGATCCATGCGATGCCCCCAAAGCCTGGATTCCCGCCTTCGCGTACTGCTGTCCGGAATAAATTCGAGGGTCTTCCGAAAGCGCAGACAGGTACTGCGATTCAGGCCTTGCAGTCGGGAACAGACTCAAAGCTACGACGGTGTTTGATTTGGGTGCCGGCTGGTAAATCTTCGTCATTCCGGCGAAAGCGCCCTGCGGGAATCACGGCGCTTTACGGCAGGCGATCATATCGAACGCTCAGGCCCTGCCCCGCGTTTCCGGCTCCTTGTTGCCTGGGCCGTTCGGCCCTATAGTGGCGCCCCTTTCCCACCGCGCCCATGCCAAACGCCCATGTCCCGCCTGATTCTCGCCCCCATGGAAGGCCTGGCGGACGACGTGCTGCGGGGCGTGCTCACCCAGACGCAAGCCTACGATTGGTGCGTCACTGAATTCATCCGCATCGCCGATACCCGTCTGCCCCAGGGGGCCTTCACCCGCGTCAGTCCCGAATTGAAGAACGGCTCCCGCACCCAATGCGGCACGTTGGTACGGGTGCAATTGCTCGGCTCCGACCCGCACATGATGGCGCGCAATGCCGCCCATCTGGCCCGACTGAATCCGGCAGGCATCGACCTCAACTTCGGCTGCCCCGCGCCACTGGTCAATAAGCATGGCGGCGGCGCCGCGCTCTTGGGCGAACCGGAATTGCTGGAGGCCATCACCGCGGCCGTGCGCCAAGCCGTGCCGGCTGCCATCCCGGTGACGGCCAAGATGCGCCTGGGCATCAACGACACCGAACACACCCTCGACTGCGCCCGCGCCCTGGAAGCCGGCGGCGCCGAGGAGCTGGTGGTTCATGCCCGCACCAAGACCGACGGCTATCGCCCGCCGGCCCGCTGGGAATGGATCGCCCGCATCCGCGAAGCCACGGCCCTGCCCCTGATCGCCAACGGCGAGGTCTGGACCCTGAGCGATTACCGCGACATCCGCACCGTCACCGGCTGCGAGGATGTGATGCTGGGACGCGGCGCCGTGGCCGATCCGCTCCTCGCCAGCCACATCCGCCAGGGCGCGAAGGACGACGAGCGGGATTGGGACGCGGACTGGCAGGTCGTTTGCGGCCTGATCGCGGACTTCTGGCAGCGGGTTCAACTCAAGCTGGAGGCACGCCACGCGCCGGGCCGGTTCAAGCAATGGCTGGGACTGATGCGACGCACCTACCCCCAGGCGGAAGCCCTTTACCAGCACGTTCGGGCCATGCGCATGGCCGACGAAGTCACCCGCGCCCTACCCAACCACGGCATCTCCGTAGCCCCTTCCGCCCGCGAAGCGGCCTAGCCGCGAACCAGCAAGGGGAACCGTGCCGACCTAAGCTAAGGCAAAGGTCCAAGGAGTCGCCCCATGAAAAAACGTTCTCTTCCTCTCGGCAAGGTCTACGGCCTGCTGGAGCCTGGCCCGGTGGTGCTGGTCACCACCGCCTATCGCGGCAAGACCGACGTAATGGCCATGTCCTGGCACACCATGCTGGAATTCGAGCCGCCCCAACTGGCCTGCGTCATCAGCGGACGCAACGACAGCTTCGAGCTTCTGCGCAAGAGCCGGGAATGCGTCATCAATATCCCCAGCGTGGAGCTGGCATCCCAAGTGGTGGCTTGCGGTAACAGCCACGGGGAGAAGATCGACAAATTCAAAGCCTTCGACCTTGCCACCACTCCGGCCTCCCAGGTGCAGGCGCCCCTACTGGCCGACTGCTTCGCCAACCTGGAATGCCGCATCGCCGACACCCGCATGGTTAACCAGTACAACCTGTTCGTTCTGGAGGTCGTTCAAGCCTGGATCGGCACGCCCAAGCAGGACTGGCGCACGCTCCACCATCGGGGTGATGGAGTCTTCATGGTGGCAGGCGAGGACATCAAGCTGCCCTCGCGCATGAAGTAGAAACAGGAGTAGTCGTCATTCCCTCGAAAGAGGGAATCCATGGGCCTGCGCAAAAAAAGCCTGGATTCCCTCTTTCGAGGGAATTACGAAATTTCGAGGTCCGGCGAGCCAGAAAAAAACAAAGGCCCGCCGAAGCGAGCCTTTGTTTTTGGAGAACCTGAACCCGATCAATGTTCGGCGCGGAGGCTGGCCGTCAGGATGGATTCGGTGTTCTCGGGCATACGGTATTGATTCAGGGTCTGGCGGATCTGGGCTTCGTCGCTGCCTTGACCGGCGGCTTCGAAGCGGATGCCCAGGGAGCGCCCGTTGGCGGCCAGGGTCATGAAGGCATAACGCCAGTACTGCACTTCGGCAAGGCGCTCACGCAGCTCTTGCTCGTTGCTGATCGAAACTCCCGCGCGCTTCAAAGAATCCAGGAATTCGTCAAAAGATTCGTTGCTCAGCGAT
>DASUJA010000107.1:0-6226 GCA_036279515.1 Rhodocyclaceae bacterium | reverse complement strand
GTGTTGATAGCCGTTTAAATCTGACCCGTGGTTTCCATCCAAATTTGACCCACGGTTTATGCGCGTAGTGCAGCTACGCTCCTGTGGATAATAATTAGGTTTCTACTGGCTGCTCTCCCTTCTGTTTGTTGGAACGACTCCGGCCTGACTGCTGTCGGGCTGTACTCGTTTTGAACCGCCAGGAATCGTTGCCCGTCTCGACGATGTGGCAATGATGGGTCAGGCGATCCAATAGTGCTGTGGTCATCTTGGCATCACCAAAGACGTTGCCCCACTCGGTGAAGGACAGATTCGTCGTGATCATCACACTCGTATGCTCATAGAGCTTCGAGAGCAGATGGAACAGCAATGCACCGCCTGCCTGACTGAAGGGCAAGTACCCTAGTTCATCGAGGATCACCAAATCCACGTGCATCAGCCGATAGGCCAATTGTCCCTGGCGGCCAGAGATTTTCTCCTGTTCCAGCGTATTGACCAGCTCCACCGTCGAGAAGAAGCGTACCCGTCGGCCATGACGCTGGATCGCCTCAATACCGATAGCCGTCACCAGGTGCGTCTTGCCTGTGCCAGGACCACCGATGAACACCGCGTTATGGGCGGCATCCATGAACTCGCCACCATGCAACCGGCGAATCAAGTCTTCGTCTGCCCGTGATTGGGCGAAGTCGAATCCTGCCAAGTCGCGGTGAGCAGGGAAGCGGGCCGCCGTCATCTGGTAGGCGGTGGAGCGGACCTCCCGCTCTGCCGTCTCCGCCGCGATGAGTTCGCCCATCCACTGCTCGGGATCGAGTTCGCTGTGCCGTGCCTTGGCGACCACCTCCGGCCAGCACTGGGCCATGCCGTGTAGTTTCAGCCCCTTCAGTTTGGCGATGAGTTCAACGGACATCGCTTACCTCCGTGCGCAGATGGTCGTAGCGATGCGTATTCGCCTGCGGCTCTTCGGTGACCGTTAGATTCGTTGCCACCGGGCCTAGTGACGGCATTCCAGCCTTCAAGCGAGCAAGCACATTGAGCACATGTTCCCCACTGGGTCGGCCAGACTCCAGCGCGACTTCGACTGCCACGACGACAGGCTCCAGTCCGTGGTGCGGGATGGCAGCCAACACGTCGGCCATCACTCGATCACCACCAGGCTGTTTGAGCAGGTGACGCTGCAAGGCAATCAGCGGCTCCGGCATCGTGGCGAACGGTGCACCGTTCCTCAGCGCACCCGGCTTTCGGCCGATCAGGCCGATGTAGTGCCGGAAGTCGTAGAAGGTCTGGTCTCGTTCAAAGCTTCGGACGTGCCGGGCGATCTCCTGCCCCTCAGCCACCATCCTGAGTTCGTCAGGGTAGATGCGCAGGCTGATGACATGGTGGGCATGTTCGGTCGGTACGCTGTAGCGGTTACGTTGGTAATGAACGATGGCCGTACTCGATACCCGTACCGGCTTCTCGACGTAGCCGTCGAAGGGCCGAGGGTTAGGCATTAGCTGAAGCTGCTCATCCTGCAGCAGTTCGGCGATGGTCAGCTCCGGCCATTCAGGATGCGCCATGTCCTCCCAGGAAATTCGGCACTGCTGCGCTACCCAGGCGTTCAGTTCGGCGAGATCCGTCCAACGCCGCTCTCCGGCTTGCTGCCAGATCTGCCGACGCCGGTCCTGGACGTTCTTCTCGACAATACCTTTCTCCCAGCCGGAGGCCCTGTTGCAGAATTCCGGATCGAACAGGTAGTGACCGCACATGACGTAGAAGCGCGGATTTACCGTGCGCTCCTTGCCCTTGCCGACCTTGTCGACGGCGGTCTTCATGTTGTCGTAGATGCCCCGCTTGGGAATCCCGCCGAATGCGGCAAACGCCTTGGCGTGCGCGTCGAACAGCATCTCGTGGCTTTGCGCATAGTAGGCGGTCAGCCAGAATGCCCGACTCGCACACAGCTTTGTGTGCGCAACATCGAGCCGCCGGCGTAGACCACCGATGAACACATACTCGGTACTCCAGTCAAACTGGAAGGCTTCACCCAAGGCGAACGTCAGCGGGACGTAGGCTGTCCGCTTCGGATTCTCGTAGGTGTCCTGCTTCCAGGTCCGCACGAAGGCGCAAACACGGTTGTAGCTGCCGTTGTAGCCTTGTGCCTTGATCGCCTTGAACAGCGCCAACGCCGTGCGCCGGTCACGCTTAGGACGGTGACTATCCGCCTGCAGCCATTGGCCCAATTGATCTGTCCAGGGATCAACGACGCTCTTCGACTCCCGCTTGGGGTACTTTGGCTCGCTCATGTCTTCTGTGCGTAGCCATTTGCGGATCGTGTTGCGCGACAGACCTGTCCGTCGCTGGATTTCCCTAATGGGAACGTTATCGCGGAAATGCATCCGCCGAATCTTGGCAAACATGCCCACATTGATCACTCCTACTGCCTCTGCTCAAAAATTGAGCAGAAATTCAATCAAGGTGGGTCAAATTTGTCTGCGAACTATAGTCGGAACTGGGTCAGTTCTTGATGGCCGTCAACAGCAGTGGTCAGGGTTGGGTTTTGCGGCGGCTGGGCTGGTGATCCTGCTACTCCCCGGCGTTGCTGCGCCGCCGATGTTGCAGGCGTTGCTCATGCTCTTGGCCGGCGTGGCATGGGGCGTCTATTCCTTGCGGGGGCGAGGCAAGCCGGACGCTGCGGCAGTGACTGCGGGCAATTTCATGCGTGCCGTACCCATGGGTATCGCCTTGTTGTTGATTGCGCCGCCGTGGCTTCATTGGGACACGATGGGTGCCATCTATGCGCTGCTATCTGGCGGCGTGGCTTCGGGCTTGGGCTATGCGATCTGGTACAGCGTGCTACGTCACTTGGGCGCTACGCAGGCAGCGTCGGTGCAACTCAGTGTGCCGGCGATTACGGCTTTGGGAGGCGTGGCGATTCTCAATGAGAGTTTGACCATGCGCCTCGTGATCGCCTCGGTGGCGATCCTCGGCGGTATCGCCTTGGTGCTGCGCGGACGTGTGGCGACCCGCGGCAGCAAGTAGGCGAGGGTCTTAGGCCGCGGCGGATGCCGGGGCCGGAAGCCGTTCCATGAGACGCCCGATGTTGCCCAAAGAGAGCAGGTGAGCGTCGATAAGGGCGATCCATCCCTTGCGGAACAGTTCATCCACCACGTCCTTGTCCAGCGCGCGATAGCGGGCTTCGTTGACCACGGAAAAACCGTTGAGCTGGTAAGCACCGCCTGCCTGGGCTTCGGCTCGCGCGGACACTTCCTGCAATAGATCGAGTTCCTTGAGGCGGGTGACGAAGAGGTTGGTGTGCTCGGCGTCGGTTTGGAATCGCCCCAGGAAATCGACCACCGTTTTCAGGAAGGGCGTCGGCTCGCCTTCCTGGGTAAACAGGGCTTGACCTTGCGTGGCGCCGACTGCGGGATGCGCCTCGTCCACGCAGACCAGCATTTGTTCCTTGGAAGGGGCGAGCACGAAGGGATAGCGCCGCACGAAGGCCGGGATGTAATGAGCTTCCCACTTGCCTTGCTGACCGATGAACAGGTTTTCATCGGCGCGCAAACCCAACAGTGCGGTAGGCAGTAGCGTGTCGCCAGTGCCCGCAAAAACGATGGCGTATTCCCGTGCCGCTTCAAAAAATTCACCGGCGGTGAGCGGCACTGAGTTGGTTTTTGCCGCGTAGGAAAAGTCGCGGATTTCACCGATGCGCAGATGGCGGTGTTGATCCTTGTCCAGGGGCTTGATCTGCTGATAGAAGAGAAGTTCGGCCATGGTTCGCGAGTTCTTTATTGTTTGAGGATAGGCAGGCTGTCGGCCGATTCCGGCTGGGCTTCTTCCTTGTTGCGCATGAAATCGGCCAAGTCGGTGATGGCTTTCATGATGGCCTTGCGCAGCAGTTCGTCGGGCACGGTTTCGGCCATCGCCATGTTCATGCACATGAGCCATTGATCTCGCTCGTCGGCACCGATGGAAAAGGGCATGTGGCGCGCGCGTAGGCGCGGGTGACCGAATTTCTCGATGAACAGATTGGGACCGCCCAGGTAGCCGGATAGGTACATGAACAACTTTTCTCCGGAACCGGAAAGATCCTCGGGGTGCATCTTGCGGATGCCATAGGCTTCGGGCAGCGTATCCATCAGTTCGTAGAAACGCTTCACCAATGTGCGAAGGGTGGCTTCGCCGCCGATGCGCTCGTAAACGCTGGGGGTATTTTCTGGTGTGCTCATGGGGCGGGGATCCTAACACGGGCTAAAAGTCCGCCGCCTTCGCGGGGGAGTAAGTCCCAGGTGCCGCCGTGTTGGCGCACGATGCGCTCCACGATGGCAAGGCCGAGGCCCGCGCCGGTGGCATTGCTGCGGGCGGTTTCCAGTCGAGTGAAAGGCAGCTTGAGTCGGGCGATTTCGGAGGGCGGAATGCCGGGGCCGCGATCCGCTACGGTGAGGACGATCCGCTTGTCTTCCAGCGCCAATTCCATATCCACGGACTGCCCCGGTGCATAGCGCAAGGCGTTGTCGATCAGGTTCGCGGCTAGACGGCGCAAGGCTTGCGGGTGGCCGTTGATCAGAGGCACCTGGGTGAGGTGCGCCTTTACGGGCAGTAGGCGGCGCTCGTACTGAATCGACAGGTCGTTCAGCAATGCGTGGAGATTAACTTCCTGGGCGGCTTCGCCGCTATCGTCCCGGGCGAAGTCCAGGAACTGGCCGATGGTGCGATCCATTTCCTCTACGTCGGCGCTCATGGCGTTGCGGGATTCCTCGTCCTCCACGCACATCTCTATGCCCATGCGCAGGCGCGTCAGCGGTGTGCGCAGGTCGTGGGAGACGCCCGCGAGAATCAGCGCCCGGTCTTGCTGGAGGCGGCTCAAATCGGTGTTCATCTGGTTGAAGGCACGGGCCACGGTGGCAAGTTCCTCCGGGCCGTTTTCCGCGAGAGGCGGCGGATGTTGGCCGGCACCGATCTGCCGCGCAGCCCGGGCCAGATTGCGGAGGGGGCGCGTGAGTCGTGAGACAAACAGGGCTGCCGCAAGCAAAGCCATCACCGCTGCGAAGGAGCCCCAGCCCATCCACTGGAGGGAATGACGCCGTGCCAGCCGGCTACGGGGCAGGGCGATCCAGTAGGCGTCCCCTTCGATTTCTGTGCGAAGGAACAGGGCCTGCTCACCGTTGCGCTCCAGGGCCAAGCGCGCGTTGGGTCCGAGGCTGTGTTGCAGCAGTTGCTGCACTTCGATCAGCATGGGATCGTCGGGTGGAGGCGGCAGGGTCTCGTCGTCGTCGGCAATGTCGATGCGGATGCCTTCGTCGCGGGAGAGGGTGTCGAGTAATTCCAAGCGCAGACGTGGGTCGGCAGCGACGATTGCCGAGCGGGTGAGATTGGTGATGCTGGTGAGCAGTTGAGCCAACTGGTGAGCGCGGGGCTCCCGTTCGGAGTAAGTGAATATCCCGGCCCAGGTGAGGGCCGAGAGCGTCATCACGGCGGCAAGCAGCAGGAACAGCCGGGCGAGCAGAGTACGAGGCATGGGCACGCCCGGAACAGACTTGCTAAGAATCAATCGGGAACGAAGACGTAACCGAAACCGCGAACGGTTTGGATGTGGCGCGGATTGGCAGGGTCCACTTCCACCAGCTTGCGCAGGCGGGAGACTTGTACGTCGATGGCGCGGTCGAAGGCGCCGTATTCCTTGCCCCGCGCCAATTCCGAAAGGCGGTCACGAGACAGGGGCTGGCGCGGGTGGGTGGCGAGTACCTTGAGCAGGCCGAATTCGCCCGTGGTCAGGGCTTCTTCCTTGCCGTCGCGGGTGAGGACTCGGCGGCCCAGATCCAGCGTGCAAGTGCCGAAGGAAACGATCTCCGGCACCTCAGCGGGGGCACCGGGAATCGCAACGGTGCGACGGCGCAGCACGGCGTTGATGCGGGCGACCAGCTCACGAGGGTTGAAAGGTTTGGGTAGGTAATCGTCGGCGCCCATTTCTAGGCCCACGATGCGATCCACTTCCTCGCCTTTGGCCGTGAGCATGATGATGGCGACCACTTCATCCTCCGCTCGCAAGCGGCGACAGATGGAGAGGCCGTCTTCGCCGGGGAGCATCAGGTCCAGCACCACGAGATCGTAGTGCTCGCGGGCAAGGGCATGATCCATGGCGGTGGCGTTTTCCACCGAGCGGGAAGTGAAGCCTTGATCGCGCAGATAGCGTTCCAGCAACTGGCGCAGGCGCAGGTCGTCGTCGACGATGAGGATTTTTGCAGGGCGTTCGTTCATGGCTGGAGAATAT
>DASUJA010000106.1:0-5748 GCA_036279515.1 Rhodocyclaceae bacterium | reverse complement strand
CTAGGTAATGGCGTCGGATTATATGAGTCGCACCTGCCGGCCTGACTTTGCGGAACAGTGCCAATCCTTTGCGGAAAGCGCAAAAAACAAAACCGCCCGAAGGCGGTTTTGTTCGACTACCGGATTTCCCGGAGGAATTCTGGTAGGCGCGATTGGACTCGAACCAACGACCCCCACCATGTCAAGGTGGTGCTCTAACCAGCTGAGCTACGCGCCTGCAAAGAGGGGCGCATTCTACCGAAACACGCCCCCATGTAAAGCACTTTAAAAGTTTTTTTAGGCAGAAAGTGCGTTCCTGATTTGCTCAAGAGTCGACTGATCGTCGATGGTAGTCAGATCGCCCGGATCGCGGCCTTCTGCCAACGCCTGAATGGAGCGACGCAGCATCTTGCCGGAGCGGGTCTTGGGCAGGCCTGTGACGAAGTGAACGCGCTTGGGACGTGCAATAGCGCCCAGACTATCGTCCACCACCTTCTTGACCTCCTTCTCCAGCTCAGCGGCCAACTCAGGCGTCGCGACGCGAGCCGGATCCTTAACAACCGCAAAGGCTACAGGCTCCTGCCCCTTGAGCTGATCGTTCACGCCTACCACTGCCACTTCGGCAATAGCGGGGTGACCTTGTACGGCCTCCTCGATTTCGCGGGTACCGAGACGATGGCCAGCCACATTGATCACGTCGTCGGTACGGCCGAGGATGAAGTGATAACCCTCGTCGTCCTTGATACCCCAGTCGAAGGAGGAATAAACCATCGGCTCCTTGAACAGGCTGAAGTAGGTGCTGACGAAGCGAGCGTCGTCGCCCCAGACAGTGGTGAGACAGCCAGGCGGCAGCGGAGGAACGATACCTACGATGCCCTTTTCGTTTGCGCCGCACTCAGTGCCATCCTCGCGGAATATCTTGAGGTTGTAGCCGTAGACCGGGAAGGCTGGCGTGCCATATTTGATCTTGGTGTACTCCACACCACGCACGGTGGAGAGGATGGGCCAGCCGGTTTCGGTCTGCCAGTAGTTGTCGATCACCGGCAGTTTCAGTTCGCCCATGATCCACTCGTGAGTGGGCTGATCCAGAGGCTCGCCGGCCAGGAACAAATGGCGCAGGGAAGACAAGTCGTGCTTGTGCAGGAATGCGGGATCTTGCTTCTTCAGCACGCGGATGGCGGTAGGCGCCGAGAACATAACGCTGACCTTGTACTTCTCCACGATCTGCCACCAAATGGCTGCATCGGGACGAACGGGCGTGCCTTCGTACATCACGGTCGCCATACCGGCGATCAGCGGGCCGTAGATGATGTAGCTGTGCCCCACCACCCAACCGATGTCGGAGGTGGTGAACATGCTCTCGCCCGCGTTGCCGCAGTAGATGTTCTTCATGGACGAAGCCAACGCCACGGCGTAGCCGCCAGTGTCGCGCTGCACGCCCTTGGGCTTGCCCGTGGTGCCAGAGGTGTACAGGATATAGGCGGGCTCAGAGGATTCCATCCACTCGCAGGGCACGTCGGCATCCATGTGTTGGGCACGCAGAGTGGCGTAATCCACGTCGCGACCTTCTACCTTATGGAAGCCCTTTTCCAGACCACGATCCACCATCAACACGTGGGCAGGCTTGTGGGTTGCCAACTCAATGGCTTCATCCAGCAGATGCTTGTAGGGCACAGCCTTGCCGCCGCGCATACCGGCTTCTGCTGAAACGATCAGCACAGGCTGAGCGTCATCGATACGGGTTGCCAGGGAGCCGGAGGCAAAGCCGCCGAACACCACGGAGTGCACAGCGCCAATGCGGGCACAGGCCAGCATTGCGAAGGCCGCCTCGGCGATCATGGGCATGTAGATCAGCACCCGGTCGCCGCGCTTGACGCCCAGGCTCTTGTAGATCGCAGCCATGCGCACCACTTCGGACTTCAACTCGGCGAAAGTGTAGTTGCGTTCTTCGTTGGTCTCGGTGGAGATGTAGGCCAGGGCGCGAGCGTCGGGACGCGTGGCAGCGTGGCGATCCACTGCGTTGTAGCAAAGGTTGGTTTCGCCCCCCACGAACCACTTGGCAAAAGGAGGCCGGGAGTAATCGCAGACCTGGGTAAAGGGCTTGTGCCAATCGATCAACTGGGCCTGTTCGGTCCAGAAAGCATCGGGTTGATCGATAGAACGGCGGTAGAACTCCTGATAAGTAGCCATTATCTCCTCGCGATTTGTGGCGTTTCCGGGGACACGGGACACATCTAAAAACTATGCACCCCAATTCACTAATTATGAATTATGGTGATTTATACCTTAGAAAATGCTTACAACTTGAAGGGTTTAGTTTTTTCTTCAAGCATTTCAAGGCTGCCCATCACGTCCCATTCCATCAAAACTCCGCTTTATGAAAATGGGAATAAGCACAGCAGAAATTCGCAAAAACCCTACGAATAGCCTTGGCTATACTCGCGCCTCCACAAAAGGAGGCCAATGACATGAAGCTTGAAACCATCGCCGTCCATGGCGGCTACTCACCCGACCCCACCACCAAGGCCGTGGCGGTTCCCATCTACCAGACCACCTCCTACGCCTTCGACAACACCCAGCATGGTGCCGACCTGTTCGACCTGAAGGTCCAGGGCAACATCTACACCCGCATCATGAACCCCACCCAGGACGTGCTGGAAAAACGGGTCGCTGAACTGGAAGGCGGTATTGCCGCCCTCGCATTGGCATCCGGCCAAGCCGCCATCACCTACGCGATCCAGACCATCGCCGAAGCCGGCGACAACATCATCTCTGCGGCCACCCTCTACGGCGGCACCTACAACCTATTCGCCCACACCCTGCCCCAATACGGCATCGAAGTCCGCTTCGCCGACCATCGCGATCCGGCTTCCTTCGAAAAGCTGATCGATGCCAAGACCAAAGCCATCTACTGCGAATCCATCGGCAACCCCCTGGGCAACATCACCGACTTTGAAAAGCTGGCCGACATCGCCCATCGCAACGGCGTGCCCCTGATCGTCGACAACACCGTGCCCTCCCCTTACCTGTGCCGGCCCATCGAGCACGGCGCCGACATCGTGGTGCACTCCCTGACCAAGTACCTGGGCGGCCACGGCAACAGCATCGGCGGCATCATCGTCGACAGCGGCAAGTTCCCCTGGGCCGAGCACAAGGAGCGCTTCCGTCGCCTGAACGAACCCGACGTGTCCTATCACGGCGTGGTCTATACCGAAGCCCTCGGCCCCGCAGCCTTCATCGGTCGCGCCCGTGTGGTGCCCCTACGCAACATGGGCGCCTGCATTAGCCCCTTCAATGCCTTCCTGATCCTGCAAGGCATCGAAACCCTGGCCCTGCGCATGGACCGCATCTCCGAAAACACCCGCAAGGTGGCCGAGTTCCTCAAGGGCCACAAGAAGGTGAAGTGGGTGAACTACGCCGGCCTGCCCGACCATAAGGACAACGCCCTGGCCAAGAAGTACCTGGGTGGCAAGCCCTCCGGCATCCTCACCTTCGGTGTCGAAGGCGGCAGCGCCGGCGGCGGGCGCTTCCAGGACGCGCTGAAGTTGTTCACCCGCCTGGTGAACATCGGCGACGCCAAATCCCTGGCTTGCCATCCGGCCTCCACCACCCACCGTCAGCTCTCGCCCGAAGAGCTGATCAAGGCGGGCGTCACTGAAGACACGGTGCGCTTGTCCGTGGGTATCGAGCACATCGACGACCTGATCGCCGACCTGGATCAAGCCCTGGCCGCTGCCTGATTCAAGATCGTCCCAAGAAAACGGCGCGCGCGGAAGTCCTCCGCCCGCGCCGTTTTCTTTTGCCCATCGCTCCCGTCGTTGAAAGGGATTGCGCCGCCTCGGTTTACCATTGCACCTCCCCGCCGAGACGCACAACCCCATGCACAGAAGACTCCTTGCCGCCATCGCCTTGGCCCTGGCCTTGACGACCCCGGCCCTCGCCGCCGACCTCAGCATCGGCCTTGCCGCCGACGTTTCGTCCCTCGACCCCCACTACCTCAACGCCGCGCCCAACATCGTTGTCGCCAGCCACTTCTTCGACACCCTGGTGCAAGTGGACGTGAACGGCAAACTGATCCCCGGCCTCGCCGAGTCCTGGAAGGCGATCAATCCCACCACCTGGGAATTCAAGCTGCGCAAGAACGCCAGGTTCTCCGACGGCAGCGAGGTCACCGCCGCCGACGTGATCTTTTCTCTCGACCGTCCCGCCACCATCACCAACAGCCCCGGCCCCTTCACGCCCTTCACCAAACTCATCACCGGCAAGCAGGCCGTAGACGCCCACACCGTCCGGCTTTCCACGGGCCAGCCTTATGGCCCGTTGCCCTTGGATCTGGCCTCCATCTTCATCGTCTCCAAGAAAGTCGCCGAGAAAGCCACCAGCGACGACTTCAACTCGGGCAAGGCCCTGATCGGCAGCGGCCCCTACAAGCTGGTGAAGTTCAAGCGCGGCGAGAGCATTGAGATGGCTCGCAACGACAGCTGGTGGGGCGGCAAGAACAATTGGGACAAAGTCACCTTCCGCCTGCTCCCCGCCGACGGTCCGCGTCTCGCTGCCCTACTGGCCGGGCAAGTGGATGCCATCGAAGGCACCCCCGCCGCCGATCTGCCGCGCCTCAAGGCCGACGCCCGCTTCCGCCTGGAGCAGCGCGTCTCCTGGCGCACCCTGTTCCTGCAACTAGACCAGTTCCGCGACAAGTCGCCCGACGTGACCGACGCGGCCGGCAAGCCCTTGGACAAGAACCCGTTAAAGGACGCCCGCGTCCGCCTCGCCCTCTCCAAAGCCATCAACCGCCAAGCCCTCGCTGACCGCACCTTGGAAGGCCTCGCCATCCCCGCCGCCAACGTGGTCTCGCCCAGCACTCTGGGTCACGTTGCCGCCCTCAAGCCCGAAGCCTACGACCCGGAAGGTGCCAAGCACCTGCTACAGGAAGCGGGCTATCCCAACGGCTTCGGCCTCACCCTGCACGGCCCCAACAACCGCTACATCAACGACGACCAAGTGCTGCAAACCCTGGCCCAGTTCTTCACCCGCATCGGCGTAAGGACCAAGGTGGAGACCCTGCCGCTGTCGGTCTACTTCGGTCGTCTGCGTAACGGCGATTTCAGCGCGGGCTTGCTCGGCTGGGGCTCCCTGGCCGGCGACTTCGCTCTCAAGAATCTGGCCGCCACGCCCGACGCCAACGCCGGCTGGGGCGCCTGGAACTGGGGCCGCTACAGCAACACAAAGGTAGATGGGCTGCTCAAGCAATCCCTCGCCACCGTGGATGAAGCCAAGCGCCGCAAACTGGCGGAAGAAGCCACAACCTTGGCTTTGAGGGACGAGGCGGTGATTCCGCTCTATCACCAAGTCGCCACGTGGGCCATGAAGAAAAACCTACGCTACCCGGCACGTCTGGATGAGTTCACGTTTGCCTGGCAGATCAAGACGGAGTGATGGTTCCGAAATGTCACAGGCCCGTCATCCCCGCGAAAGCCCACTGCTGTCCGGAATAAATTTTTTGTATTTTGCCGAGAGCGTTGCGGCATCTGGTTATAGGGGGTAACCCCCTGAGCGCCAACTCAATTAACCGGAGCCGCAACATGTTCAGGATAAGCCGAATGCAGGAATTATTGAAAGAGATTCCCTGCGGGGAATTTGATCGCTCGGTGGCACACCATCAAGCGGAGAGGCACTGCAAAGGCTTTAGCTGCTGGGATCAGCTTGTGGCGATGGTGTATGCCCAACTCAGCGGCGCCGATAGTCTGCGAACGTTAGCGACCGGCTTTA
>DASUJA010000105.1:0-46456 GCA_036279515.1 Rhodocyclaceae bacterium | reverse complement strand
CGGGTCACTCCCGCCCAAAGCCCGCTTCCCGTTGCCCGCGCACCGCCAGGACAAAGGCGGTATCGATCTCGCCGACATAGCGATACAACGCCACGTAGCCATGTGAACGCCGGCCGATCACCAGTTCGCGCTTGCCATTGCCGGCAGGCCGACCGATCAGCGGGTTGGTTTCGAGCACGCCGATGGCTTCGACGATCTCGTGTATGCGAACGACGGGATTCTCGACTTGGTACTGGGCGAGATGATCAAGAATCCGGTCGAAATCCTCCCCCACCTCGGGGGCCAGCTCGATGCGCGTCACTGCTACTTAGCCAGCTTGCGCGCAGCCGGGCGCTTGACGGCTTTGCCTGCGGCACGCCCCTCCAGATAGCCACGCATCTCGCTCCAGGGAATCGTCTTGCCGGACTCGACGATACGGGTGTAACGCTCCTCGGCAACAGCATCGAACTCGGCACGGCGCTCGGCCTGCTCGGCCTTCTCGGCTATCGCCTCCAGAATGAAGTTGTGCGAGGTCGTACCGGCCCGTTTTGCCGCATCGGCCACACGGGCCTTCAGATCGTCGGGCAAGCGGATGGTCGTAGTGGTCATGGGCGGCTCCAGATCGGGATTCAAGGACTCAATGTAGCACGTTTGTGTCACAAGTCATCACGAGTAAGAAGTCTTGCGGCAGACGGCACAATCAATCGGCCGCCACACCGCAGCGGAACTGAAGGGGTCAGAGTGATTTAAATTCTTAAATCACTCTGACCCTTTTTGCCGTTGCCGATTACGTGGTTACGGCCTAATTTCAAAGTAGAAACGATATACGGCAAGTGGAATGCCATCATGAACCTCCCCAGTCTTTCTGCTTGACACCTTTAGTTGGATATCATGAGCCTTAGCAATAATTGCAGCCAAATAAAGTCCCACTCCACGGCCATCTATCAGCTTAACAGCCCATTGCCCTCGACCACCTTTTCTAAATATTTCTGCTTTCTCATTTTCCTCAATATATGGCCCGACTGACTCTACCGCTACTTCTATAACGGGACGACGATCCTCTATAGTCACCTGAATCTTTCCAGACAAGGAATATTTCACTGCGTTCGACAACAGCGCAAATGGAATTAGCTTAAAACTCTCATAAACAAAAACATTTCGATAGGAGTTTCCAGATAGATATATCTTAGATGTGCTCTTAGTAAGACCGCCATCGTCAATACGAAATATTGCCACGAGTTTGGTTAGAAGACCGTGTAAGCTAACAGCTGTCTTTTCACCGAAGCTAGCAGCGTCAGGATTAAAGTAAATAGAAAGCAGATCAAACGAATCTGACAATAAATCAGCTGCTTTAACAAGTGTTTTCAACTCGTATGAGGCATTATTGATTTGATCATCAAAACTACTGCCATGGGAACTTTGCTGAACAAGTCGATTTGATATGGTGTGGATTTGCTTTGCAATGCGGATTGGGTCATGGAGTGGATCTAGCATCTCCGCTTGTCGCAAAAGAAATATTGCCTCAATGCGTTTGATTAGCTGTCTAATAGCTTCGACCCAGCATTCAACTTCCTCTGAAGTTACAGATCTTCCCTTGAGACTTTTTTTCGTGTACGAATTAACTTTAGCCTTGTTATTACTGCCCCTCACCCCATAAATTGTGAAGGTATTTTCATCCAACTGGCGAGTGAAATATGAAACCCCAAATTCACATGTGAACTCTCCGGCAATACAATTCGATGCACATGCAGGATTTTCCCTGCACTTAGATAAACATGCCTCAGAATCTTTTAACTTTGACAATGCTAGTTTCTTACCATTCAAAATAGTTGGCCATGGCAGTTTAACTGCCCCAGATTCAAGGATTTCGTTTAGTCGCATGGGCCAGCATCCTGTAAAGGCTTATAATTTGGAAACTCTGACGAACATCGAGCCCTTCAGCAGCCAGGGATTTGGAAACGGTTTGAGAGTCATCATTCTTGGCAAGATGGCTTTTAATTTTCGAGATCAAAGCTATTCGTTTCTTCACTGGTATCGCCTTTGTTGCGAAATTCGCGGCCTCAACAACTCGCTTGGCATTAAACATGTCGTCCAAGAATGACTCAATCACAGCCTTGCACTCTTGAGCTGTGAGAGGTTTTTTCTTATATTTATCCGCCTGCCGAAAAAATTCAGTTGCGGTTGGATCGAAAGTCTTACTAGACACCGCACATATTTTTTGATTAGGGCTAGTTTTTCGTAGCTCTGCAATAAGCTTTAAACCACCGTACTCCGGATCATCTTTCACAATCCCTTTCATATCGAGAAAGACAATATCGTAAGTTGCGAGCTGAGCAATTGCTGACAGTTGAACTTGTTTATAAGTACTTATATTAAAGCCATTACCCTTCAGCTCTGCCACAGGAAAATCCTGTAGTTGATCGTCCACGATTGCAATTTTAGCGATTTCCTTTGCGCTCGCAATGTCCCATGTCACTTCAAAAGTACTGGGGAGAAGTGAAATTATCTCGGATCGAGATAGAAATGGTTTCACCACTTTGAAAAACAACAGCAGAAAGCTACCGATTGGAACAAGAATACCCAGAGCATTGGCCAGCCAGCCAGCTTCATTAAAAATCCGCATGAGATCCTGCATTAAAGTATGCCCTCGCTAAAATTCAAAAAATAAAAAAATATACGGCAATTAACCATTTACCCGCGCGCATTCCTAGAGGAAATCTACGTCAGTCTCACCAAAGCGGGGATCCAGCAAATGCTTGAAGTTCCCTTTTGCAGGCGCAACACCACTATTACTTCATCGAACCTTCCCTTTGGAAAGCTATTCAATCTCTACTATTGAAAAGCAGTCCTCACTTCGCCCCATCCCCCACCGTCACCATCTCCCCTCCCCCCGCCAACCCATAAATCATCGGCTGATACATATCCTCCGCATACGTCGGCGGCATCACAAACTTGCCGGGCGTAACGACGCGGACGCGGTAGAAGAAGTTCATCTCGCCTTCGAGGCGAGCGGCCACGACGAAGCGGTCGTCGCGGAACTCGACGTGCTTGATGCGTGAATCCTGCATGGCCTGGCGCATGTCCACCTTGGCGATCTCCAGGGTGTTCTGCTCACCCTGCACGATGTTGGCGTTTTCGATCTCGACGCCGGCCGGCACGTAGTCCACGACCAGGCCGTTGGCGTAGCGCCCTCGCGTCTTTACGTTCACGCGCACGATCAGGGTCTCGCCCACCTTCAGCGCACGCTCACCCACCGGCTTGCCGTCGGCGGTGTACCACTCGCGTTTCATATCGAAGGCGTCGCGCCGGGCGGCGGGCATCTTGACGGGATTGCCGGCGTAGTTGAGTTCGACGAAGAGGCGCTCCTTATGGGTGTTCTTGAGCTTGACGCCGTTGGCGAGTTCGCTCGCGGCCAGGGGCTGGAACAAGGTGCCTTTGCCGCCGAGCTTTTGGGGCTTGCCGCCCAGCGTCATTTCCGCCACCCAATCGCCGCTGGTCTGTGAAGCGAAGCTGCGGCCCAGCAGGAAGAGCGACAGCTTTTCCTGGGTGCTCAGGTAGCGGTGTTTGTCCATCTCACCGGCCACCATACCCACCAGGTTCTCGCGGCCGTCGGGCGCCAGGCCGTGCTTTTGCAGCAGCACGTAGGTCTGCGCCCAATCACGCAGGTTGCTGCCGTAGTCGCCCCACCAGTAGTCGTTCACGCGCGGCTTTTTGATGCCGGCTGCGATGGCGGTTTTGCTGCGCGCCTCATCGCCCATCAGTTTGAGAGCGAGACCCAGATGCACGAGGCCGAGGCCCGAGTGCGCCTGCTCGCTGGCTTCGGCCAGTTGTCGCAGGGTGGCCAGCGGCGCTTTGCCCTGCCGCGCGAGTACATAGCCGCCGTAGGCCAGCACGCCGAAGCGGCCGGAGCCGGCGTAGCGCCAGTCGTTCCAGACGGCGTTCTCGTTGTAGCTGATCGGGCCGCGCGGCAAGCCGGCGACGCCTTGCTGCAGGCCGGTGAGCAGGAAGTCCATGGCCTTTTTCTCCATCTCCGCCGGCACGGCGAAGCCCTGCTCCCGCGCGTCGATCAGGAAGTTGGTGACGTAGGCGGAAAGCCAATACTGGTACTCGGACACGTTGCCCCACAGGCTGAAGCCGCCGTTGGGCGCCTGCATGCCAGCCAGCCTGGCGATGGCCTTGTCCAGCATCTCTGCCCGCTGGGCCTGGGTGTAGGGCTTGAGGCCGAACTGCTTGGCCGCCGTCTCGTCGATGAAGACGTGAGGGTAGGCGGTGCTTGTGGTCTGCTCGGCGCAGCCGTAGGGATAGGTGAGCAGGCCCTGAACGGCACTGC
Source organism: Rhodocyclaceae bacterium (assembly GCA_036279515.1). Taxonomy (GTDB): domain Bacteria; phylum Pseudomonadota; class Gammaproteobacteria; order Burkholderiales; family Rhodocyclaceae; genus AWTP1-18. The sequence continues at coordinate 42,147 of DASUJA010000105.1, read as the reverse complement.
GCACGTCGATGGGCGCCTTGTCGGACACCGCGAGCGTGGCGGCGACGGTCTGCCGAAGGTAGCCGGAAAGATCGGGCTCTTTCACCTCCAGGGTTTCGCCGGGGGCGATGGCGTAACGCTTGAGCACTGTCTGCCGCGGCGTGGGCGTCTGCACCTGGAGCGGGAAGGTACGGTCCAGCTTCATCAGCGGGCTTTCGATGTGCACCTTCACTTCAGTAAGGCCCGTGGCCGTGCCGGCTTCCAGCGGAATGCGCAGGATGCGCTTCTGCTGGTCCTTGAGCGTGAACTTCTGCTCGCCATCCTTGATGACGAGGCCGCTGCCATTGCTGACCTTGATCTTCACATCCTGCTGGGCGCCGGCGAGGTTGTGCACGTCGAGGGCGAGCAGGGCCGAGTCGCCCACCGAGAGGAAGCGCGGCGTCGCCAGTTCGACGACTAGGGGCGCGGCCACGGTGATTTCCGCCTCCTGCATGCCGAAGCGCTCGCCGCTGGCGGCCACCGCCATCAGGCGCAGGCTGCCGTTGAAGTCCGGCACCGGCAGGCTGACTTCGGCCTCGCCATTGGCATCCAGCGCCACCGGGCCGCTGAAGAGGTCCACCAGGCGCACTTTTTTCGGCAGGCTCTTGGTCGGCTTGGGCGCGGCGTCGCCACCCCATTTGAGCTTGCCTTTCTGGCCGTCCATCTTTTCGATCAGGCGACCATAGACGTCGTAGAGGTCATGGCCGTAGCGCAGCTTGGCGAAGTAGAAGCCGAAGGGGTCCGGGCTCTTGAAGCTGGTGATGTTGAGGATGCCGACGTCCACGGCGGAGAGGGTGACCATGGCGGTCTGCCCCTTGGCTTCCGGCACTTTGATCTTCACCTTGAGCGGCTGGTCGGGCGCCATTTTCTTCGGCGCGTCGAGGGCGACGTTGAGCTTGCGGTTGCCGCGTTCGAGGGGCAGGTGGACGAGGCCCAGGGCACGGGCCGGCGTCACGCCCGCCCCGCTCTTGTCGCTACTCGCGTTGCCAGGGCGCAGCACCATGGCGGTGACGTAGAGGTCGTGGCGCTTCCATTCCTTGTCGAGGGGAATGTCGATGGTCTTGCCGTCGGCGGGCACGCTGACCCGGCGCGACCAGAGCAGCTTGTCGCCTTCCACCGTGATCAGCGCTTCGCCGGCATGGGGCGGCGTGATGGTGAGCTTCGCCGTGTCGCCGTCGGCGTAGGCGGGCTTGTCGAGCTTGAGAGCGACGCGATCTGGGCGCACGCCCTGGGTTTCGTCGTCCTTGGCGGCCCAGCCGGCATAGAAGCGGTAGCGCGTGATGAGTTTGGTTTCCGGGTTGAAGACCTCGACCCGGTAGCGGCCGTACTTCACCGGGAGCAGCAGCTTGCCGCGCCCGCCGGCCGGCACCGAGACCTGGGTGGTGGAGACCAACTCATCGGTTTCGGTGTAGCCGGAATGCCAGCCGCGCTGGTCGTCAAAGCGCCAATACCAGTTGCGGTTTTCGCGGAACAGGCGCACCGGCAGCGCCGTGCCAGCTTTGAGCCGGGCCGCCGCGTCGGCCACGGCCACTTCGAATTCCACGTTGGAGCCTTCACGCGCATAGGCGCCGACGAACATGGGCCGCAGGCCGACCAGCGCCGGGGCCGGCCAATAGGTGCGCTCGATGCTGCGCACCACCGGACGGCCGCCGCTTTCCAGCAGACTCAACGTGGCGCGCACGGTGAAGGGCGAACGGCGCTTTTGCACCGGCGAGAGATCCACGTCGACGCTGGCTTTGCCCTGCTCGTCGAGGGTGGTTTCGTCCAACTCGTTGCGCGAGCGGACCGTGTCTTCATCGGCATCGCCGAAGATGAAGCCGGGCAGCTTCTTTTCCAGCGGGTTCACGTTGCGCTCGGTATTGACGACGCCGAGCAGGCGGTTGTTGGCTGTCGGAGCGCCGTAGAGGTAGGCGCCCGTGACATCAAGTTGCCAATCGCTGCCGGGAACCAGTTGCTCCGCCTTGCTGGCGAGGTCGAGCTTCATGCGCTCGGGCAGGAACTCCTCGACGTTGAAGCGCATCACCGTGCTCGCCACCTTGGCGGCAGGATCGGCGCGTAGTTCGAGAGCCCAGAAGCCGGTGGCGGCATCTGCCGGCAGTTCGATAGGGCGACGATAGTAGCCGGCGAACTTTGTCTCCGGCGCCCAGGTGGCGGTCCATTGCGCCTTGCCGTCGGGCCGGCGCAGGATGGCCTGCACGGGCTGCGCCGGTACTGCACGGCCGTCGGCATCGCGCGCCATGACGGAAACGTCGAAGGTCTCGCCGGGGCGGTAAAGGTTGCGGCCGCTGTAAGCGAAAAGGCGTACCGGCGCCGAGGTGAGGCCGCCGATGTCGAACTCGGCCAAGTCGAGGGCAGGTTCCTTGAGCGCGATGAGGGAGAGTTGATCGCCCTTTTTCGCCAGCACGACCTTGGCATCCTTCGGCCGCTCGGCGAAATTGGCGCGGCCGTCGCCGTCGGTTTCGGCTCGGGCCAGCACCTTGCCTTCGGCGGAGAGCCAACTGATCTCGACGCCGGAGACGCCCTTGCCGCTGGTCAGCGAACTAACAAAAGCGTCCGCCCCCTTGCCGGCGTATTGCCGCACATGCAGGCCTAGGTCGCTGACGTAGTAATAGGTGGTTTGGTATTCGTAGCGGAAGCGATTGGGCTGGGACATCACGGCGACATAGACGCCGGGTTCCTTGAGGGCCGGGATGTTCTCGACCGGGATGAAGGTGACGCTGCGCCGGTTGGGTTTCTGTTCGGTGATGAAACGACCGACGAAGGCGCTGCTGGTCAGCTTGCTGAAACTGTCCAGGGTCCAGCCGTTCACGGCGCCTTGCAGGCGGGTGCCGCGATCAACCCAGTAGTACTCTCCGTCTTCTTCGCTGCCCTCCTCGCCCGGCTGGCCAGTTTGGCGTGGCGGCTTGGCGGCGCCGGCGATGACCGTTTCAAGGAACTTCGGCAATGCCTCGGGCTTGACCTTGAGGAACTGAATGTCGACCTCGGGCACGTTCACCGTGGTCACCGGCAGACCGCCGTTCTGCACCGCCGGCAGCACCATGCCGCGGCTGGCAAAGTAGAAGGCCGGTGCGACGGCGGCAGTCTGGATCGAGAAACGCGCTTCGCTGCTGAGCTTGGCGCCGTTTTTCGCTGCCAAGCCGGGCTGCACGCGGACCACATAGCGGGTTTGCGGTTTGATGTTGGGGAAGAAAATCAGGCGGGGGTTCTCGCCCACCACCCAGGCGCCGGAGACGGGCTTGCCGTTGTCGAGCTGGGTGTCCTCGGCCGCCCGGCTGACGCCGGTGCCGAGGGCGGGATTGTTCTGGTTGCTGCCCTCCTCGTCGGCATCCTCGTCGTCGCTGTGCACCCGAGGTTTAGGAGCCTGCGGACCCGGCGGCATTTCGAGCACTTGGACGAACTGCCCGACGTCGCTCCTGGCATCCATCGGCAGGCTGAACGACAGCGCCAGCGCGGGAGAGCCGTCGAACTCGCGGTGCGCGGCATCGACCACCTCGAAGGCCACGCCCTCGGTGGACGGCTCGTCGGCACTCGACCCTTTCACTTGCCAAAGAAAGAACCCGATCACGGCGGCAATAAGTCCGAGCGCCATGACAAGGGCGGCTCGCCGGGAAATGCGAGGAATCGAAAGCTTCATGATGGACCCACGGTAAGGTTGAGGCGACGTTCTGGCAGGCACCGCCTAGCGACAAGCAGTCAAGTCCGGCGGCATATGACAGTGTAGCCGTATTGAAAACGCATATGGGAAGCGCCTGGCGACCGTCCCCAAGATGGCGGGTGCCGATTTTTGCCCCTACTGCGCACCCTCGATCAGCTTGGGCATGGCCACCCGCATGATCTCAACGAAGCAACGTAGCCGTGCCGGATAGAAGCGGGCATAGGGATACACCAGGCTGATCGGCAGCGGCGCCGCCTGCCAGGCCGGCGCCAGGTGCAGCAACCGGCCGCTGGCGAGGTCGTCCATCAGCGCCCAGGCCGAGCCGACGCAGGCGCCCAATCCTTCGACGGCCATGCCACGCAAGGCGTAGAGGCTGTCGGTGCTCACCACAGGTTTGATCGGAAGGCGTTGGGTGACGCCCGCTTCGCCATGGGTCAGCACCACTTCGTTGCGGTAGTAGGTGCGCAGGGCGATCCAAGGCAGGGCGGCCAGTTCCTCCGCCTCCTGGGGCAGCGGACGCCCCGCCAGCACCGAGGGCGCCGCCGCTACGATGCGCCGCACCTGGGACAGGCGGATCTCCACCAGGCTCGGGTCGCTGATCTCCCCCACCTGGATCGCGCAGTCGATTCCGGCGGCGATGTAATCGTCGATGGCCCGATCATCGTGCAACAACCACTCCACCGTCATGCGCGGGTAGCGTCGCAGGTAGTCAGCCAGAGGGCCGATCATGCGTTCCTGGCCGAAGGCGTGGGGCACCACCACCCGCAGCACGCCTTCCGGCTCGTCGTTGGCGCCGCGCAAGTCCGACTCGAACGCCGCCCAACTAGTCAGCAGCTCCTTGGCCCGCTCATAGCAACGTTCGCCGTCCATGGTCAGACGCATGGCGTGAGTACTCCGCTGCAACAGCCGCAGCCCGAGGGACCGTTCCAGCAATTGCAGGCGCCGGCTTATGGTCGGTTGCGTGGTCCCCAACTGCGTCGCGGCGGCAGAAAGGCTGCCCGCCTCCACGATACGGACGAAGGTCTGCATCAACTCCAGGCGATCCCCAACCCCGGTGGTGGAAGTCAAAGGCGCGGTAGGTGTTTGGTCGGCGTTATTCATACATAAAACGTATAAATGATGTTCTCAACCGAATACTACCAATCTCACGAAGACGCGGACAGAATCCGCGACATCACAAGAATTAACAAAGGGAACCCCCATGCAGAACATTCAATCAACGCATGAAAAGACAGCCCCGGTGCCGGATGCCGCCCATGCCTTGACGCCTGCCCTGATCCTGCTCCTGGCGACGGGCACGGGACTCTCCGCCGCCTGCCTCTACTACTGCCAGCCCATGCTCGGCATCCTGGCCACGGAACTCGGCGCCACATCCCGGTCCGTAGGGCTGGTGCCCACCCTCACCCAACTGGGCTACGCCCTGGGCATCCTGCTCTTCGTGCCCCTCGGCGACCGCCACGACCGGCGCACGCTGATCCTGATCAAGGCCGGCCTGCTGGCCGCCACGCTGCTCCTGAGCGGCCTGGCCTCCTCCCTGCCCATAATGCTTGCAACCAGTTTGACCATCGGCTTGACCGCCACCCTGGCTCAAGATCTGGTGCCGGCTGCCGTCGCCATGGCCACCGACGCACAACGGGGCCGGGTCATCGGCACGGTCATGACGGGGTTGCTGCTGGGCATTCTGCTATCGCGGGTGGTGAGCGGCTTGGTAGCGGCCCACTGGGGCTGGCGTGCCATGTTCGTCGCAGCGTCGACCAGCATCGGTCTGCTGGGGGTGGCTGCGTGGCATCGACTACCCCGCTTCACTCCCACCACCGCCCTCTCCTATCGAGCACTGCTCGGCTCGATGCTCGACCTCTGGCGGCGTCACCCTGCCTTGCGCCGTGCCACCATTGCCCAAGGACTGCAATCGGTCGCATTCAGCGCCTTCTGGTCCACCCTGGCCATCACGCTCCAGGACGCGCCCTTCCATCTAGGCAGCGCGGCTGCGGGTGCCTTCGGCCTAGCCGGTGCAGCGGGAGCCCTGGCGGCGCCCTTCGCCGGCCACTTAGCCGACCGGCGCGGACCGGAACTACTCACCCGACTGGGTACAGGACTTACCGCCCTCTCCTTCGGATTGATGAGCCTCTCGCCCCTATTCTCAACCCAGCAACAGCTCCTGCTACTAGGCCTCGGTGCCATTGGTTTCGACCTGGGCGTGCAGACAAGCCTGATCGCCCACCAGTCCATCATCTACAGCATTGACCCTGCGGCCCGCAGTCGGCTCAACGCCGTGCTGATCGTGGGTATGTTCATCGGCATGGCCCTGGGCTCCGCCGCCGGCAGCCTGCTGCTGGCCCAGTGGGGACGGACGGCGGTCATGGTGATGGCAACGGCGGCGGCGCTGCTGGCCTTGGGCGTGCGCCTCAGCCAGAAAACCGACTGAAAACCCACCCGCTTGTTCAGCCCAACAATGCCCGGCACCGCTCCGCCAGAAAGCTCCGCAACGCCTGTACCACCGGCGACACCTGGCGGCGGTCGGCGCAGATCAGGTAGAGCGGCGCCGGCTCGCCCAACCAGTCGGGGCACAGGGCCAGCAGACGCCCCGCCTTCAGGTCGGCGGCGATATCGAGCCGCGACTTGAACGCGATCCCTTGCCCCGCCACGGCCCAGCGCCGCACGGCATCGCCGTCGTCGGCAACCCGCGCCGGGGCGACCGGCACCGTCAGATCCTCCCCATCCCGCTCGAACCGCCACTGGTCATGCACGTAGTCGGAAAGCATGAAGCAGAGGCAATCGTGGCTCACCAGAGCTTGCGGCGTGGCCGGTACGCCGTGCCGGGCCAAGTAGTCGGGCGAGGCGCAGAGCACGCGGCGACAAGCTGGAGCCAGGGGCAGCGCCACCAGGCTGGAATCGGGTAGCCGGCCGTAGCGCACGGCCACGTCCACCGGCTCTCGATAAACGTCGGCAAGCCGGTCGGACAGTTGCAACCGCAGACGTACCTGGGGATGCTGGGCGAGGAAATCGTCCAGCCAGGGCAGCATGACGTTGCGCCCCAGGTCCGAAGGCAGGGACAGCAGCAAATCACCACGCAGCACGTCGTCGCTCGCCGCCATTTCCTCCTGACCTTGGCGCAAGGCCTCCAGGGCTTGGCGGCAGCGGAGCAGGAAGCCTTCGCCGGCCTGGGTCAGGCGCAGGCTGCGGGTTGAACGGACGAACAGCGCCGCGCCCAACTCGGCCTCCAGCCGCTTGATCGCCGCGCTGGCCACGGCGGGACTAATGTCCAGACTGCGGGCGGCGGCGGAAAGGCTGCCGTGGTCGGCGGTATGGACGAAAATCTGTAGATCCTGCAAGGCTTTCATGGCTGGGCTCTCAAGGGATGGCCTCGATTATTTTCAATATTTTATTGAAACAAATTGAACCAGCCTCCTATTTATGCGCCAACGAAGACATAAGAACATGGCACATCTTCAACGCCATGAGAGAAATCCCCATGAAAGCCGTCGGCTACCCGCAATCCCTCCCCATCGACCATCCCGAATCCCTGCTCGACCTGGAGCTGCCCGAACCCCAGGCCGCCGGCCGCGATCTGCTAGTGGAGGTCAAAGCGGTCTCGGTCAATCCGGTGGACACCAAACTCCGCCAACGTGTCGCCCCAGCCGCCGGCGAAAGCCGCGTGCTGGGCTGGGATGCGGCTGGTGTGGTGCGTGCCGTAGGCCCCGAGGTGAGGGCCTTCCGGCCCGGCGACGAAGTTTGGTACGCGGGCGCCTTGTCGCGCTCAGGCAGCAATGCGGAACTGCAGCTGGTGGATGAGCGCATCGTTGGCCGCAAGCCGCGCAGCCTGGATTTCGGCCGAGCTGCCGCCCTGCCCCTGACCACCATCACCGCCTGGGAGCTGCTGTTCGACCGCTTGGGCCTGGCACGCCTCAACGCGGGCGAACGAACCCCAGGGAAAGAAGCCCTGCTCATCATCGGCGCCGGCGGCGGCGTGGGCTCCGTCCTCACCCAGTTGGCGCGTCGGCTCACCGACCTGACGGTGATCTGCACCGCCGGCCGCCCCGAAACCCGGAACTGGCTGCTGGAATTGGATGCCCATCACGTGATCGACCACGGCCTCCCCCTGGCCGATCAGCTCGCCGCCTTGGGCTTCCCGACGGTGAAGTACGTGGCGAGCCTGACCGAAACCGACACCTACCAAGCCCAGATCGCCGAAGTCATCGCCCCCCAGGGCCGCTTTGCCCTGATCGACGATCCCGCCGGTTTTGACGCCACCTTGTTCAAGCGCAAGAGCGTGTCCATCCACTGGGAGTTCATGTTCACCCGCGCCATGTTCCAGACCGACGACATGATCGCGCAGCAACGCCTGCTCAATGCCGTCGCCGATCTGGTGGACGCGGGCCATCTGCGCACGACCCTCGCAGCTCATTACGGCGCCATCAATGCCCAGAACCTCAAGCGCGCCCATGCGCTGCTTGAAAGCGGGCAGTCGCGGGGCAAGATCGTGCTGGAGGGGTTCGCCACGGCGTAGCCACGATTAAGCGGCGGCCGGCTTTTCCAAGGTTTCGATGCGAAGGTCGCCGCGCTTGGGCACGCCGACGCCCGCATCCAAGGGGTAGTCGGCGGTGACGCCGGTTCGGCGATAGCCACGCCGCAGGTAGAACGCAATCAGTTCGGTGCGGGACGACAGCACCACCATGACAAACCGCTCTGCGCCGAAAGCGGTGCGCGCATGGTCCTCGGCCCGCGCCAGCATCTGCTTGCCGCCGCCCGTTCCTTGCAGCGACGGATCGACCGCCAGCATGCCGATGTAGCCGGCATCGCCATCCTTTTCCACCAGCACGCAAGCCACGATCTTGTCGCCCTGGAGACCGAGGAGCACGGCCGCGCCGGGCGTCTCCATGAGACCGGCCACCTGCGCCGCATCGGTCCGCTCGCCCGCCACCAGTTCTGCTTCATGAGTCCAGCCGGCGGCATCCGGTGACGGACGATAGGCGCGATTGACCAGGGCCGCGATGGCAACCGCATCCTCGCCTCTGGCTTGGCGAAACGCATCAATAGGCTGGCTCATGCCAAATCCTCCCAACGATCATGGCGTTTGCGCCGTTCCCGCCGATAGTTGGTCACCTCCAAACGAATGCCGTCGGGATCGGTGAAGAACGTGGCCCAGTAGTCCGGCGCGTACTCCGGGGAGTTACGCGCTTCGCTCGCGTCGACGCCCAGTTCGCGCAGTTGCCCGGCCACCGCCGCCACGTCCTCGATGGACTCCACCCGCAGGCAGAAGTGGTGCAGTCCGGGCGCGTAGCTGTCGTGGCCGGCGGCATTGCGCGCCGGCCGCAGCACATAGCCGAAATGGCGGTTGAAGTATTGGACGTGGGGCTCGCCTCCAAGGGCGAAACGGTTCTTGCGAAAGCCCAAGACCTGGGCCAGCACCTTGTCGTAAAACGCCTCCGAACACGCAAGATCGGTCACTACGATGTAGATGTGATCGATGCCAATCACGTCCGTCATGTCGTCCGCCCCTCAGGAAAAACGCCACATCCTACGCGAGCAAAGGCGGCGTTTACTCGATGCCCACCATGCCCGCATCCGTGTAACGAGCGCCCGCCACCTGCTCCGGTACGAAGAGCGCGTCCAGTTCCGCAATCTCCGCAGCGCTCAGGGCCACCGCCATGGCAGCGGCGTTCTGCTCCAGGTAGGCGATGCGGCGCGTGCCGGGAATAGGCACCACATGAGGATGTTTGTTCAGCAACCAGGCCAAAGCCACCTGGGCGTTGGTGAGATTGCGGGCCGAGGCGAAGCGATGCAGCCCCTCCACCAGTTGCCGATTGGCAGCCTCCGCCTCGCCGGAGAAGCGCGGCAGCTTTTTACGGAAGTCGTCGTCGGCCAGCTTGGCGGTATCCACGGGGCCAGCCAAGAAGGCGCGTCCCAGGGGGCTGTAGGCGACGAAGGTCGTGCCCAGTTCTGCACAGGCGGCGAGCATTTCCTGCTCCGGCACTCGCGACCAGAGGGAGTATTCGCTCTGCACCGCCGCCACGGGATGCACGGCACAGGCACGCCGCAGGGTTTCGGCGGACACCTCCGAAAGCCCCACCTGGCGCACCTTGCCGGCCTTCACCAGATCGGCAAGGGCACCCATCATGTCCTCGATGGGCACTTCGGGATTGCGCCGATGGCAGTAGTAGAGGTCGATGGTCTCCACACCCAACCGCTGTAGCGATGCCTCGCAGGCGCTGCGGATGTAGGCCAGGCTGTTGTCGATACGACGCTCGTATTGACCCGGCTCGCGCACGATGCCGAACTTGGTGGCGATCACCATGCGCTGCCGCCGCTCCGGCGACTCGGCGATGAAGCGCCCCAGCAACCGCTCGTTGTGGCCGAAGCCGTAGGTATCTGCCGTGTCGAAGAAGTTGATGTCCAGCTCCAAAGCCCGAGCGAGCGTGATCAGCGAGTCCTCGTCCTTGCTTGCCCCGTAGAACTCGCTCATGCCCATGCAGCCCAGGCCGATGGCGGAAACGGGCGTACGGTCTTGCCCCAGGTGTCTTTGTTCCATCGCTTGCGCTCCTGAATTCATTGAACGGCTCATTGCACTGTATAGCCGCCATCCACGGTCAGCCCTTGACCGCTGATGTAGCTGGCTGCCGAGGACAACAGGAACAGCACCGGCTTTGCCACCTCCTCGGGCTGGCCGGCTCGCCCGGCGGGGGCGGAGGCCATGGCGCCATGCAGGTTCTCCGCGCCACCAAAACCGGCCACGGACATGGGTGTTTCCACGGGGCCAGGCAGCACGGCGTTGATGCGAATGCCCTGCTGGTAATACTCCAGCGCCGCCGTGCGGGTGAGGCCCATCACGCCGTGTTTGCTGGTGGTGTAAGCCCCCATGCCGGCAAACCCTACCTGGGCAACGATGGATGCGTTGTTCACGATGGCGCCACCGCCTGCGCCTTTGTTCGCCTGGAGCATGGCGGCGATTTCGTACTTCATGGACCAGAACACGCCCATCACGTTGGTACGCATCACCGCCTCGAAGTCTTCGGTGCGGGCTTCATGTAAAGGCGCGGCCGTGCCCAGCAAGCCCGCATTGTTGAAGGCGCCGTCCAGGCGGCCGAACTGCTTGACCGCCCTCGCCACGGCCTCGCGCACGTCAGCCTCCACCGCCACATCCATCTTCACCGCCAGAGCTTTGCCGCCCGCCCAGGTGATATCCCGAACCAGGGCTTCGCAGGCATCGACACGCCGGGCGGCGAGGACGACGTTGGCCCCGGCTTGGCCCAGCGCCAGCGCGGTCGCCGCGCCCATGCCCGAGGAAGCGCCGGTGACGAGAAAGGTCTTGCCTGCCAGATCGGAAAGGATGTTTTCCATAGAAGCTCCATGCGTTGAAATGTCGATGACGTGGAGACTACGGAAGGGATGAGCATGCAACAATCCACACAATCCTTTACAGCCCAGTGAATTTTTCTCAGCAATGGAACGCATCAGCCTTGCCGATTTGCAGACCTTCGCCGTAGTGGCGCGTCTGCGCAGCTTTCGCAAAGCCGCAGTGGAACTAGGCGTTTCGCCCTCAGCCCTCAGTCACGCCATGCGCAACCTGGAAGCCCGGCTCGACGTGCGGCTGCTCCACCGCACCACCCGCAGCGTGGCCCCGTCGGAGGCCGGTGAGCGGCTGCTGGCGAGGCTTTCGCCCGCCCTGCTCGACATCGAATCGGCCCTGGAAGAGGTCAATGCCTTCCGCGATTCGCCCATTGGCACCCTGCGCATCAACGCCCCGAAATCCGCAGTGGAACTGGTTCTCGCGCCTCTGGTGACGCGCTTCCTGTCTGCCCGTCCGGGCATGCGCGTGGAGCTGGTGGCCGACGACTCCTTCGTGGACATCGTGGCCGAGGGCTACGACGCGGGCGTTCGCTTCGGCGAGAGCTTGCAGCAGGACATGGTGGCCGTGCCTCTGGGGCCGCCGCAGGATTTCGTCATCGTCGCCTCCCCCGGCTACCTCGCCGCCCACGGGCGCCCTGAGCATCCTCGCGACCTGCAACGGTATGCGTGCATCCGCATCCGTTTCCCCAACGGCGGCTTCTATCGCTGGCAGTTCGCCAAAGGAACCGAGCAGTTGGAGGTGGAAGTGAACGGTCCTCTTGCCACCGGGGAAATGCACGCCATCGTTCGCGCCGCCGAAGATGGCATAGGTGTGGCCTACACCTATACCCAATACGCCGCCCCCGGACTCGCCTCGGGCCGGCTCGTGAAAGTGCTCGAAGACTGGACCCCTCAAGCCGAAGGCTTCTTCCTTTACTACCCCAGCCGCAAGCTGATGCCCGCGGGTCTCAAGGCCTTCGTCGAGATGCTGCGGGAGCGAGGCGGCGTCTGATCTACCGCGCCCCTCCCCCCCCCATTCATGACTCCGGCCTCCACACCGATTACGGGCAGGTTTTCGTAGTGGGCACGTTATCCCGCGTGACCGGCTTGTTTTGTTGCAAAGAGAAATACGGATCGCAAGCCGGCGGCAAGGGCGGCGTACTCGCCGATACAGACAGGGAGGCAGGGCCTTCCTTGCCCGCCGTATCCACAACGCGCACCGTGTAGCTAAAGCTCGTGGACGGACTCAGGCCGTCGTCTACCAGGGTGTTGAAGCCGGTTTCGCCGACCACTTGCTGATTGCGATATACCCGATATCCAACAGCGCCAACCACAGGCGTCCAGGCCAGTGCCACTTGCCTGGGCGCCGCATTGAGCACCTTCAGAACGGGCGAGCCGGTGGCGGCTGCATCGCTGCTTTCATCGCGTACCTGTCCGCCGGCCAAGCGCTGGACCATGCGCCATACCGCTGCGATCTGCGCGCCGTCCTGCGTGGCGTAGTGCCCCGGCGCATTGAACGCGAAATCGTTGTAGCCCCACCAATCCCAGCAGCCCATGGGATTCAAAGGCGTAACAGGCGGCGAGACGGCAGCGACGGTTTGCGGATACAACACGACAATGCGATTCGCATCGGCCCATTCATTGAAACCGGCCTTGTCCACGAAGTCGGAGCCGATCCGCTCCGACTGCTGCATGCAACCGTGGAAGGCCACGTGCAGGCGGCAGGACCGGCCCGATGCGCAGGCCGAGGGCACGTAGAGGTAGCCCTCGTTGGCCATGGAAACGCGCAAGGGTAGGACCGGCTCGCCATCACGCTGTATGTAGGGCCGCTGATTGAATCGCTGGGGCTTGCTGCTCAGGGCTGCGGTCGGCGGCGTCAACGGACCGTAAAAGAACTGCAGCGCGGCACCGGCGCCGTCGTAGAGCGGCGCGGAGGCATCCCCGTCATGACAGGTGTTGATGAAATCCCCGCCGGTAACGGCGCAGGGTTTGCAAACCTTCGACGTGCCGCAAATGGCCGAAATCTGGGCATGGGCCGCTGGCAAATGATCCTTATAAAACAGCTGGGCCGCAGGCACGAATGGGCGATACCAACGATAGAGGGCGTCGTTCACCGGCCTTTTGACGATGCCGTCGTTGTAGCCGTGGAATAGCCAGATCCGCTGGTGGGCAAGATTTTCCACCGGGTCGATGTTGCCGTGCTTGGACCAGGCCCGAGCGGCGTTTTGCATCTGTGCCAGATCCGCCTCGGTAATTGGAATCGTCGAATAGGACGGGTCTCCCTGCATACAGCGGGAAATGGCTTTCGATACGCCCGCTCCCGCCCAGGAATCCTTCCCCGCGCAAAAGTAGGGACCGCCCGCCGTGGCCGCCACGCCGCGCACCGAGGCCGAATGGGCCACACCGAACTGCACCGCCATGAAGGCGCCGGAGGAGATGCCCGATACCGTGGTTTGCGACGCGTCGATGTTGAGGCTTGGTAATTCGGCCTCCGCCCTAGCGAGCGAGCAAAGCACCACGAACAGCAGAGCCGCTATTCCAACAACCTCATGCCACCGCGTGTGCCGTCCCATAAGTCCCCTATCCATTCCGCATTAACCAGGACTCAGTTTAGATAGGGCGCGGCTGAGCCGCAATGCACTTAAACAGGTATTAGGGCCTAGCCGCGTAGCGGTTCGCCATGATGGAGCAGATCACCAGTTGGATCTGGTGATAGAACATGATGGGCAGAACGATCACGCCCAGGGCCGGATGGGCGCCGAAGATCAGTTTGGCCATGGGCATGCCGGAGGCCAGGGTTTTCTTGGAGCCGCAGAAGACGGTAGTGATTTCATCCTCGGTGGTGAAGCCCAGGCGGCGGGCGGTCCAGGTAGTGAGGGCCAGCACCACTGCAAGGATCACCGCCGATCCGACAAGGGCCGCGAGCAGCAGGCCAATGCCATGGTCGCGCCACAAGCCCGAAGCCACCGAGTCGCAGAAGGCGCCATAGACCATGAGCAGAATCGCCCAGCGATCCACCAGGGTGGTGAGCTTCTTGTGGCGATGGTGCCAAGCATGCAGCCAGGGGCGCAGCAATTGACCGGCTACCAAGGGCAGAAGCAGCAACTTGGCAATGCCGATCACCGCATCGGCGAAGGAAAGCGTTTGGGACGACACATCTGCCAGCAACGCCACCAAGGCCGGTGTCGCAACGATGCCGATCAAACCAGAAAGCGTGGCGTTGAAGATGGCAGCAGGGACATTGCCCCGCGCCACGCCGGTGAGCGCCACGGAGGACGACACCGTGGACGGCAGCACGCACAGGTAGAGGAAACCCAGTCCCAGCCCTGCCGGAAGCCAGCGGCCTACGAGGGCGTCGAAGCCGAGCCAGATCACTGGAAACAAAGCGAAGGTAAACAACTGCACCGACAGATGCACCTTCCAGCGGGACATACCGTCGCGCAAGGCCGTGAAGGAGATGCCCAAGCCGTGGAGGAAGAACACGATGGCGATGCCGATGTTGGTGACGGTATCCATGTGCAAGGGCCCGCCGCTGCGGCCCGCTTGCGGAGCAAGGCTGGCAAGGATGACGGCGCCGAACATGGCGACCAGAAACCATTCCTTTTTCAAGGTTACTTGCAGACGCTGCAAGGGTGTTGTCGGGGTGGGGTGCGACATATTGTTGTTCTCCAAAACGAGGTTCGCACTGTAGCGGAATGCGGCGTGCAGAACGGAACCGCAACGCCGGCTCGTCACGCCGGCGTCGCGCGGCAGCAAAACCTCGGCAGACGGCCCAGGCGCATCCCATAATCGAATGAGGTTCAGCTTAGGAGCATCGCCGTGGCAAACCGCAAGTGCATCGATCTGATCCCGGTACCCAGCGCCCTGGGCGCACCCGACAAGGGTGTGGCCCAAGGCCCCGAAGCTTTGCGCCTTGCCGGGCTAGAGGACACCCTGCTCCGGTGCGGCTGGCGCACGCATTGGGGCAGCGCCGTTGCGGTGCCCACCGGCGAGCGATGGCAAGCCCTGCGGCAGGTCTGCGACAACCTCACCCAACGCGTGGAGAAAAGCATGGCTGCCGGGCATCGGCCCCTGGTACTGGGTGGCGACCACGCCATCGCTACCGGCACTTGGCGCGGCGTGGCCCGGCATGTGGGCAGCCCGGCCCAGCCTTTCGGCCTGATCTGGCTCGACGCCCATCTGGATGCCCACACGCCTGAAGACAGCCTATCGGCCAATCCTCATGGCATGCCCGTGGCCCTGCTGCTGGGCGATGGCGATCAGGGGCTGGCTCATCCCTGGCTGGCCCCAAGCCGCATCTGTCTGGTAGGCGGACGCAGTTGGGAGCTGCCTGAACACGTGCGACTGGAACGGTTCGGCGTGCATGTGTTCGACCATAAGTACATCGCCAGTCGCGGCATCGAAGCGGTGTTGAAGGAAGCCATCGACATCGCCAGCCTGGGCACTACCGGCTTCGGCCTATCAATCGACCTGGACGTGTTCGACCCCAGCGAAGCTCCCGGCGTCAATTCACCCGCTGCCGATGGCGCATCCTCGGCCGCATGGCTACCGCTGCTGAAAGGGCTCGCTGCCCGCGACGATTGCTTGGCGGTGGAAATCGTGGAATACGACCCCACCCGCGACCCCTTGGGAATCACCAGTGCCCTTGCTTGCCATTTGACTAAAAGTCTTTACAGCGCAAAGGACACGGACTAATAGAGGAATGGGAGGGAATCGAGTCCATCCCATAAGCATGATCCCCTCTCCCTTAAATAAAATTCAGGAAATTCCTATATCAATAGGACGACCTCTACTCCAGAATTACCCCCCCACTCAGAAAAGCAATAAAGCAACAAAACCAATAAAAACAATAAGCTATAAACTTAAATTAATCTTAATTCCACTCAGCACCGGCATTACGAGGAGAAATCCATGCTTAAACTCGCCTCCCTTCGCGTTTCTACCCGAATCCAACTATTGGTGGGACTAACGCTCATCGGCTTGTTGGCACTATGCATCACCGCCCTCGTCCAGCTCCGTTCCTCCATGCTGGAAGATCGCAAACTGAAAACCAAGAACATGGTGGAAAGCGCCCTGGGCGTCATCGCCCACCACCACAAGCTAGCGCAAGAGGGAAAGATGCCCGAGGACGAGGCGAAAGCCGCCGCACGGGAAACCCTGCGCGACATGCGTTACGACGGCGGCAACTATTTCTTCGTGATCGACACCAATCACGTCTACGTCCTGCTGCCCACCAAGCCGGAATTTGAAGGCCAGAACAAGAAGGACATGAAGGATGCCAATGGCGTCTTCCTGATTCAGGGGTTGGTCTCCGCCGCCGTCAAGGGAGGCGATTTTGTCGAATACGCATTCCCGAAGGCCGGTCAAACCATTGCCCTGCCAAAACTCGCCTACAGCGCACCATTCACTCCCTGGAACTGGACCATCGGCACAGGCATCTACATCGACGACGTGGATCGGGACTATCAGCGTAATGCCTTGGTGCTGGGCGCCATCGCCGCGATCCTGATCGTGGCGATGAGCGTACTTGGCTGGCGAATCGGCACCAGCGTGGTCAAACAACTGGGCGGCGAGCCTTCCGATGCAGCCAAGATCATGCGGCGCGTAGCCAACGGCGACCTGGCCGTAGACGTGGGCACTGCGCCCGCAGACAGCATGCTCCATGCACTGGGTTCCATGGTGGCCTCGCTGCATAGCCTCATCACCTCGATCAACAGCGGCGCGGATCGTCTGGTGAAGCACGCAGAAAACATCAACCATGCGGCAAGTGAAGTCTCCAGCGCCTCCGAACAGCAAGCCGAATCAGCCGCCGCCATGGCCGCAGCCATCGAGGAACTGACCGTCAGCTCCAGCCACATTTCCGACAGTGCTCGCGAAACGGAACACAACTCCACCGAAGCCATGACCCTTTCCGGCGAAGGCTCCGCTCGCGCAAGTCAGGCAGCAGCAGCCATCCAAAAGATTGCGCAGACGGTAGGCCACGCCTCCGAACGTATCCGCGCCCTGGAAGAGCGGGCCCAGCAAGTGTCCTCCATCGCCAACGTCATCAAGGACATCGCAGACCAGACCAATCTGCTGGCCCTCAATGCCGCCATTGAGGCGGCCCGCGCCGGCGAACAAGGTCGCGGCTTCGCGGTGGTGGCTGACGAAGTACGCAAACTTGCGGAACGAACTGCCTCCGCCACGCTGGAAATCGAACAAACCATCCAAGGCATCCAGGGCGAAACCGGAGGTGCCGTGGACGCCATGAACACAGCCCTCGGCGAAGTGGATGAGGGCGTGGTGCTGGCCAACTCCGCCTCCGAATCCCTGCGCGCCATTGAAGCCGGCGCTCGCCTGACGCTGGAGCGCATCGGCGAGGTAGCCTCCGCCACCCAAGAACAAAGCGGCGCCAGCACCTCCATCGCCCAGCGGGTTGAGCAGGTCGCCCAAATGGTGGACCACACCACCGCCACGATCCGCAATACTGCCACCGTCGCCAACGAACTCGAAACCATCGCCCTCGACCTCAAGCAGCAAATCGGACGCTTCAAGGTCTGAGCATCCCAATCATGTGAGTGGGGATTTGCCACGGAAAATCCGGCGCAAATCCCCGCCCCGCATGCGAGAACTTCTGTCGCAAAGATTCATCCCCGCGCTACTTTCCGTGGGTTGCGCCCCCATGAGCACCACACGCTTCACCCCCTCCATTGATCCAGACCGATTCGGCCCGATCAAAGACTCCCCCACTCCCGCTAACGACGCCATCCAGACCAGTCGCGCATGGCGATTGGCGAAAAACCTTTACACAAGGAAAGAAGCGAACTAATCAAAGTAGACCGTTGTCAAAAAAATAATCGTTCATTCCCCAGGATCGTGCAGTTTCATAACCACTAATTTCCCCCGGATAGGCTTTGCAGCCTGGAGAATCAAATGAACAAGCTTGCATCCTTACGCGTATCAACTCGCATCCAAGTGCTGGTCGGGCTCACGCTCATCGGCCTCCTGGTTCTCTGTGTCACCTCCCTTATCGAGCTCAGATCCACCATGCTGGAGGACAGGGAGCAGAAGACGAAGAATCTTGTGGAAACGGGCATCGGCATCCTGGCCTATCACCACAAGCTGGTCCAGGACGGGAAGATGACCGAAACCGATGCCAAGAACGCCGCCCGCGAAAGCCTGCGCGGTCTGCGTTACGGCAACAACGATTACTTCTTCATCTTTGACACGAACCACGTCTACGTTCTCAACCCCTCGAAGCCTGAATGGGAGGGGCAAAACAAAACGGATATGAAAGATGCCAACGGCAAGTTACTAGTCCAGGATCTTGTCAACGCGGCGTTGAAGGGCGGCGGCTTCGTCGACTACTGGTTCCCCAAGGCCGGGCAACAAACACCCCTGCCCAAGCTTTCCTATGCTGCCCTGTTTGCCCCCTGGGGATGGGTAGTGGGGACAGGCATCTACATTGATGACGTGGACGCGGACTATCGCAAAAACGCCATCACGCTCGGCGCCATCGCTGGTGTCCTGCTTGTCGTTCTGAGTGCCCTTGGCTGGACCATCGGTAACAGCATCGTCCGACAATTGGGCGGAGAGCCATCCGTGGCCTTGAAAATCATGCAGCGCGTGGCCGACGGCGATCTAGCCGTGGACGTGGGTTCCGCAGCGGAGGGGAGTTTGCTGCACGCACTGGGCACCATGGTGGTCTCGTTGCGTACCTTGGTGAGTTCCATCAATAGCAATGCCGACCAATTGGTGGGCGATGCAAGCAACATCAACCAGGCTGCAAGTCAGGTCTCCAACGCCTCTGAACAGCAGTCCGAATCCGCGTCTGCCATGGCTGCCGCCGTTGAGGAATTGACGGTCAGTTCCAGCCACATTTCCGACATCGCCAAGGAAACCGAGCACAACTCCAACGAGGCCCTGACCTTATCCGCCGAAGGCAGCACGCGGGTCGGACAGGCGGCCACCGCCATCCAGAAAATTGCCCAGACCGTAAGCGACGCTTCCGAGCGCATCCGTGCCCTGGAGGAACGGGCCAACCAAGTGGCCTCCATCGCCAACGTGATCAAGGACATCGCCGACCAAACCAACCTGCTGGCTCTCAACGCCGCCATTGAGGCCGCCCGTGCAGGAGAACAGGGCCGTGGCTTCGCCGTCGTTGCCGACGAGGTACGGAAACTGGCCGAACGTACGGCCAACGCCACCCAGGAAATCGAGCAGACCATCCAAGGCATTCAGCACGACACCGACGGTTCTGTGCACGCCATGAACACTGCGCTAGGAGAGGTGGATCAGGGCGTGGTCCTGGCGAGGTCCGCCTCCGAATCGCTCCGCGCTATTGAGAGCGGCGCCCGCCTGACCTTGGAACATATCGGCGAAGTGGCCTCAGCTACCCAGGAGCAAAGCGCCGCGAGCACCTCTATCGCACAACGGGTTGAACAGGTGGCGCAGATGGTGGAGCAGACCACGACCACCATCCAAAGCACCGCCGCCATTGCCGCCGAGCTGGAAAAGATTGCGCGCAATCTCAAGGGCCAAATCGATCACTTCCGGGTTTGAAGAAACGCTCCTTTGCGCAGCCTCGGGGGGCATTTCAACGAGGGCGGTTCTTCTCGCGCAGCGGGTCCAATAGCGAACTCAGGCCGTTGTGATCCATCTCCTGCATCAGCGCAAGCAGGCGCCCAATCTCACCTTTGGGAAAACCTTCACGGGCGAACCAGTTGAGGTAATTGCCCGGCAGGTCGGCGATGAGGGTGCCTTTGTGTTTGCCGAAGGGCATGACACGGGTGACGAGCAGTTCCAGGTCTTCGGGATTCATGCGGCACGCCCCTGTGCTTCTTTTCGTTCATGGCGCTCCTGGCGACGGGCCAGGGCTTTTTCGCTGGAGATCGGGTCGCCACGATCCTTGAGCAAGCCTTGCAGACAGGCGGGATTGGAGCGGGCACCGCTGGCGAGGTAATCGGCGAGCAAGGTCTGGCGCACCGCTTCGACGGCTATCCCACGGGCGCTGACAAGGTAATCAAACAGGGCATCCACCAGGGCCTCCGGCGACAGGCCGTTGGTCTTGCCTGCACGCTGCCAAAGCCAATCGGCGAAAGCCAGGAAGGCAGCGAAGGGGGACGTTTGATCGTCCAACATCAAAGCCAGAGCACGAGGGAAGCGGCCCGAGTTGGCAACCAGTTCCCAATAACGGGCGAGCCGGGCGAATCGCGCCATGGTCTGCGCATCCACTGCATCGGTGCTCTGCACGGTGTAGGGCGGCAGCGGGTCGTAGCGCATGGCGTGGGCGTCTGTGTGGCGCGCGATGGGCGTGCCGCGCAGGCGTTTGAGAATGCCCAGCTGAATCTCGTGGGGCCGCAAACCATAGAGCCGGTCGAAGCCCGCCGCAAAGCTTTTCAGACTTTCGCCGGGCAGACCGAAGATCAGGTCCGTGTGCAGGTGGGCATGGCTGTGCTCCACCAACCAACGCAGATTGGCTTCGGTTCTGACGTTGTCCTGGCGACGAGAGATGTGCTGCTGCACCTCGGGATCGAAACTCTGGATGCCGATCTCGAACTGCAAGGCACCGGGCGGAAATCGCGCGATCAAGGTTTGCAGGCGCTCGGGCAGATGGTCCGGGATCAACTCGAAATGGAGAAAGAGATCGGCGCCGGCTTCGATTCGGTCCAGGAAAAATTGCAGAATGCGCGCCGAGTTCTCCACCTTGAGATTGAAGGTGCGGTCCACAAATTTGAAACTGCGCGCGCCCCTCTGATAGAGGCTCTCCAAAGCCGCCAGCACCTGATCCAGATCGAAGGGCCAGGCGGTCTTGTCCAGGGAGGAAAGACAGAACTCGCACTTGAAGGGGCAGCCGCGGGAAGCCTCCACGTAGAGCACCCGATGGGCCAGATCGGCGTCGCTGTACTCGTCGTAGGGCAACGCAATTTGATCCAGGGATGGCTGCTCGCCAGCGATGACCTTGGGCACCGGCTCGCCGTCGAACAAGGCCCGGCACAGCTTGGGAAATCTCACGTCGCCCCAGCCGGTGATGAGGCAATCGGCCAGGGCCACGATCTCCTGCTGCTGCCATTCGTGGCTCACCTCCGGCCCGCCCAGCACGACGACGAGCGAAGGCCGCGCGGCCTTTAGCAGTCGCACCACTTCCGTCGTTTGAATCACGTTCCAGATGTACACGCCGAAGCCGACGATCTGCGGGCCTTCGGCAGCCTCACTCAATTCGGCCAGCAGGGCATCGACGATTTCCCGGGCAGGACGGGCGATGGTGAATTCGCGCAGGACAGTGGAAGCACGGAGGTCGTAGCCGCCGTAACGCTCCATATTGGCGAGCAGATAACGCAGCCCCAGGGAGGCGTGGATGTACTTTGCGTTGAGGGTAGCAAGGACGATGCGGGGTGGGACGGCAGACATGGCCCCATTATGTTCCAGACTAGCCGCCGCTCGGCCTCATCCCGTCCTTGCCCACGTTCGACGTAGCATTTCGGGCGTCAGCGTCTATGCCCATCACCCGATTACGCCCTGCATCCTTGGCCCGATAGAGCGCACGATCCGCATCGACGAACAGGCGATTGAACTTTGCGGACTCCAACCGCGCGCCCGACAAGGTCGTCACGCCTATGCTGGCAGTGCACGAAACAACAGCGCCGCCTCCCACGTCCACCCGAAGCACGGCAACGGCATGGCGCAATCGCTCGGCCACATTGAGGGCCTCATCGTGGTCCGTGGCCGGCATCAGGATGGCGAACTCCTCGCCACCGATCCGCGCCACCACGTCGGTCCCTTGCCGAAAATGGCCGCGGCACAGATCGGCCACGGCGCGAAGCACCTCATCCCCCGCCGGATGCCCCCAGGAGTCGTTAACCCGTTTGAAGTAATCGAGATCGAAAACCAGCAGGGACACGGGCTGATCGAAGCGTGCGCCCCGCAGGCACTCCTTCTCACCGGCTTCAAAGAGCAGCCGACGATTCGCCAGCTCCGTCAGGGAATCCGTCGTCGCCAAGGTTTGAAGCACGGCGTTCTGTTCCGCCAACTGGCGGTTGAGCTCGGCCAGTTCTTCTTCCCGGCGTTTGCGGTCGTTGATGTTGAAGGTCACACCGATGAAACGCTTGCCGCAACGGCCTTCGCCCACGTCCATGATCTTGCCGTAGTTGCCGTACCAGACCCAGCTGCCATCGTGGGCACGGAGACGGAACTCGCAGCGGTATTGGGCGGTAAGCCCCGCCATATGATCGGCAACCGCTTGCTTCACCAGCGGCACGTCATCGGGGTGGATGAGCCCATAGAGATCATCCACAAAGGCCAGGGACTCCTGATTGGTGTAACCGAGATCGGCAAACACGCGAGACACCCGCTTCGTTACCTCGCCCGTCGTCAGGTTGTTTTCCCAAAGATCCAGCTCGGCCGCCTCCAGGGCCAATTGCAGACGCTCTCGGTACAGATCTTCTTCCGTCAATTTATTCAGTCCGCCTCTTGGTCATACGTTGCTGGCCAGGAACATACAGATGTTAGCTTGTCATTCGTCATAAGCAAGCACTCAAGCTCGCCCCGCCGCTGTCGGCAGGCCTCTACAATCCGTCCTTCCCCAACAGAACACAAAAAATAATGGACTTGATCGACATCGTCCTGCGCGCCGGACGCTCGGCCATTGAGCTATCCCTCTTCGTGCTGCTGCCCATCATGATCGTCATGCTTTCCGTGATGCGACTGCTGGAAGCCCGAGGCGTCCTCGATTGGTGCGTGGCCCGCCTCGCCCCGCTGCTGCGGCCTTTCGGCCTCACGGGTCTGGGCGTGTTTGCTGCATTGCAGATCAACTTCGTCAGCTTCGCCGCGCCAGTGGCGACCCTGACCATGATGGAACAGCGCGGCACCTCCAATCGCCACCTGGCCGCCACCCTCGCCATGGTGATGGCCATGTCCCAGGCCAATGCCATGTTCCCCATGGGGTCCATGGGCTTATCCATCGGCAAGGTGCTGCTGTTCTCCCTGATCGGCGGACTCGCCGCAGCGGCCGCCACCTACTACGTCTTCGGCCGCGGCCTCTCCGCCGAGGAACACATCAGCGACGAGACGCTCCATCACCCGGTAGCGGAAAGCGCCAAGGGCGTGCTCGATGTGATCAACCGCGCCGGTGCCGAGGCGTTCAAGATCGCCGTGGGCGCCATGCCCATGCTGGTGCTTTCCCTCACCATCGTGCTGGCCCTGCGCAACGCAGGGGCCATCGACCTGCTGACGCGAGCCCTGGCGCCGCTGCTCAACGCTGCCCACATCGACACCGCCCTGGTGCTGCCCAGCTTCACCAAGTACTTTGCCGGCGGTACCGCCATGATGGGCGTGGTGGGCGAGATGATCCGCGACGGACATCTCACTGTGGCGGCCCTCAACGCCAGCGCCGGCTTTCTCATCAATCCTCTCGACGTGCCGGGCTTGGCCGTGCTGATCTCTGCCGGGCCCCGCGTGGCCGGCGTGTGGCGGGCTGCGGCGCTGGGCGGAGCGGTGGGGATTGCGGTGCGAACGCTGGGGCATGGGCTGATCTAAGGACGTCGCTGTTTTTTGTGGAAGGGCAGTCCTCCCACAAGACATGGCGCTGCATCCGGACAACCGAAATACCCATTCCCATCGCAGCGTTGATGCCCAGAGCACGCCGCCTACAATGGCACCGATGAATTCCCCCGCCGAAGCTCACGTTAGCCAACCCCTCGCCCAACACCCCGAAGCCGAAATCCATCTGCGGGAATTTCTTCCCATTTTCATGGCGGTGTTCCTGCCGATGTTCATGGCGGCGGTAGATCAAACCCTGCTCGCCACCGCCACACCCGTCATCGCGACGGAACTGGGCGGCTTGCGCGACACCTCCTGGGTCGCCGTGTCCTATCTGCTCGCAGCAGCAGCCGTAGTGCCGCTCTACGGCTGGCTTGGCGACCGGCTGGGATTGGCTCGTGTCCTGCGTTACAGCCTGACCACTTTCGCCCTCGGCTCCCTCGCCTGCGGTCTTGCGCAGAACCTGCCGCAACTGGTCGCGGCCCGCGTGCTGCAAGGACTGGGCGGCGGGGGCCTGATGGTGTTGTCCCAGGCGCTGATCGGCGAACTGCTGCCACCTCGGCAGCGGGGCCGCTTCCAGGGCTACTTCGCGGCGGTCTATACCCTCGCCAGCGTGGGCGGGCCGGTGTTGGGCGGACTGATCGTCAGCGTGGTCAGCTGGCGCTGGCTGTTTCTCGGCAACTTGCCTTTGGCGGCGCTGGCCATGTGGCGGCTGTACGTCCTGCGCGGCGTGCGCAGCAATGGACACATCGGCGACAAGGTGGATAGCAAGGGGCTGGTGCTCTTTCCGCTACTGGTGGCGCTCTCCATCTACTGGCTGTCTTCCGTGGGCCATCACTTCCCTTGGAATTCCTGGCCCAGCCTGACGTTGCTTGCCGCAGCCGTGACCTCCGGCATCTGGCTGGTGCGTCATGAAAAGAAAACGCCCCACCCCTTCCTCAATGCGCAATTGCTGGGGCATCCTGCCATGCGGTCCCTGATCCTCATGACCATGAGCTTCGCCTCCTGCATGTTCGCCCTGATCTTCTACCTGCCCATCTACTTGCAGCTCTGCCTGCAAAGCAGCGCCGTGAAATCGGGCCTGCTGATCCTGCCCGTGACGGGCGGCATCGTGGTCGGCTCCACCCTGTGCGGTCAGGCCTTGGCGAAGGGTGTGCTGCCCAAATACCTGCCCACCTTGGGCCTGGGCACCGCATCCCTTGCCTTGGCGCTGCTGGCCTGGCTGGGCGCGGAGCCCCATCTGATCGTGATCCTCGGCAGCATCGCCGGCACGGGCTTCGGCTGCGTCATGCCCACGGCGCAAGTGGTGGCGCAAACGGTGGCGGGTCGCGGACGCCTCGGAGCGGCCACCTCCATGATCGGGCTCTCCCGCTCCCTGGGCGCGGCCCTGGGCACCACGGTGTTCGGCGTGCTGATCTTCACCTTGCTACCCGGCGTGCCCCACGGCGCCACACCGGCGGATTTCCTCAAGCTCCCGACAGCCCAAGTGCAGCACGCCTTTCACATGGCCTTCGGCGTCATGGCCGTGACCGCCGCCCTCGGAAGCTGGATTGCGTCACGGGCGCCCTCTGTTCAATTGCGCTGAAACCGAAAGTCGCGCCTATGATCAAGGCTCAACCCCTTTGCTGAGGACCACCACCATGGACATCACTTCCTCCATTTCCAATCTCGCCACCAGCATGGCCCAAGCCAAAACCATGGGCGATACCCAGATGGCGGTGTTGAACAAGACCCTCAACATCCAGACCGCCAGCGCGGCACAGATGATTCACAGCGTGGTCCAATCCACCGCCCAGGCCAACGCCGCCGCTCAGGCTAACAATCCCCCGCACCTGGGCAACAGGGTCAACACCTTCGCCTGATCTCTTACCAGTAGTAAAAGCTGAGGCGACAACTTCGCCTCTTATCGCTTGCAGCATGGGGTAATACACTTGGGGCTGGTTTCCGATCCAGCCCCAACCATGCTCCCAGCCCTGACTCAACTCCTCCTGTTTCAACTCGTCGGCGAAATTTTCGTCCGCTCCCTCGGCTTGCCCGTGCCCGGCCCCGTGATCGGCATGGGGCTGATGTTCGTGTTTTTGGTGCTGCGCGGCGGACCGAACGAAGGCACGAAAACCACAGCCAGTACGCTGCTCCAGCATCTCTCGCTACTCTTCGTTCCTGCCGGCACGGGCGTGATGCTGCATTTCCATCGACTGCAAGACGAGTGGCTACCCATCGCCGTGGCGCTGGTGGCGAGCACCTTCATCGCCATGGGTGTGACGGCCCTGGTGTTGAAGGCGGCGACGCCGAAGGATGCTCATCTGTCGGAGACGCATCATGAATAACGCCACCTCCTTTGCCGGCATCTGGACCTATCTGGCCGCCTCGCCCCTGCTGGGGCTGACCGTGACGCTGGTCGCCTATCAAGCCGCCTACGCCATCTTCCGCAAGGCTAGATTCCACCCGGCGGCCAATCCGGTGCTGATCGCGGTGGCGATCCTGGTGCCGGTGCTGCAACTCACCGGCACCAGCTACCAGACCTATTTCGACGGCGCCCAGTTTGTGCACTTCCTGCTCGGCCCGGCCACGGTGGCGCTTGCGATCCCGCTCTACGGACAGATCCGCCGTTTGCACGCGCTGATGCTGCCCCTGGCCTTGGCTCTGGTGTCGGGCTCCCTGGCCGCCATCGTCTCGGCCCTGGCCATCGGCAAGGTGCTGGGCGCCAGCACCGTCACGCTGATTTCCCTGGCACCCAAGTCCGTGACCACGCCCATCGCCATGGGCATCGCCGAACGACTGGGCGGCCTGCCTTCCCTGGCGGCGCTGATGGTGCTGACTACCGGCATCATCGGCGCCGTGGGCGGCAGCGCGCTCTACAAGCTGCTCAAGGTGCGCGACCCGGCCATGAAGGGCTTCGCCATGGGCATCGCCGCCCACGGCATCGGCACGGCGCGGGCCTTTCAAGAGAGCGAACAGATGGGTGCCTTCTCTGCCTTGGCCATGGGCCTAAACGGCCTGCTCACGGCGGCACTGCTGCCTTTGCTGCTGCCGCTGTTTGCGGGTTGGCTGCTGTAAGTGTCTCCGTCATCGCACAATCCATGGCACACTCCAGCCCCATGAACTTCGTCACCCGCACACTCCGACGTCGACGCTTTTCCTCACAGGAAGCCGTGGTGGCACGTTGTTGATTCGTCATATCCCCGCAAGAATTTTTGCGTACAAGGCCACGGTTTTCCCCGTGGCCTTTTTGTTTTTCGTTCGTCGTATTTTTCTCAGGAGCCCTTCATGCCCGCCATCCCGTCGCCCGCCCTGTCCGCCACCAACGCCCTCATGTGGATCACTGCCCGCCCGGAGCTCCTGTTCGTGGAAGGCCGCGGTTCCTGGCTGACGGATCAGCAAGGCAAGCGCTACCTGGACCTCGTTCAGGGCTGGGCGGTCAATTGTCTGGGCCATTGCCCGCCGCAGATTCAGCAGGCGCTCGCCGATCAGGCGGCCAAGCTCATCAATCCCAGCCCCGCGTTTTTTAACGAGCCTTCGGCCTTGCTGGCGCAAAAGCTCGTGGAGCATTCCTGCTTCGACAAGGTGTTCTTCGCCAACACGGGCGCCGAGGCCAACGAGGGTGCCATCAAGCTGGCGCGCAAGTGGGGACAGAAATTCCGCAAGGGTGCCTTCGAGATCATCACTTTGGAAAACAGCTTCCACGGCCGCACCCTCGCCACCATGTCGGCCTCTGGAAAGCCAGGCTGGGAGCGGATCTTCGCCCCCCAGGTCGCGGGCTTCCCCAAGGCGCGCATGAACGATCTGGAATCGGTGGAAGCCCTGATCGGGCCGCAAACGGTGGCAGTGATGCTGGAACCGATCCAAGGCGAAAGCGGCGTGGTGCCGGCCAATCCCATGTTCCTCAAGGCCCTGCGGCAGATCACGGAAGAGAACGGTCTGCTCTTGATCGTGGATGAGGTGCAGACCGGCATGGGCCGCACCGGCAAGCTGTTTGCTCACGAGCACGCAGGCATTGCGCCGGACATCATGACCCTCGGCAAAGGCATCGGCGGCGGCGTGCCGCTCTCGGCCCTGCTAGCCACGGATGCGGTGTGTTGCTTCGAGGCCGGCGATCAGGGCGGCACCTACAACGGCAACCCGCTCATGACGGCAGTCGGCCTCGCCGTGACGAACACGCTGCTGTCGCCCGGCTTCCTCGACGAAGTGACCGAGGTGGGCAATTACCTGGGCGAACAGTTGCAGGCCCTGGCCGAGGAAACGGGCCACGAAGGCGAACGGGGCAGCGGCTTGCTGCGCGCTCTAGTGCTAGCCGACGAGCGTGGCCCGGCATTGGTGGAGGCGGCGCGCAATCTGGCGCCGCAGGGGCTGCTGCTCAATGCACCGCGTCCCAATCTGCTGCGCTTCATGCCAGCACTCAACGTGAGCCGGGATGAGATCGATTTGATGATCGGGATGTTGCGCGGACTGCTGTAGCCCGGACGTAGCGCGGGACGGAACTAAGGGCAAAGGCCTCGGAACTTTGTAGGAGGGCCGCCTCGGCCCGACATGGTCGCGGCAGAACCACCACGGTCGGGCCGGGGCGGCCCTCCTACAGCGTAACGTGTCCCTTCCGCTACAGATCCAGATAGCGCACGAGGTAATGGGCCTCCAACTCCTTGGGGCCCATGGGCCGCGAGAAGTAGTAGCCCTGGAACTCGTCGCAGCCGAGAGCGTTGAGATGTTCGAGTTGGTTCTCGGTCTCGACGCCTTCGGCCACCACTTTCAGTTTGAGACTGTGGCCGAGCAGGATGATGAGCTTGGCAATGTCCGTATCGCTGGGATGCACTTGCAGGTTGCGCACGAAGGAGCGGTCGATCTTGATGATATCCATCGGGAAGCGTTGCAGGTAACTTAGGGACGAATAGCCAGTGCCGAAATCGTCGATGGAAAGCCGTATGCCCCGCGACTTAAGTTGATTCAGCACCTGGATGGAAGTCTCCACGTCGGCGATCAGCATGCTTTCGGTGAGTTCCAGTTCCAGGGACTCGGGCGGCAGCCCTGTCTCCTCCAGCAAGCCCATGATGCGATCCACCAGCCCCTCGCGTTTCAGCGAGCGGGCCGAGAGATTCACCGCCATTTGCAAAGGCGGATAGCCCATGCGCTTCCACTGGACGGCCTGTTTGCACGCAGTGCGCAACACAAATTCGGTGATGGGTTCGATGAGACCCGTATCTTCAGCCAGACCGATGAAGCGGTCCGGCGACACGTTGCCGTGCTCCGGGCTGAACCAGCGCAGCAGCGCCTCCACGCCGACGGGATAGCCGTCGCCATTTACCTTGACCTGATAGAACACCTTCAGCTCGTCCCGCTCCAATGCCCGACGCAGACTGCCTTCCAGGGTCATGCGCTCGATGGCGAGCTCGTTGAGACGAGGCGTGAAGAACTGGTAGTTGTTGCGCCCGCTCTCCTTCGCCAAATACATGGCCGCATCCGCGTGCTGAATCAGGGATTGGGCGTCGCTACCGTCCGAGGGATAGAGGCTTAGGCCGATACTGCACGTGACGCAAAGTTCCTTCCCATCCACCAGCACGGGGCGCTGAATTTCTTCCAGCACTCGATTGATGACCTTCACCACGGTCGTCACCTGATAGTGGTTGGTAAGGATCAGCACGAACTCGTCGCCGCCGTAGCGGGCCACAGTGTCGCCGCCGCGCAGAGCGCCGTGAAGGCGAGCCGCAATTTCCATCAGCAACTCGTCGCCCGATTTGTGGCCCAGGCTGTCGTTGATGTATTTGAAGTTGTCCAGGTCGATGAAGGCCACGGCAGCGAAGTAACCGGCCCGATCCGCCTGGCTGATGGCTTGATTGAGCCGATCCACGAAGAGCGTGCGATTGGGCAGGCCCGTGAGCAAATCGTGGCTGGCCTGATGCTCCAGCTGCTGCTGGTAATGCTTGGTCTCGGTGATGTCCTGCACCGTGCCTTCGTAATACAGAAAGGCACCGTCGGGGCCATGGACCGCGCGAGCGTTTTCCGAAATCCAGATGATGGTGCCGTCATGACGTCGCACCTGGGCCTCGAAGCCGTGCACGGAACCTCGCTCTCCCATGATTCGCATGAAGCGTTGCCGGCTGCTCGGGTCCACGTAAAGCTGTGAGCCGATGTTCTGCATGGCCGCCATCAGTTCTTCCGCGGTCTCGTAGCCGTAGATGCGCGCCA
This sequence comes from Rhodocyclaceae bacterium, assembly GCA_036279515.1. Lineage (GTDB taxonomy): Bacteria > Pseudomonadota > Gammaproteobacteria > Burkholderiales > Rhodocyclaceae > AWTP1-18. The sequence goes on along the minus strand of DASUJA010000105.1, from coordinate 12,455 downwards.
AGGCAGGATTGGCGCTGATGTAGTGGCCGTCCGCCGTGGTCTGGAAAATTCCTTCGCTGGAATTTTCAAAGATGCTGCGGTAACGAGCTTCGGCTGCGGCCAAGTCCATCTGGCCCTTCACCTGTTCGCTGATGTCTTCGATGAAGCCTTCCAGCACCACGCAGCCGCTTTCATCCGCCACCATGGTGCCCCGCTCCGCCACCCAGCAGATGCTGCCGTCGGCCCGGATGATTCGGTACTCCACGCGATAGCGCCGATGACTGGCAATCGCTTCCTGTACAACTTGGCGGACATGGACGCCGTCGTCCGGATGACTCAGTTGCATCCAGGACAAATCCCGGTTGTTGATCAGGGCTTCCGGCGCATAGCCGGTGAGTTCCCGGCAGCCGCTGCTGACGAAGAGCATGGTCCAGTGCTCGTCGAAATAGCAGCGGAAGACCATCCCCTCAAGATTGTTCACCAAGGTTTGCAGCACACGGGCAGGATTGAGCTGCTGCTCCGTATTCCAGCCGTGAGCTATTGGCATTTCGTCTGCTGCAAAGTTAACCATTGTTGTGTGAGGCCATATTTCCAGTTTGTTGCGACGGATAAAAGCAGAAACTATGCCCTCCCGAGTCTTTATCCGAGTCGCACCAATAGCGCTCAGAGCCCAATAACAGTGCATCGCTGCGCACCAGCTTAGAACATCAAGCCCCATCCCGGTGCCTTTTAATCTTCCCGCATCGAATGCCCTAATCGAAACAGGCCATTGCCCGTGCCGGTATAATTTGCGGTTTCCCCAGCGAAAACAGACAAATCATGGAAGCCGAACGCATCAACGCCATCGAAAACCGCCTCGCCGACCTTTCCAGGCGCGGCGACGAACTTCGGAGGTATCTTTGACTTCGATGTCAAAGCTGAAAAACTGACCGAACTCAACCGGGAGATGGAAGACCCGGCAATTTGGAACAACGCCGAGAAAGCCCAAGCCCTCGGCAAGGAAAAGAAATCCCTGGAAGCGGTGGTGCTCACACTCACCGACGTGGCCCAGAAGCTGGGCGACGCCCGCGAGCTATTCGATCTGGCCAAGGAAGAAGACGACGAGGACACCCTCGTGGCAGTGGAAGCCGATGCAGAAGCCGTCGAGCAGGAAGTAGCGGGCCTCGAATTCCGCCGCATGTTCGCCAACCCGGCCGACCCCGCCAACTGTTTCATCGACATCCAGGCCGGCGCCGGCGGCACCGAAGCCTGCGACTGGGCGGGCATCCTGCTGCGCCAATACCTGCGCTATTGCGAACGCAAGGGCTTCAAGACCGAACTGCTGGAACAGACCGACGGCGACGTGGCCGGCATCCGTAGCGCCTCCATCAAGGTGGAAGGCGATTACGCCTACGGCTTCCTGCGCACGGAAACTGGCGTGCATCGTCTGGTGCGCAAGAGCCCCTTCGATTCCTCCGGCGGCCGCCACACCTCCTTCGCCAGCCTCTACGTCTATCCCGAGATCGACGACTCCATCGAGGTCGAGATCAACCCGGCCGACCTGCGGGTAGACACCTTCCGCGCCTCCGGCGCCGGCGGTCAGCACATCAACAAGACCGACTCCGCGATCCGTATTACCCACGCGCCCACCGGCATCGTGGTGCAGTGTCAGAACGACCGCTCCCAGCACCGCAACCGCGCCGAAGCCATGGCCATGTTGAAGTCCCGCCTCTACGAACTGGAGCTGCGCAAGCGCCAGGCCGAGGCCGACAAGCTGGAAGCCGGCAAGACCGACGTGGGTTGGGGCCATCAGATCCGCAGCTACGTACTGGACCAGAGCCGCATCAAGGATCTGCGCACCAACGTGGAAATCTCCAACACCCAAAAGGTGCTGGACGGCGATCTGGATGCCTTCATCGAAGCCAGTCTGAAGCAAGGCGTATAAGCAGCAAAACAATCGCAGCACAACAATCACAAGGAGAAATCATGATGAAGCTGTCCCGCACTGCACTGCTCCTGTCCTCACTCTTCGCCGCCACTCTGGCCCAGGCTGCAGACATCAAGATCGGCGTCGCCGAAGCCCTCACTGGCGGCGCCGCCCAGTACGGCGTGCCCATCCGCAACGGCTTCCAACTGGCTGCCGATGAAATCAACGCCAAGGGCGGCATCAACGGCAACAAAATCCAGTTGGTGGTGGAAGACGAACAAGGCAAGAAGGAAGAAGCCATCAACGTCTTCAAGAAACTGATCTTCCAGGACAAGGTGCTGATGATCTTCGGCCCCACCCTGTCCAACTCCATGTTTGCCGCCGGCCCCGTGGCCAACGCCGCCAAGACCGTGGCCTTCGGCACCTCCAACACCGCCAACGGCATCACCGACATCGGCCCTTACATCTTCCGCGACTCAGTGATGGAATCCGACGTGCTGCCCGTCACCGTCGCCACCGCCGTCAAGCACTACAAGTTGAAGAAGGTCGCGGTGATCTACGGCAACGACGATGCCTTCACCAAGAGCGGCTACGACGTGTTCAAGAAGGTGCTGGAAGAGCAGAAAATTCCCGTCACCACCACCGAGACCTACGTCAAGGGCGACGTGGACTTCAAGGCCCAGCTCACCAAGATCAAGGGCACCGCCCCTGACGCAGTGGTCTGTTCCTGCCTTGCCGAAGAAGCCGCCAACATCATGCTGCAAGCCCGCGGCCTGGGCATCAAGGCACCCTTCGTCGGCGGCAACGGCTTCAACTCGCCCAAGCTGTTCGAGATCTCCAAGCTCGCAGGCGAAGGCACCTTCGTCGGCAGCCCCTGGTCCAATGCCAACCCGGCGCCCGCCAACAAGAACTTCGTCGCGGCCTACCAGAAGAAGTACAACGTGGAGCCCAACCAGTTCGCCGCGCAAGCCTATGACGCCCTCTACATCGCAGCTGCCGCTTTGAAGAACGTGAAGTTCTCAGGTGACCTCAACGCCGACCGGGAAGCTCTGAAGACAGCGCTGCCCAAAGTGAGCATCGACGGCGCCACCGGCCCCTTCAAGTTCCGCCCCGCCAAGACCAAGGACGGCAAGGTCGGCGGCTGGGACGCGGACCAGAAGCCCTTCATCTACCTGATCCAGGGTGGCAAGTTCACGCTGTACAACGGCAAGTAAGCGATTCAGAAAATCACCAGACGGGGCGGACCATCCGCCCCGTCTGCATTCGGAAGTCACTGTCGCAATGTTTGAACAACAACTCTTAAACGCACTCACCCTGGGCAGCGTCTATGCGCTGTTCGCCCTGGGCTTCACCTTGGTGTTCGGGGTGCTGGCGGTCATCAATCTGTCCCACGGTGCCGTGTTCATGGTGGGCAGTTATGCCGCCCTGGCCCTGGTGACCCAGTTCGACGCGCCACTCTGGGCCGCTCTACTCGGCGCCATGGTTGCCAGCGGCAGCGTGGGCCTGTTGGTGGACGTGCTGATCTTGAAGCCCCTGCGCGCCCGCAATGCCCCGCACCTGATTCCCATGATTGCCACCATCGGCGTCGGCATCATGCTCACCAGCGCGGCGCAGGGTTTGTTCGGCGCGGAGATTCGCCGCTTCCCCGAAGAAATCCTGCCCGCCGCCGATTTCACCGTAGGGGAAATCCACGTCCGCACCCTGGAAATCGCCATCGTCGCCATCGCCTTCGTGCTGATGGCGGTGCTCTTTCTCACCTTGAAGCGCACCCAGCTGGGACGCGCCCTGCGGGCCATTGCCGAATCGCCCAAAGCGGCCTATCTGCTGGGCATCAACGTAGAAGGCCTGTTCCACGTCACCTCCTTCGTGGCCGCTGCGCTGGGCGGTGTAGCGGGCGTGTTGATCGGCCTCGACTTCAATGCCATCACCCCGCAGATGGGCCAGCCCATCCTGCATAAAGGCATCGCCGTCATCATCCTCGGCGGCATGGGCGACATTCGCGGCGCCCTCATCGGAGGCCTGTTCCTCGGCTTCGCCGAGGTGTTCAGCAAGGCCTACCTGTCCAGCCAAATGGGCGATGCCGTGGCCTTTGGCCTGCTGTTCCTGATTCTGCTGGTGCGGCCGTCTGGGCTGTTCGGGCGGGTGCTGGAGAGGAAGGCATAGTGACTGCGCTAGGCATATCCCAGGCAACCATGCATAGCTACACCGTTCGCCCTGAGGTATCGAAGGGCGAGTTACGGCATGGTGGCCCATTCATGGTTCGATACCTCACCACGAACGGGAATAACTCCTTGCTAGTCTTTCGGAATAACGAATAACAACGACTGAACTGAACCAACGAAAAACATATGGAATGGTTTAACGATTTCTGGTCCACCTACAGCACGCTCGTCTACTCCGTTGGTGTGCATATGCTGCTGGCCCTTTCGATCTGGCTGACGCTTTCCTGCGGCCTGCTCTCCCTCGCCAATGCAGCCTTCATGGGCATCGGCGCTTACGTCTCAGCCCTGCTCACGCTCAATGCAGAATGGTCGTTTCCTGCGGTATTGCTGGCAGGGGGCGTCGCACCGGCCATCGTGGCGCTGATCATCGGAGCCCCCGTGCTACGGCTTTCCGGTGTGTATCTCGCCATGGCGACCCTGGCCTTCGGTGAAGTGGTCCGCATCACCATACTCAACCTGGACATCACCGGCGGCCCCGAAGGACTCAACGGCATTCCGCTGGCAACCGAGGGCTGGCACATCCTTGCCTTGCTCGCCCTGGCTTTCTACGGTCTTGCCCGCCTGCGCCGCTCCAAGGTGGGACGCGCCTTCGAGGCCATCAAGGAAGATGAGATTGCTGCCCGCCTCATGGGCATCGACGTGGCCCGCTACAAGCTGCTGGCCTTCGTGTTGGGCGGCTTCATTGCCGGCATTGCAGGCGCCCTCAACGCTCATTTCACTTTTTTCATCAGCCCGAGGGAATACGGCTTTGAAGCGGCGGTGGACATCCTCACCATGGCCGTCCTGGGTGGCACATCGAGCCTCGTCGGGCCTGCCTTGGGCGCCGGCATCCTCACGCTGCTGCCGGAACTGCTGCGCTTCCTGCACGACTTCCGCTCGTTGGTGAACGGTGCGGTGCTTGTGCTGGTGGTTCTCTTCCTGCCTAAGGGCATCTGGGAGCCTCGACGCATTCGGGCCTTTTTCAAGAAAGGAGCAACGGCATGACCGCCCTCCTTTCCATCCGCAATGTAGGCAAGCACTTCGGCGGACTGCACGTGCTTCATGACGTGAACTTTGAAGTTCCCGCCGGCGGCATCTACGGCCTGATCGGCCCCAACGGCGCAGGCAAGACCACTGTGTTCAATCTGATCACCGGACTCTTGCAGCCTTCAAGCGGTGCCATCGACTTCCAGGGCGAGAGCCTGCTGGGCCAAGCGCCCCACCGCATCACCCGCAAAGGCATTGCCCGCACCTTCCAGAACATCCGCATCTTCAAGGAAATGAGCATTCTGGAAAACGTGATGGTGGGCATGCACGATCATCTGAATTACGGAGGTCTGGGCATCTTCTTCAACAGCCCCGCCTGTCGCGCTGCAGAGAAGCGCGCACGGGAGCGGGCCTACGAGTTGCTGACCTGGGTGGGCCTGGAGAGCAAGGCTGATACCGTAGCCGACAACCTTTCCTACGGCGATCAGCGCAAGCTGGAATTCGCCCGCGCCTTGGCGACAGAACCCAAGCTGCTGCTGCTCGACGAGCCGGTGGCCGGCATGAATCCTTCGGAGAAGACGGCCCTCATGGAAGAGATCCGCAACATCCGCGACCGGGGCTACGGCGTGTTCATGATCGAACACGACATGCGCTTCGTCATGGGCCTGTGCGACCGCATCGCCGTACTCAACTTCGGCCGCATCATCGCCGAGGGCACGCCGGACGAAGTACGGAGTAACCCCGAAGTGATCGAAGCGTATCTAGGGAAGGAGGAGGCAGCATGACCGTCATCCTTCGCATCCACGACCTCTCCGTCTGCTACGGCCACATCGAGGCCGTCAAAGGGCTAACCCTCCATCTCAATGCCGGCGAGATCACTGCACTCGTCGGCGCCAACGGCGCTGGCAAGAGCACCACCCTGCTCGCGCTCTCGGGACTACTGAAACCGGGCCGGGGCAAGATCGAATTTGAAGGCGAAGACATCACCCGCCTTTCGCCCCATCAGCGCGTGCAGCGCGGGCTGGTGCAGGTGGCCGAGGGCCGCGCCATTCTCACGACGCTCACGGTGGCCGAGAACCTGCAACTGGGCGCCTACACTCGCAAGGACACTGCGGGCATCGCGACCAGCCTGGAAGAGGTCTATCACCTCTTCCCCCGTCTCAAGGACCGGGCCGCTCAGTTCGCCGGCAATCTTTCCGGCGGCGAACAGCAGATGCTCGCCATCGGTCGCGCACTGATGGCGAAGCCGCGCCTGTTGCTGCTGGACGAGCCCTCCATGGGCCTCGCGCCGCTGATGGTCCAGGAGATCTTCCGCACGCTGGTGGAAATTAACAAAGCGAGCCTCTCCGTAATGCTTGTGGAGCAGAACGTAAAGCAGGCGTTGAAGATTGCGCGTCACGGCTACGTAATAGAAACAGGCCATATCGTGCTGACCGACTCGGGAGCCAACTTGCTCGCCAATCCACAGGTGGAAGCGGCTTATCTAGGCGGCTGATCCAGACTGTTTCGTTAGCGACTCTCCACGAGGCCGGCTTTTGCCGGCCTCGTCGTTTGTGCGCTGGCAAATTGTTTGTGCGCCGCCAAATTTTCACTGCTTCCATCGAATCGAAAATTACGTTAGATTTAAAGCATTCGCCATCGGAACGATTTTGGCGAACGAAAAATAAGTGGCCACACGAGCCACAGGTGTCCTTCCCAAATTTGTTTCGGAGAAAGGCATGACCTTCAGAGAACAGCACCATCCTGCCCATCGCAGGAGTTCTTGCTTCGCACGCATCACCCTCGCACTCCTCGGCCTTGGCACCGTATCGGCGCCAGCCCTGGCCGATTACAAGTGGAACTTCCCCGATCCAGCCACGCCGCTGGCGCGGGATACGCTCCACATGCACAACCAGTTCATGCTGATCATCACCGCGTTGTTCGTGGTGGTATTCGCCATCATGGTTTATTCCATGGTGAAGCATCGCAAGAGCCAAGGCGCCGAGCCGGCCAAGTTTTCAGGCCCCACCGGCAAGCTGCAATGGTTCTGGGTACTGGTGCCCTTTGCCATGCTGCTCTTCATCGACTTCATCCTCATGGGCATCCCCGCCTTTCATGCGGTGATCGACATGGAGGACACCCAGACCAAGGCCGACATGGTGCTCAAGGTCACGGGCATGCAGTGGAAGTGGCAGTACGAGTATCCCGACTCCGGCATCAAGTACATCTCCACGCTCACGACCCCCAAGGACCAGATCGAGAACAAGGCCGACAAAGGCGAGCACTATCTTCTCGAAGTAGATAACCCGGTGGTGCTGCCCGTGGGCAAGAAGGTGCGGGTGCTGATCACCTCCACCGACGTGATCCACACTTGGTGGGTGCCCCAGTTCGGCGTCAAGCGCGACGCAGTGCCCGGCTTCTTGCGGGAGGTGTGGGTCAAGATCGACAAGCCCGGCATCTATCGCGGCCAGTGCGCCGAACTCTGCGGCAAGGACCATGGCTTCATGCCCGTAGTGGTGCAAGGCGTCACCGAGCCTGAATACGCGGCCTGGGTGGAAAAGAAGAAGGCCGAAATCGCCGCAGCCGCCAACAGTTCTGACCGTACCTGGAGCAAGGATGAGTTGATCGCCAAGGGCGCCGACGTCTACGCCAAGACCTGCGCCGCCTGCCACCAGCCCAACGGCCAAGGACTGCCGCCTGCCTTCCCGGCCCTGGCCGGCAGCAAGGTGGTGAACACGCCGCTCCTGGGGCCCGACGGCAAGCTGGTCCCCGACACCCACGTGTTCCGCGTCATGAACGGCAAGCCCGGCACCGCCATGCAAGCCTTCAAGAACACCCTGTCCGACGTGGAACTGGCCGCAGTCATCACCTTCGAGCGCAACAGCTTCGGTAACGCTCAAGGCGACATGATCCAACCGGCTCAGATCAAGGCGTTGCGCTAGGAGGAGCATGCAAGGTGCTAACCCCACTCGATTTGATCGCTTGCCGCAAAACCTCGTCATTCCGGCGGAAGCCGGAATCCAGGGGTTCTTGCGGCCCTTCCTGGATCCCGGCCTCCGCCGGGATGACGACAATTTTCACTGTGGTTTCGCAATGCACCACATTGGGAGGCAATGAATGAATACCGCGACCATCACCCATGACGGCCACGCCCACGCCGAACCTAAAGGCCTGATGCGCTGGCTCACCACCACCAACCACAAAGACATCGGCACGATGTACATGACGTTCTCGCTGCTGATGTTCTTCCTCGGCGGCATCATGATCCTGGCCGTCCGGGCCGAGTTGTTCCAGCCCGGCCTCCAGTTCATGAAGCCCGAGTTCTTCAACCAGTTGATTGGCGTCCATGCCCTGGTGATGATCTTCGGCGCGCTGATGCCCGCCGCCACGGGCTTTGCCAACTGGCAGATTCCGCTCATGATCGGTGCCCCCGACATGGCTCTGCCGCGCCTCAACAACTGGGGCTTCTGGCTGCTGCCACCGGCGGCGATCCTGCTCACCCTGCCCTTCTCCCTGGCCCTGTTCGGCGTGGGCGACGGCGCCCTCGCGACGGGGTGGACCTTCTACGCGCCCCTCTCGGTGCAGGGCGGCATCGGGGTGGACTTCGCCATCTTCGCGGTGCACATCCTGGGCGTCAGTTCCATCATGGGTTCCATCAACATCATCGTCACCATCTTCAACATGCGCGCCCCCGGCATGACCCTGATGAAGATGCCGCTCTTCGTCTGGGGCTGGCTGGTCACGGCTTTCCTACTGGTGATCACCCTGCCGGTACTGGCCGGCGCCGTGACCATGCTGCTGACGGACCGCCACTTCGGCACCCACTTCTTCGACGCGGCGGGCGGCGGCGACCCGATCCTGTTCCAGCATCTGTTCTGGTTCTTCGGCCATCCCGAGGTGTATATCCTGCTGCTGCCCGTGTGGGGCCTGATGCCCCACGTACTCTCCACCTTCACCCGCAAGCCCACCTACGGCTACAAAGCACAGGTCTATGCCTTCATCGCCATCGGCGTGCTGTCTCTGGTGGTGTGGGCACACCACTTCTTCACTGCGGGGATGCCGGTGCCAGCGCTGCTGTATTTCATGTACAGCACCATGTCCATCTCCCTGCCTCTGGCGGTGCTGTTCTTCTGCTGGATCGCCACCATGTGGCGCGGTTCCATGACCTTCGAGACGCCCATGCTGTTCGCCCTGGGCTTCATCGTGCTGTTCGGCATCGCCGGCCTCACGGGTCTGGTGCTGGCCGACGTGGCCGCCGATGCCCAGTATCACCACAGCTACTTCGTGGTGGCCCATTTTCACTACGCCCTCTTCACCGGCGGCATCATGGGCGTCATGACCGGCGTGTATTACTGGCTGCCCAAATGGACCGGCCACATGTACAGCGAAAAACTCGGCAAGCTGCATTTCTGGCTCACCGCCATCAGCTTCAACCTGACCTTCATGCCCCAGTTCTTCCTGGGGCTGGCCGGCATGCCGCGCCGCATCCCCGACTACGCGCTGCAATTCGCCGAGTTCAACGCCATCTCCACCGTGGGCGCCTTCATCCTCGGCGCCTCGCAATTGATCTTTGCCTACAACATCTGGCAATGCGTAAAGGGCGGAGAGAAGGTACCCGCCAGGGTTTGGGAAAACGCAGAAGGTCTGGAGTGGGAGCTGTCCTCGCCCCCGCCCCATCACAGTTGGGAAACTCAGCCGGAGGTGAACTGATCATGAGCCGCACGTTTATTACCGAAGAAATCGCCCGCCGTCGTCGCAACTCCGCCCGTGTGGCCTGGGTATTGATGAGCGCCGTGGTGGTGCTCTACGCCCTCGGTTTCCTGGTGCCGCGCTGATCCATGACTGCCACGCTGCCCGCCCTGCGTCGTCACCGCCCCCTGGTGATCAAGCTGGTGGCCCTTACCGCCGCCAGCTTCGCCTTCGGCTTTGCCATGGTGCCCTTTTACGACACGTTCTGTCGTGCCGTGGGCCTCAATGGCAAGACGCTGAAGGACGCTGTGGCAGCGAAGGACGTGGCGCCGATCAAGCTGGATGCGAGCCGCACGCTCACCGTGCAGTTCATGGCGACGCAGATGCCCGGCCTGCCTTGGGAGATTCGCCCCCTGGAGCCCTCGATCCATCTGCATCCCGGCGAGTTGCGCACCACGCGCTATCTGGTGCGCAACACCTCCAACCAAACCGTGGTGGGCCAAGCCATCCCCAGCATTTCGCCCGGTCAGGCAGCTGCTCAGATGCACAAGCTCGAATGCTTCTGCTTCCGCCAGCAAACCCTCGGCCCCGGCGAAGCCAGAGAGATGCCGCTCACCTTCATCATCAATCCAGAAATAGATAAAGACATCCAGGAGCTGACGTTGGCCTACGCCTTCTTTCCTGCTCCTGCCAACCCCAATCAGTCGGGAGGTTCCCCATGAACGCGAGCACCCACGCAGGCACTCACCCAAGCGCTGCACCCCACGGCGGCCACTACTACGTCCCTCAACCCTCCATCTATCCCTTCGTCCTTGCCACTGGGATGTTCCTGCTGGCCCTGGGCTTCATCCTCAAGATGAATCACTTCGCCCCTGGCCCCTACGTGATGCTGGGCGGCGCGGGCGTGATCGTCTATGTGCTGTTCAAGTGGTTCGGCGCGGTGATCTACGAAAACAAGACCGGCGCTTACACGGACTGGGAAGACCGTTCCTTCCGCCACGGCATGATCTGGTTCATCGGCTCGGAGGTGATGTTCTTCGTGGCCTTCTTCGGCGCCCTCTTCTATACCCGCAACATCTCGGTGCCCATCCTCAGCGGACTGGAAGCGGCCCATGGCTACACGATTTGGCCGGGCTTCGGCGAAGGGGCCTGGAACGTGGCCGGCGTTGGCCCCAAGGGCACGCCCTTCACGCCGGTCAGCGCCTGGGGCATCCCTGCACTGAACACCGCACTGCTCCTGACTTCTGGCGCGACGCTGACCTGGGCGCACTGGGGCCTGCTGAAGAACAATCGCGGCCAACTCAAGCTGGGCCTTGCGCTCACCGTGGCGCTGGGCGTGCTGTTCCTTGGCTTCCAGGCTTACGAATATCACCACGCCTACACGGAGTTGGGACTCACCCTATCGGCGGGCGTTTACGGCGCCACCTTCTTCATGCTCACGGGCTTCCACGGTTTCCACGTGACCCTCGGCGCCATCATGCTTTCCGTGATCCTGGCGCGTAGCGTGGCGGGCCATTTCGACGCCGACCGCCACTTCGCCTTTGAAGCAGTGGCCTGGTACTGGCACTTCGTGGATGTGGTGTGGCTGTTGCTGTTTGTGCTGGTGTATTGGCTTTAGTACGCCCCCTCTCCCCTTGCGGGAGAGGGACGGGGTGAGGGGTATGGGTCGCAAGAATTCACAAGTTCCCCTCACCCTAGCCCTCTCCCTCAAGGGGAGAGGGAACCCTTCGACAACGATCACGTTATTTTGAAGTTGCTTTACGTAGCACCGTGTTGCTGAAAGTAGAACGCCACCCATAAACCGATGAACAACAGGATGGACAAGGAGATGCGCAAGGTCAGGGCTTTCACCACCCGCGACCCGGCGCCTTTGTCCCGGTAGAGAAACACCAGCCCCGAAAACAGACTGCCGATCACCGCCAACAGCATGAGCACCACCAACGCCTTGAATACCATGATCGGACTCCGCCAGAAGATGAGTGGATTGTGGAACCAATGCACGGCCTTCTCAAGGGGAAAACGCTTCCGCCCCTTTTGGTGGAGCACCCTGCTGATGCTGGGCGGCGTGGCGCTGTTCATTCACCTCGGTCAATGGCAACACGGCAAGGCGGACCGCAAGCGCGCCGCCCAGGCCCTACTCGACGGACGCAGCCACAGCGCCCCCATCGCTCTACCCACGTCACTCATCGCCGACGTGGAGCCCCTGCGTTATGCCCCTGTCGCCCTGCGCGGCAGCTACGACGTGGCGCATCAGTTCCTGCTGGATAACCGGGTGCATAACGACGTGGCGGGCTATCACGTCATCACGCCGTTGCGCCTCGCCGGATCAGACATGCGCGTACTGGTGAATCGAGGCTGGATCGCCGCGCCGGCCAACCATAGCGAGTTGCCAAGCATCGACACACCGACGCAAGAAGTGGAACTGACGGGTAACGCCGCCATTCCGCCCAGCCGCTTTTTCACCCTCGGCTCAACACCCGCATCGACCGCTTGGCAGCCCGTGTGGCAGAACCTGGACATGGCGCATTTCTCCGCCGCCGCGCGCTACCCCGTGCAGCCGGTGGTGATCGAGTTGGACGCCGCCGCGCCCACCGGCTTCGCCCGTGATTGGCCGCGCCCCGACGAGCGCTGGGAGCGGCACCTCTCCTACGCCTTTCAGTGGTATGGCTTCGCCGCATCCGCCGTGCTGATCTGGTTTTTCATGGGCTGGCGCA
>DASUJA010000104.1:0-11538 GCA_036279515.1 Rhodocyclaceae bacterium | reverse complement strand
TCCAAGGATTCTTTGACGCCCACGCCCAATGAACGCTATCAATCCGCAACTGAACAAGCACGGCGAGCTGCAACACCTGCTCACCATCGAAGGCCTGCCCCGGGACATCATCACCCGCATCCTCGACACGGCGGCCCCCTTTACCGAACTGGTCCATCAGGAAGAAAAGAAGCTCCCGCTGCTGCGTGGCAAGAGCGTGTTCAATCTTTTCTTCGAGAACTCCACGCGCACCCGCACGACCTTTGAGATCGCGGCGAAGCGGCTGTCGGCGGATGTGATCAATCTCAACATCAACACCTCCTCCACCACCAAGGGCGAAACCCTGCTCGACACGGTGGACAACCTGTCGGCCATGCAGGCAGACATGTTCGTGGTGCGTCACGCCAGCAGCGGCGCGCCCTTCCTCATCGCCCAACATCTGGCGGCGACCAAGCAGGACCACATCCGCGTGGTGAATGCGGGTGACGGACGGCACGCCCACCCGACCCAGGGCCTGCTCGACATGTACACCATCCGCCACTACAAGAAGGACTTCACCAATCTCACGGTGGCCATCGTCGGCGACATCCTCCACTCCCGCGTCGCCCGCTCGCAGATTCACGCGCTGACCACCCTCGGTGTGCCGGAGATTCGCGCCGTCGGCCCCAAGACCCTGCTGCCCACCGCCGTCGAGCGCATGGGCGTGCGCGTCTGTCACGACATGAAGGAAGGCCTCAAGGGCGCCGACGTGGTGATGATGCTGCGCTTGCAGAACGAACGCATGCAGGGCGCGCTGCTGCCCAGCCCCCAGGAATACTTCAAGAACTACGGCCTCACGCCGGAAAAACTGGCGCTGGCAAAGCCCGACGCCATCGTCATGCACCCGGGCCCCATGAACCGGGGCGTCGAAATCGACTCGGCAGTGGCCGACGGCGGTCAAGCCGTGATCCTGCCCCAGGTCACTTTCGGTATCGCCGTGCGCATGGCGGTCATGAGCATGCTGGCGGGGAACTAAGAACATGAAACTGCAAATCAAAAACGGACGCCTGATCGACCCAGCCAACAACGTGGACCGGGTGACAAACCTCTTCATCGATGACGGTCGCGTGGTCGCCGTGGGCGAAGCGCCTGCCGGCTTCGACGACAACCGCACCGTGGGCACCATCGACGCCAGCGGCTGCGTAGTCTGCCCCGGCTTGGTGGATCTTTCCGCCCGCCTGCGCGAACCCGGCTACGAATACCGCGCCACCCTCGAATCCGAAATGGCCGCCGCCGCCGCCGGTGGCGTCACCAGCCTCGCCTGCCCCCCCGACACGGACCCGCCCCTGGACGAGCCCGGCTTGGTGGAAATGCTCAAGCACCGCGCCCGCCTGCCCGAGTTCGCCAAGGTCTATCCCGTCGGCGCCCTCACCGTAAAGCTGGAAGGCAAGCACATCACCGAAATGGCCGAACTGGCCGAAGCCGGCTGCGTTGCGTTCAGTCAGGCCACCGTGCCCGTGCTCGACACCCAAGTGCTGATGCGCGCCTTGCAGTACGCCTCCACCTTCGGCTATTCCGTCTGGCTCTCGGCACAAGATCCCTATCTGGCCCGCAACGGCGTCGCCCACGACGGCGAAGTCGCCGCCCGCCTGGGTCTCGTGGGCATCCCCGTGATCGCCGAAACCATCGCCCTCTCCACCATCCTGCAAGCGGCGGAAGTCACCAATGCGCGGGTGCACATCACCCGCATCTCCTCCGCCGCCGGCCTCGACATGATTCGACTCGCCAAGGCCCGCGGCCTCGCCGTGAGTTGCGACGTGGCCACCACCCACCTGCACCTGTCGGATCGGGACATCGGCTTCTTCAACCCCCACCTGCGCCTGGCGCCCCCAGTGCGCGATCTGCGCGACAAGGAAGCCCTGCGCCAAGGCTTGAGTGACGGCACCATCGACGCCCTCTGCTCCGACCACACCCCGGTGGATGACGACGGCAAACAAGTCCCCTTCGACGAAGCCGAAGCCGGCGCCACCGGCCTGGAACTGCTGCTGCCCCTAACCCTCAAGTGGGGCAAGGAACTGGGCCTTTCCATGAGCGCAACCCTGGCGCCCATCACCTCCGCCCCCGCCAAACTGCTGGGCATCGACAGCGGCCACCTGGGCGTCGGCGCCCCCGCCGACGTATGCGTGTTCGACCCCGAAGCCGAGTTCCGCGTCAGCCGCGAAGCCCTGAAGAGCCAAGGCAAAAATACGCCCTTCCTAGGCCAGATGATGTCCGGCCGCGTGCGCTACACGCTGATCGATGGCGTGCTGGCTTACGATGGAAGTTGGAACTGAGTCCGAAACACATCGGGGTCTTATGCAGCCGTTCTTCGCCAAGAAAAATAGGGGGCAATACCAAGGCAAGCTTTTGTACCCCCACTTGCATTCTGATGGCGCCTATGTAGCTACCACCTCCAGGTACTCGGCAGACTACATTCGAGTTCGCAGTCTCGATGAGCTGTCTGCGCTGGTACGCGCGGGCTATGGCGCACGAATGTCCAATCCAGACGTACCGCATGCTCCGTCATTTATTTCGCACGACAGCATAAGTTTCAGCGAGCAAGAAGAGCCACTTGCACCGCTCAAGCGATTTCTTTCAGCCTTCGCACAAGCTGACCAACTCGATAGCGAAACTTTCGTCAGCAGAAGAAAGGAGCAAGCATTTCTGCGGAGCTATTTGCTCCGAGGAAAGGGACAGGGAGAGTGCGTGCTATGCGGAAGAACGTTGCCGCGAGAACTGCTAGTGGCCGCCCATATCAAGGCACGTTCTGAGTGCAGCCGAGATGAAAGGCTAGATTTCGATAACGTTGCTGCGCTCATGTGTGTGCTGGGTTGCGACAGCCTTTTCGATAAGGGGTTTGTGTACGCCCCTGATGGTTGCGTGCGTGTGAACTCAAGGAGAGAAGGGACACCACATCTCGATAACGCCATTAGTCAAATTGAAGGTCGGACTGTCGCCAACTGGTCCAATAGTTCTTTGTACTATCAGTGGCATGCGAAAGAGTTTGGCTGGAAATCCAATTAATGCAAAAGCAGAAAAGACAAGGGCCTCCCAATCGGGCGGCCCTTGTCTTTTCTGACTAAGGTCGCCTTGCGATACTCGAGCCACTACAATCATGACCGATGAATTCTCTCGCCCTGCTCCTGATCGGCTTTTCCCTCTTCAGCGTTCCGACGCTGGCCCTTACCCATTTTCGCAAGGCCAACTACGCCGACCAAGCTGAGGCCCGCTTCTTCGGCCTCCTCCTGATCGCGGCCTTGGCGGGCTTGCAGATCGCCCATTGGGGATGGCTGTACCTGGATCGCCCCTGGGTATCGACGGCCTTCTATCGGGTGCTGCTCTTCCTGGTGGCGCCGGCCTTCCTCGGTTTCAGCCGCCCCTTGCTCAGGGGAAGCGCCGATGGCACGCGCCCTCTGACCCACCTCGCGCACAGCCTGCCCATCGTCCTTGCCCCCTGGCTATCGCCTGAAGTCGCACTTCCGCTCGCCTTCCTCATCGGTGCCGCCTATCTCGTCGCCCTGGGCCGCGACCTTTTCCGCCTGCGGAGCCAGCGGGAATATTTCACCGGGGAGTTTCTGTCCCTCGGCACGATTTTCATCATCGCCATCGCCGTCGCCGCCCTTGGCGTCCTCCAGGCCCAACTGCCTGACAAGCTGTTCTTCATCCTCTACGCCATCGCCATCGGCCTCGCCTTCCTGCTGGTGCAGATCGCTCTTGGGCTACGCCCCCATTTGCGGGAGGACGTGACCGAGAGCGCCAAGGCCGCTTATGCCAACTCCACGCTGACTCGCGTCGATTGCGCGGGTGCGCTGGGTCAGCTGGAACGGCTGATGAACGAAGAGCGGGCTTACCAGGATACGGACTTGAGTCTTTCCAGCTTGGCGGAGCGCCTCGGTCTGACCAGTCACCAATTGTCCGAACTACTCAACACGCAGTTGGGCAAGAGCTTCTCCCGTTACGTTCGGGAACGACGGGTTGCGGCGGCCAAGACCATGCTGCGGGAGGAACCCGCCGCCTCGGTGCTTTCCGTGGGGCTGAGCGTCGGCTTCAGCACCCAATCCAACTTTTACGAAGCCTTCCGCGAGATCGAAGGCATGACGCCGGGCCAGTACCGCAAGCTGAACCTGAAGCGGACAGACGAGCAATAAATCCCACCTCCAGGCCGTAATCTGTTCCGAAACGATCATTCCGGAGCAGGAATCGCCTCCGTTTCGGCCAATCAGGAAGCCTCAGTTCCCACAAAAGCGAAAACTGCAAGCTCCTAACCCATTCGAGGAGCTTGTGATGGACACCTACCTGCTGCTGTTGTCGGAACTGCTGGTCAGCATCCTCGCCAGCCTGATCGTCTTGCGCGTGCTATCCCATCCCCTGTTGCGAACCTTGGCCAGGATTTGCCCCGATCAGGAGTCGGCCGAATTCTGGCTGAGCTACACCCGAGTCATGCTGGTCATCGCTCCGCTGATGCTGGTGCTTCTCTCCAGTTGGCTCGTCAAAAGCGGCGACCCCTTCGATGCTTTGCGCATTTCCTTGCTGGCCGTCTTCGGCGGACTACTGATCGCCATGCAGCGCCTCGGCAATCGTCTGGGACATTTCGTTGTGCTCCCCGCGCAAAAGGAGAGCGGCAAATGAAAATCCTGCTGACAGGGGCCAGCGGCTTCATTGGGACCAATCTGGCGAAACTGCTGCGCCGCGACGGTCATGAGGTGCTTCCCGTCTCTCGCCGCCACGGCGTCGACTTCTCGCACATGCTGTCGGCAGCTGACTGGTTGCCCTTGCTACGGGGCGTGGATGCGGTCATCAACGCGGTGGGCATCATTGGCGAAACGGCGAACCAGAATTTCCAAACCCTGCACTCCACGGCTCCCTGCGCCCTGTTCGACGCCTGCGTGCAGGCCAAGGTAAGCCGGGTGATCCAGATATCCGCCCTGGGTGCCGACGATACGGCCTTCTCCGCCTACCACCGGAGCAAGAAAGCGGCGGACGATCATCTGCGCAGCCTTCCCCTGGATTGGTTCGTCCTGCGCCCCTCGCTGATCTACGGTCGAGGAGGCGCCAGTGCCGCCCTGTTCAAGCGCCTGTCTCGCCTGCCCCTGTTGCCGGTCGTGGGCGATGGGCGCCAAGTTTTGCAGCCGGTCCATATCGCCGACGTGGCCGCCACGGTGAAGGCCTGCCTCACCTCTTCAGCCACCCGGCAAATCCTGGACATCGTCGGCAACGAATCCATCGAGTACGTCGCTTGGCTGCAACGACTGCGCGCCGCCCAGGGACGCAGCGCCGCACCCGTGCTGCACGTGCCCGTTGCGATGGTGCTGGCGCTGACCCGGCTGGGCCAGTCCCTGAACCCCATGCTGCGCACCGAGAACATTCGCATGCTGGTCAAGGGCTATCGCGGCGACGGCACCGCCTGGCGCCGCTTCATGGGACGGAACGCCCTCGACTTCATCCCAGCCCTGCTCGACGCGGACGCCGAGCAGGCCCTCTCTGACTAGGAGAAGATCATGACCTACCTGACGCTCAAGACTCTGCACATTCTCAGCATGGTGCTGTTGTTCGGCACCGGCCTCGGCAGTGCGTTTTACAAATGGATGGGCGACCGCAGCGGCAACCTCGCCCACATGGCAGTCACCAATCGCCACGTGGTGTTGGCCGACTGGTGCTTCACCACGCCCACCGTGATTTTCCAGCCCATCAGCGGCATCGCCATGGCCACTCTGGCCGGCATTCCGCTGACCACGCCGTGGATCATGATCAGTCTGATGCTCTATTGCCTCGCCGGCATCTGCTGGCTGCCCGTCGTCTGGCTCCAGATCAAGATGCAAAAACTGGCCGAGCAGTCGCTGGCAACGGGGCAACCGCTCCCTGACACCTATTGGCGCATGACCCGTTGGTGGTTCTGGCTCGGCGTACCGGCCTTCAGTGCCATGGTGATGGTGGTGGCGCTCATGGTGTTCAAGCACATTCCGGGAGCCGCATCATGAAAAGCCTCATGCACCAAGCCTTGGGCAGCGACTGGGAACGGCTGCCCGCCTCCCTCAAGGCCCACTACCAATTCGGTCCCAACGTGGATGTTGGGCACATGGACATCGAGTTTCCGCGCTGGATGAAGCCCTACCTGTGGCTGCTGCACAAGCTGGGCGCGCTGCTGGCCAAGTCGGGCAGCCAAATTCCCACGCGGGTGGAAAAACACGTGGCTGCCGATCGGCAATATTGGCGACGCACCATGCGCTTTCCTGATGGCGCTGAAATACGTTTCGACAGTTTCTGGGTGCCGGGCAAGAACAACCATCTGATCGAATTCGTGAATCCGGTGATGGGCCTGGAAATGGTGCCGCGAATGGAGGGGGATGATCTGCACTACGACGGGGTGCGCTATGTCATCAAACTCGGCCCCCTGACTTTCGGGTTGCCGGAATGGCTGATCTTGGGCCATACGACCATTGTGGAGCGCAAGCACGGCGAAGATAGTTTCGCCATGGACTTCCGTCTGACCCATCCCCTGGTAGGGCAGGTCTTCAGGTACTCGGGCATTTTCACGACGCAGCGCAACGCCACCCCGACGCCTGGTTCAACTACCTCGCCATGAAACGAAAAGGGCCGCCCGATTGGGCGGCCCTTTTCGTTGGCTGCACGCTAGTCTTAGTGCGAAACCCGCGTCGCGCCTTGGCCGGAGAGGACTCGCACCCGCTCGCCTACGCGGAACTGTTCGTCGGCTTCCTGGGTCACGGCGATCATGTTGCCGTTGTCCAGCTTGATGGTGATCTCGATGCCATCCTTCTTCGTGGCGCTGCCTTCCAGGGCATGACCGGCAACACCGCCTGCGACGGCGCCGAGGACGGCGGCGATGTTGCTGCCGCGGCCTTGGCCTACGCCGCTACCGGCAATGCCGCCCACTACGCCGCCGGCCAGGGTGCCGGCGCCGGAGTTGGTGCCTTCGATTTGCACTTGGCGCACGGCTTCCACCACGCCCATGCGCACGTTCATTTCGCCGCGTGCTTGGTTGCGGTTGTAGCTGGAACCGGAAAGGCTGCCGGCGCAGGCGGCGAGCAGCAGGGAGGCCGTTGCGGCGGCGATCAAGGTGGTGAGTTTCATGGGGTGTCCTTTTAAGTATGCGCGGTGATTAGGGAAACACTGAACAAACCGGAAGTGCCAGCCCTGTGGGGCAAGGGCTTCGACAGGCTCAGCCCGAACGGTGATTATTTAACCTGCGCTCTGATGATTTAGTCCGCGCTCACTAGCGCCTCGCGCTACGGGCGTCATGGTACTTCGGAGTAACCCATTCGACCCAACACGGCCTGTGTCCGATTGTTAAGGTAGGCCGAATAGGGATTTTTTTCAAAGCGGCGCGGCGCCGGGAGCATCACCGCCAGACGGGCCGCCTGCTCTGCCGACAAACGGCCTGCCGGAATGTTGAAGTAACGGTAGGACGCGGCCTCGGCGCCGAAGATGCCTTCGCCCCACTCCACCGAGTTCAGGTACACCTCCAGGATGCGGCGCTTGTCCCAGAAGAGTTCCAGCCACAGGGTGATGACCGCTTCCTGGGCCTTGCGCCAGGGCGTCTTGGCGCCGGAGAGAAAGAGGTTTTTCGCCAGCTGCTGGGAGATGGTGGAACCGCCGGCCACCACGTGGCCTTTCTTCTGATTTTTCTCGATGGCCTTCTGCATGCCTTCCCAATCGAAGCCTTCGTGGTCCACGAACTTGTCGTCCTCGGAGGCCACCACGGCACGCTTGAGATTCACGGAGATTTTTTCGTAAGGCACCCACTGGTGCTTAAGCTTGGCGTCGGGATTTTTCTGGCGCAACTCGTCGAGACGCTCGTCCATGAAAGAGGTAAGCCCGGGATCGAAGTTCTTCCACCAGATCACACAGCCCAGATACCAGCCCTGCCAGAGCACGCCCAACAGCACCAGCAGCGCCAGCGCCTGTTTGATTCGATGAAGAGCGCGGGTCATGCCTGACGCATGGACGCCAGCACCGGCGCCGTATCGGGACGCACGCCGCGCCAGACAAGGAAAGCTTCTGCGGCCTGCTCCACCAACATGCCCAAGCCGTCGGCACAGCGAGCGCCGGCTTCGCGGGCTTGGCGCAGGAAGGGCGTCTCCTTGCCGTACATCATGTCGTAGGCGAGGCAGCCGGGAGCGAATACGGAAGCCGATATCGGTAGCGCCTCATCAGCGAGACCGGCGGAGGTGGCGTTGATGACGATATCGAAAGCGCCGTGCAGATCCGCGTAACTGCTGGCGCGGCAGGGGGGGAAGCGTTGGGCCAATTCTTCGGCGCGCGGCGCAGTGCGATTGGCGATGGTGACGGAGGCGGGCTGGCGCTCGAGCAGCGGCAGCAGCACGCCGCGTGCCGCGCCGCCGGCGCCGAGCAGCAGCACGCGCTTGCCCGCAACAGCAACGCCGAGATTGCGCTCGATATCGGCCAGCAAACCGGCACCGTCAGTGTTGTCCCCAAGGATCGTTGCGCCGTCGAAGGCCAGGGTATTCACCGCCCCCGCCGCTTCGGCTCGGGGCGTGAGCTTCGTCGCCAGACGCCAAGCCTCTTCCTTAAAGGGCACCGTGACGTTGGCGCCGCGCCCGCCCGTTGCGATGAATTCACGCACCGTGGTTTCAAAGCCGTCGATGGGCGCCAGCAGACGTTCGTAGGTCATGTCCTGTTTCGCCTCGGCGGCGAACAGGGCATGAATCTGGGGCGACTTGGAATGGGCAATCGGGTTGCCGATGACTACGTATTTATCCGTCATTTGTTCGACGTGCTGAGTTGATCCGCTTGGGTGAACGTCCAGGTCCGGGCGAAGGCCAGTACGTCGAATTGTTGGCGCATTTCGTTGGAGAATTTGCCGAAGGGCGCTGCCAATCGCAGGATGCGCAGGGCCGCTTCGTCGAGCACCTTTTGGCCGGAGCTGCGCTGCACTTCGGCGCGCAGCAGTTCGCCGTCCTGGTTGATTTCCATGTACACCAGCAGGCTGCCGTAGAGCTTGCCGCGGGCCGCTTCGGGATAATTGAGATTGCCGACGCGTTCCACCTTCAAGCGCCAATCCTCGATGTACTGGGCGGGCAAGTATTCCGTGGTGCGCGTGCCGATGAATTTCTTGCGCGGACGCTTGTTGTATTCGTCGTATTGCCTATCGATCTGCGCTTCCAGGCGAGCGACGGCCAGGGCGCGATTCGCCAGATCCATGCCCGAAACGGTGGGCTGGGGCGGCAGGGGTTCTGCCTGCTGCTCGCTCGCGTGGACAGCCTTTTGGGATTTCAGCTGCGTGAGCATCTGCTTTTGCAGCGCCTCTAGTTGAGCGACGCGCTGCTGGGCGGAAACCAGATCGTTGCCTTCCTTGGTATGGGGCGACGGAGGCAAGGGCGTGGAAGCGCGATGCTCCTGCTCGGTGTTACCGCCCGCATCCAGATTGGCCTGTGCCTTGGCTTGGGCCTGCTCGGGGCGCTCGCTGTGTTTGGAGTTCACCAGCACCACGTCGAGGGCGCGTTCCGTTACGTGGGTCAGCGCGTCCGGGTAGGTGAAGTGCACCATCAGCAGGACGCCATGCAACAGGAAGGAGATGCCCAAGGCCCACGCGAGGTTGCGCTGGCTGCGGTTCATGGGCACGGGGATGGCGGTCATGGCGGGCAATTTTACCCGGCTGAGTCCGCTTCCCCTTCATCGACTAAATCACCATCAGACGGCGCCGAGTCCAGCAATTCCAGGTATCGGGCCTGGGCTTCCGCGTCGAGCAGGTCCACCGAGTCGATGGCGAGGCGCACGCCCACGCCGCGATCCAAGGCAGGCACGGAGGGCACCTTGAGCACCAGAGGCACGTCATCCAGACGCACCAGGCTTTCCCTGATAACCGAGGCGGTCGTGTCCTGCACCTGGTTTTGCGCCAGCCAGCGCAGGCACCAGTAGCGTTCCATGTTGCGCTGGAATTCCGCATAGGCAGCGTAGGTGAGTTCAAAGTCGCGCAGCGCTGCCATCAGGTCCGCAGACTTGGGCGGGAACGGAGGCTTCTCTTCGCGCAGTAGCGAGATGAGCTGCCACTGATTCACCAAGTCCACATAGCGACGCAGGGGCGAGGACGACCATGCGTAGCAGTCCACACCCATGCCTTCGTGGGGACCGGCCACGGTGCTCATGCGCACCTTGCCTGCGGTCTGCACACGGTAGAGGCCGGGCACGCCGCCCTCGGCGAGACGTTTGCCCCAGGTGGAGTTGGCGACGATCATCAACTCGGCCACCAGCGTATCCAGGGGCGAGCCGCGAGGGCGCTGGCCGATTTCGATGTGGCCGGGACCGAAGGGCGTGACCTGTCCCCAATCCACCACGAAGTTGTAGTCCTTGCGATTCTGCTGACCCGCCGCGCCGCGTCCGGCTTCCAGCACGGTCGCCAGTTCCCACAGGCGCTTGAGTTCCTGGGCGAAGGGGAATTCACTCAGGCCCGACGCCAGGGTCTCGGCGTTGAACACCGGCTCGATGTCGTGGTGGCGCAAATTGGCGGCGATGGGCACCGCGTCGATGCGAGTCTCGTGGCTAAGGATGCGCAGATCGGCTGCCACGTCGAGATAGAGCGACAACGCGGGTGCCGTGCGGCCTTCCGCTAGGGTGAAGGATTCCACCACCGCGTCGGGCAGC
The DNA here is from genome assembly GCA_036279515.1 of Rhodocyclaceae bacterium. Lineage (GTDB taxonomy): Bacteria > Pseudomonadota > Gammaproteobacteria > Burkholderiales > Rhodocyclaceae > AWTP1-18. Next base: position 921 of record DASUJA010000104.1, on the reverse strand, counting down.
ATGGTGATCTTGCGGCCCGGCATGTACACCGTGGAGAGACGTTCCCGGGCGATCTTGCCCAGCGCCGAGTCGGGCGCAATGCCCAGGCTGGGCGCGGCGATGTGGATGCCCACGGTCATGCCGCCATCGGCTTTGAACGTTACCGAAAAGGCGTCGTCGATTTCGGTGGTGTGGGCGTCGTCGATGGAGAAGGCGCGCACGTCGGCCACCGGCAGATCGGCGGGCAAGGTCGGGGCTTCAAACGTTCCGTGGTCGGTGCCTTTAGGGAAATACTCGAAGAGAAATTTCCCCAGGTGATATTCGTGAGTGTCGTTCAGGGCGCCGCAGTGTTGCAGCAGCTTGGGCGTGGACAGCCCAAGTTCCTCGCAGGCGCTTTCCAGGGCCTTCACTTCCAGTCGGTTGCGATCCGGCTTGTAGAGCATCTGTTGCAGCAGGGGTGCGAACTCTTCGGGTAGCTTGCCTGCCTTCAGCTCTTCCACCATGCGCTCGGCGGCGGCGGCTTGCTGTTTCTTTTTCTCTGCCCCGGCCAGGGCCGCTTGCAGAATTTCCGGGGGCGCCTTGCGGAAGCGCCCCTTCCCCTTGCGATGGAAATAGATGGGCGCGGAATGGAGGCGCAGCAACACGGCAGCCGCTTCGGCGGGCGTGGGCTTGTGGCCTTGGTATTCCTCGGCCAGGGCCTCGAAACCGAACTCCTCGTCGGGGCAGACTTCCCAGAGGAAATCCGCTTCGATTTCTTCCGCGCCTGCTTCGGCGCGAGTCATCAATTCCCCCGGCGCCACGCCGTCGAAGCGCAGCAGCACGTTGGCCGCCTTGACCTTGCTGCGCTTGCCGCTGGGCAGTTCCACTTGCAGGGAGGTGGTCTGATCGGCAAGCACAACGCCGGCCTTGAAGGCGCCGTCTTCTTCAAACAGGACGTTCATG
>DASUJA010000103.1:0-10719 GCA_036279515.1 Rhodocyclaceae bacterium | reverse complement strand
CCCGTCATAAAGCAGCTGATTGACTGGCGTGGTCGCCACTACCCCAAGAATCCCGCACATATGCAACCTCTATCGATATCTAATTCGCTTTGCCAGGTCCGCCGGCAACCACGGTTTTGAAGCTATGACCGCTGTTTCCAGGGGAGGCGCCAGCATGGCGTCCTGCCACCAGTGCTGATGCGGCAACGTGGTCAAGCCACCCACCAACACCAACACCAACACAATCGCCACGCCGCGCAATACTCCGAAAACAGCGCCCAACATACGATCCGTCACGCCCAGGCCCACGGCCTTCAGCAATTCCCGCAGCAACAGGCGCACTAGAGCCACGAGCAACAAGACGACAACCACGATGGCAACGATGGCCGCCCCTTGGCGAATCATCGGATCGGAGATGCTGTGCTTCATCCAATCCGCCACCGTTGCAGAGCCCATGCGGGCCGCAAAAAACGCCAGCGCCCACGCGGCCAGGGCCAGCATTTCGCTGACCACGCCACGCCACAAACCCAACAAAAGGGAGACGCCGATGATCCCCAGGACGAGATAGTCGAACAGCGTCACTGCTTCTGCGCAACGGGACCGGAAACCCCGATGATCTTCAATTTGGTCTGGGCCTTCTCAGCCGCATCACGGGAAGGGAAAGGACCGGCTCGCACGCGAATGCGCGGACCTTGAGGTGTATCCAGCTTCTCGGTATAGGAAGCCACGCCGACTTCCTTCATCTTGGCCACGATCAACTTCACGTTGCCTGCATTTTGATAAGCGCCGATTTGCACCACCCATTGACCGCCGCCGCTCTTACCGTCGCTACTCCTGCCTTCCAAGACAGCCACTGCGCGGGCCTCTTCCACTTTCTTGGCGGCAGTAGCCTTGTCTGCGGATCTATCGGCCGGCTTGTCGGCCTTATCTTTGGCGGACCTATCTGCGGCTTTGGTTTCAGGCTTCGAGTCAGCCTTCGTCGTCGCCGACTTGGCATCGGGCTTCGCCTGGGACTTGGCTTCTGCGAGCTTGGCCTCCTGCTGGGACTCAGGCTTTGCGGCAGGTGTGTCCGCTACAGCGGCTTGAGATTTGCTATCCACCGCAGTCTTGGCGGCGATGGCTGCGGCGGCAACGGCTGCGGCATCGGCAGGAGCAGCGACCGCCACGTCATCGTTCTCGGCGGCGACGGTACGTTTAGCGGGAGCCGGCTTGGCAGCGAGCTCGGCGCCGTCCTGACTCGGAATGCGGACCAGGATGTCCTGGGTGGCAGGCTTCGGCTCCCGATCCATCACCACGGGCAGCACGATGACGGCCAGCAGCGCCAGCGCAGCGGCGCCAACCAAGCGGCGGCGGGCGCGTTTCTTTAAATCGAGCTGATCGTCAGCAGCGTCAGTAGCAGCCATGGTTTAGACGGTGCGCCCCAGGGCGCGCATTACGTCGGCAACGGTTAGGAAAGATCCGAAGGCCGCGATTCTATCACCCTCCCCGGCCCTCTCTTGGGCATGGGACAAGGCTTCCGCAGGATTTTCAAAACAGGGGTGAGGACCGGGAATGCCAGCGGCTTCCAACACTGCCGCCAACTCCTGCGCCGTCGCCCCGCGAGGGCCAGGCAGCGTGCAAGGCAGCCAGCGGGTAACGCGGCCTTTGACCGCCTCCACCACCGCCTGCATGTCTTTGTCGCGCAGCATGCCGAACACCGCCCAAGTCTCGGGATGGAAGGCCATGTTGCTCAGGTTATCGGCCAGCACTCGTGCCGCTTGCGGGTTGTGGGCCACGTCGAGAACGATGGTGGGCTGACCGGGCAACACCTGGAAACGGCCCGCCAGTTCAACCTCGATCAAGCCGCGACGGATGTCCTGCATGGCGACCGGCAGACGATCACGCAGGGTATCGAGCGCCGCGAGCACCACACTGGCGTTCTGCAATTGATTGCCGCCGCGCAGCCCTGGAAAAGCCAGGCCGCTGCGCTTGCCGTTCGGCCCCCAGTATTGCCACTGCTGCTCCAGGCGCAGATAGCCGAAGTCACGGCCCAGCACCTGCAACTGGGCACCGATGCGCCCAGCCTCGGCCAGCAACGTGGCTGGCGGAGCGGCATCGCCGCAAATAGCGGGCACACCTGAACGGAAAATACCGGCCTTCTCGAAGCCGATCTTCTCCCGTGTGTCGCCGAGGAAATCCATGTGATCCATGTCCACCGTGGTGACGATGGAGCAGTCGGGCTCGTAGATATTGACCGCGTCGAGGCGGCCACCGAGGCCCACTTCCAGGATCACCGCATCCAGCCCTGCCTGGGCGAAAACTTCCCAGGCGGCCAGCGTGCCGAATTCAAAGTAGGTGAGCGACGTATCGCCGCACGCCATCTCCACACGGGCGAAGCCGGCACACAGGGCCGCGTCGTCCGCCGGACGGCCGTTGATGCGAACCCGTTCGTTGTAGTGAATCAGATGAGGCGAGGTGTAGACGCCCACCCGATAGCCCGCCGCCAGCAGGATGCGCTCCAGCATGGCGCAGGTGGAACCTTTGCCGTTGGTGCCGCCGACCAGAATGACCGGACAGTGTTTTTCTTGCTTGAGCCGGGACTTGACCTCCTGCAGGCGGTCGAGCCCCAGATCAATGAACTTCGCGTGCTGACTCTCGATGTAGGAGAGCCAGCCCTCTAACGTATCAGGCATCAGGCTGCGGGCATCCGCTGCAGCAGGGTGAGGATGGAAGCCAGCTTGTCGCGCATTTCGCGGCGATCCACGATCATGTCGATGGCGCCCTTTTCCAGCAGGAACTCGGCACGCTGAAAGCCTTCCGGCAGTGTCTGGCGCACGGTCTGCTCGATCACACGGGGACCAGCGAAGCCAATCAGGGCGCCGGGTTCTGCGATCACCACGTCGCCCACGAAGGCGAAGGAGGCAGACACGCCACCCATGGTGGGGTCGGTCAGCACGGTAATGAAGGGCAACTCGCGCAGACCCAACAGGGTCACGGAGGCCGTGGTCTTGGCCATCTGCATCAGAGAGAACAGGCCTTCCTGCATCCGCGCGCCGCCACTGGCGGTGAAGCAGATGAAGGGGCATTGCGCTTCCAAGGCAGCCTTGACGCCACGCACGAAACGCTCGCCCACCACGGAGCCCATGGAACCGCCGAGGAAGTTGAATTCAAAGCAGGCCACCACGACGGGCACGCTCTTGATGGAGCCTTGCATCACCACCATGGCATCGCCTTCGCCCGTCTCTTCATTGGCAGCGGCCAGACGATCCGGGTAACGCTTGCTGTCCTTGAACTTCAGCGGGTCCAGCGGCAGCACTTCGGCGCCGATCTCGTAGCGGCCTTCCGGGTCCAGCAGCATGTCCAGCCGGGTGCGGGCATTCACCCGCATGTGGTGGCTGCACTTGGGGCAGACGCTGAGATTGCCTTCCAGATCGGAGGTATAGAGCACCGCCTCGCAGGAGGGACACTTGCTCCACAGCCCTTCCGGGATGGATTTACGCGCGCCTTCTGCGTTGTGTTTAATCTTGGGCGGTAGCAGTTTTTGCAGCCAGCTCATGAGCGCACCTTTTCGTCCATAGCGTCGCGGACGCCTTTAAGGAAAGCCGTCACGCGGGCCACAGCCTCGTCGCGGGGCGAGTTTTCGATTTCTTCAATGATGCGGCTACCGATCACCACGGCATCGGAAACGGCAGCTACCTTGGCCGCCGTGGCCGCATCGCGGATGCCAAAGCCCACGCCCACGGGCATGCCCACACGGGAGCGGATGACGGGAATGCGCTTGGCAACCTCGTCCATGTCCAGGCTGGCAGAGCCGGTAACGCCCTTGAGCGACACGTAGTAGATGTAGCCGCTACCAGACTGGGCCACTTCGGCGAAACGCTTTTCGCCGGAAGTGGGGGCCAGCAGGAACACGGGATCCAAGCCGTGGGCCTTGAGGATGGCGGTGAACTCAGTGCATTCCTCGGGCGGGTAATCCACCGTCAGCACGCCGTCCACGCCCATCTCGGCGGCGTCCTTGGCAAAAGCTTCCCAGCCATAGGCTTCGATGGGATTGGCATAACCCATCAGCACCACCGGAGTGTTGGCATCCTGTTTGCGGAACTCCTTCACCATGCCGAGCACGATGCGCAGGGATACGCCGTAGGACAAGGCCCGCTCGGAAGCACGCTGAATGGTGGGGCCGTCGGCCATGGGGTCCGAGAAGGGGACACCCAGCTCGATGATGTCGGCGCCGCCGGCCACCAAGGCTTGCATCAGGGACAGGGTCAGGCCGGGTTCGGGATCGCCAGCGGTGATGAAGGGGATCAGCGCCTTGCGGCCTTCGGCTTGCAGCCGGGCGAAAGTAGATTGGATTCTCGACATGGTTAGAACTGGATTCCGGATTTTTCAGCCACGGTGTGCATGTCCTTGTCGCCGCGACCGGACAGATTGACCAGCAGCACCTTGTCCTTGGGCAGCGCGGGTGCCAGCTTGGCCGCATAGGCCAAAGCGTGGGACGACTCCAGCGCGGGAATAATGCCTTCGAGGCGGCACAGGGAATGGAAGGCGGCCAAGGCTTCGTCATCGGTGATGGTGACGTATTCGGCGCGACCGGAATCCTTGAGCCATGCGTGTTCCGGGCCGACGCCCGGATAGTCGAGGCCAGCGGAAATGGAGTGGGTTTCGATCACCTGACCGTTGGCATCCTGGAGCAGATAGGTGCGATTGCCGTGAAGCACGCCGGGACGGCCGGCAGTGATGGAAGCGGAATGCTTGCCGGTTTCCACGCCGTGGCCGGCGGCTTCCACGCCGATCAGCTTGACGCCATCCACGTTGATATAGGGATAGAAGATGCCCATGGCATTGGAACCACCGCCTACGGCAGCGATCACTGCATCAGGCTGGCGACCGGCCATTTCAGGCATCTGCACCTTGCACTCTTCGCCGATCACCTTCTGAAAATCCCGAACCAGCATGGGATAGGGGTGAGGGCCGGCGACGGTACCGATGATGTAGAAGGTATTGCCGATGTTGGTGACCCAATCGCGCATGGCCTCGTTGAGGGCATCCTTGAGGGTCTTGGAGCCGGATTCCACGGGCACCACCGTGGCCCCCAGCAGCTTCATGCGATAGACGTTGGCGGCTTGGCGCTTCACGTCCTCGCTGCCCATGTACACCACGCATTCCATGCCGTAACGGGCGGCGACGGTAGCGGTCGCCACGCCGTGCTGGCCGGCGCCGGTTTCGGCGATGACGCGGGGCTTGCCCATGCGGCGAGCCAGGAGCGCCTGGCCGATGCAGTTATTCACCTTGTGGGCGCCGGTGTGGTTCAGGTCTTCACGCTTCAGGTAGATCTGCGCGCCGCCGAGGATTTCGGACCAACGCTTGGCGTGATAGATCGGGCTGGGACGGCCCACGTAGTGCTTGAGTTCGTATTCGTACTCGGCCTGGAAGGCGGGGTCTTTCTGGGCGGCCTCATAGGCGGCCTTGAGTTCTTCCAGGGCGGGAATCAGGGTTTCGGCGACGAAGACGCCGCCGTAGGGGCCGAAGTGGCCGCGGGCGTCGGGGAAATCATAGGGTGCGGACATGGCAATACTCCATTCGATCAGGTTGAAACGGCGCGATGAAACAAGACGAGCGTCGTTTCAAACGTGGTCGGCCAGGTGGCATCTCCAGCACTGGCGCAGGCGACCGCCGGTAAATTTGCGCATAGAACCTACGAAACCTCTCAAACCTTGCGGAGCGCGTCGGCTTCTTGAACCGCCGCCACGAACGCGGAAATCTTCTCGGCGTCCTTGATACCTTTGGCAACCTCGACGCCGCTACTCACATCCACAGCCCAAGGCCGCACATGCTGTACCGCATCCCGCACATTGCCGGCGTGCAAACCGCCGGAGAGAATCAGGGGCAGCGGCAAGGAATCGGGAATCAGATTCCAGTCGAACGTCTGGCCACCACCGCCGTACCCTTCCACGAAGGCATCCACCAGGATGGCTCGGGCGGAAGGAAACGAGCGCGCGAATTCTAACAGATCGACTCCAGGCCTCACCCGGGCCGCCTTGATGAAGGGGCGACCGAACTGGGCGCAGTAGGCGTCGTCCTCGTCGCCGTGAAATTGCAGCAACTCCAGCGGAACTGTCTGCAAAACTTCGCGAACTTCCGCCGGCTCGGCATTCACGAACAAGCCCACGCGGGTCACGAAAGGTGGCGCCTGGAGCGCTAGGGCACGGGCCTGATCCAGGCTCACGTAGCGGGGGCTCGGCTTGTAGAAGACCAGCCCTACCGCATCGGCACTGGCGGCCAAGGCGGCATCCATGTCCTGGGGGCGTGTCAAACCGCAGATTTTGATGCGAGTACGAACGGGAGCCAGGGGATTCAGGGAGGAACTGGAGGACAAGCTCAAGGCACCAGGGACGGCAAAGGCGCGATGATACGCCCGCCCTGGGGCAGGTTCCAGCGGGCTTCGTACTCCACGCCGGTGAAGTAAAGCCCGTCGGGCATGAAGGTCGGCGGCGCCAACGTGCGGTTTCGCGCCGCCAGTACCTCGTCGATCCAGACCGGCTCTTCCTTGCCATAACCCACCCACAGCAGGGCGCCGACCAGATTACGCACCATGTGGTGAAGGAAGCCCCCGGCGGTGAATTCAAAGATCACGTAATCGCCTCGGCGGAACACCTCGGCCTGGAGCAGCGTTTTCACTGGCGACTTAGCCTGGCACTCGGAAGCCCGGAAGGAACTGAAGTCATGCTCGCCCAGCAGACGCTTGGCCGCAACGGCCATGGCCTCCGCATCCAGGGGCCTGTGATACCAGCCCACCCTTCCGCTCTGGATGGCCGGACGCACCGGGTGATTGAAGAGGATGTAGCGGTAGCTGCGGGACAAGGCGCCGAAGCGCGCGTGGAAGCCTTCATCCACCTCCTGCGCCCAGCGCACGGCGATGCTCGGCGGCAGATGGGCATTGACGCCGCGCACCCAGGCCTGGAGCGGGCGCTGGACGTTTGTGTCGAAGTGGGCGATTTGCGCCAGGGCATGGACGCCCGTATCGGTACGCCCCGCCGCCGTGGCCTGCACCCGTTCGCAGGCGATCGTGGAGAGGGCCTTTTCCAGGTGATCCTGCACAGTCAGCCCATGAGGCTGCGACTGCCAGCCTTGGAAGGCACTGCCGTCATACTCCACTTGAAGCGCAAATCTCATGGGCGCTCCAGCAGCCAGAGGGAAATGCCAAGAGCGCCGAGCAGCAGCGCGCTATCACGCCAAGTCCAGCGGGGCATGACCAGTTGCAGAGCCGGCTCACCGGCGGTGTCGTCTAGACGCGGCATCTTCAGCAGGGATTTCCATTCGTGGCCGTTCTTTTCGGCGGCCTCTTCCAGGGTCAAGGTTAGACGCACTGCCACGCTACGGCGCAGGTCGGCAAATCCACTCAGCGGACGAAGCAAGACATAGAGACCGGAAACGATGGCGCGGTGATCCAAGCGGGACAACAGGATTGCCAGCAGCGCCAACATGGCGGCCAGTCGACTCACGTGCTCCACCGCAAACTCCAGCCCCTCGCGGGTCATACCGACACCGCCCCATGGTGCAGGCAAACGAACGCCGGGCGTAGACCAGAGAAAGAGGATGAGCATGGTGAGAAACAACCAGCGGGAGCGAAACAGGAGGCGGTTAAGCAGGCGGCGATTTGCAACCCAACCGAAGAAGAGGGCCAGCGCCGTAGCCAACAACGTGGCCCCAAGGCCCAACTGCTGGAGGCCAACCACACCTGCTCCCCAAAGAAGGAGCAGGCTGGCTGGTTGGAACATCACGCAGGGAAAAAGCGGCGAGCGCCGCTTTTCTTAGCCAAGAAGCGCCAGCTTTTCGCGGGCGGCGGCCTGCTGGCTGGCATTGCCTTCAGCAAGCACTTCCTGGAACAGTTCCTTGGCGCCTTCGCGATCACCCATTTCCTCGTAGGCCTGCGCGAGTTCAAGCTTGGTGGCGGCTTCGGGATTTTCGGGCTCATCGGCGACCGGCGCTGCGACAGCCGCAGCGGGCTCGGCAGAAGGTGTCCCGGACATATCCAGGTCGATGCTAGACAGATCCAGAGGCGGCTCCACGTCTGTCGGCGTTTCGGTCAAGGGCAAATCAACGCCACCCAGGTCGAAGTCAAAATCCAACGCGGGTTCCGTGGCCGGAGCTGCAACAACTTCAGGCGCCTGTTCCAGCGGCAGATCAGGCAGCGCAGCGCCTGCCGTAGCTGCATCGCCAGAAAGATCGAAGTCGATGTCGAGGGCGCCCAGATCCGCTTCGACCGGAGCGCTCGGCGCCGAGGGAGCAGCCGGGGCCGACGGTTCAGCAGGCGACCCCAGATCCAGATCAAAGTCCAGCATGCTGGAGACATCCACCGCAGGCGCGGCTGGAGCCTCAGCCACTTCAGGAGAAGCAGCGGCAGGTGTCGAAGTATCGAAGGAACCGAGGTCAAAGTCGATGTCTAGACCCGCATCGGCACTGGGCGTCGCAGGCGCAGCTTCAGCGACCGCAGGTGCTTCGACAGCTGGCTCGCCCAGGTTCAGATCGAAATCCAGGCTCGCGACTTCTTCTGCCGCAGGCTGGGGAGCAGCTTCCGGCTCAGGCTCCGCCACGGCAACGTGCTCAAACTCCAGCCCCTGCGTGGCGTCGGCTACGGGAGTAGGAGTTTCGGCAACAGCTTCAGCCGGGGCTCCAATATCCAGATCAAAGTCCAGATCAGGCGAGGCCTCGGCTTCCGGGGCTTCGGCGATTTCGATAACAGGCTCAGCAGCCGGGGCGACAGGAGCCTCTTCAGCCACGGGTTCAGGGACAGGCAGCTCTTCTTGCGCAGCTTTGTCCTGATACAGGGCATTGTTGGGATCGACCACGCGACCCAGTGCCACGGCCTTGTCCCACTCGGCGCCCTGGCCATTGGTCTGATCGCGCAGATCCTGGGCCACGGCGTTGAATTGGAAGACGCTCTTGCGGGCCGCGTAGATTTCAAGCAGCTTCAGATAGACCGGCAAATTGGTGGCATCCTTGCGCAGGGCGTCCACCAGGATTTCTTCGGCCTGGGCATCGCGACCATAGGCCATGAAGGTTTCAGCTTCGCGGACCGGATCAACACCTTCGCCAGTACCGAAGGCGCTGGCGCCGATTTCACCGAATTCGGATGGCGTGCCATCCACTTGGCTAAAGGCCTCGCTGGAACTCAGGTCCAGCACGGAACTGGATGACAAAGCACTGTCGTTAGAAGCTTCGGCTGCCTTGGCCTCCTTGCGACGCTTCACCCCCTTGAATCCGAGATAGCCGAGCAACAATGCGAGCACGCCACCGCCACCGGCCACGAGAGGAAGGTTATCTTCGATGAAGCTGGGTTCCGGCTCAGGCTCGGGAATCACCACGGGCTTCTTAGGCTGGGGCGGCACAGGAGGAGCGGCGGGCTTTTCCTCGGCAGCTGGCTTTTGTTCAACAGGCTTTTCTGCCTCTGCGGCCTTGGCCGGCTCCGCAGCCTTGGGAGGCTCGACGGGCTTCGCCGCTTCCACGGGCTTGGCCGGCACAGCGGGTTCAGGCTTCTTTGTTTCAGGAGCAGGCTGCTTTGCGGCCTGCTTTTGCAGATCGGCAGCTGCCTGATTCTTCAGCTCCAGCGCTTTCTGCATGTCAGCCACGTTCTTTTCCAACGCGGCAACACGACTTTGAGCTTCCTTCAGCGCTTTGTCCTTGGCAACACGATCCTCTTCAGCCGCCTTGGCGCTGCCGGCTTCAGTGCGGGAAACCTGGAGCTTGTCCTTGCCAGCGGCAGCGGGAGCCTTGTCTTCAACCTTGGCGGCGATCTTGCCGCCGGAGGCCTGCTGAGCAGCCTCTTCCTTGGCAGCAGGCGCGGCTGCTACGGCGCCGGCCAGCTTGCGCTTGTAGGCATCGAAGTCAGCGGACTGAGCCACCACGACCTTGCGCGCTTCGGCAGCGTCGACGGCAGCGACGGTCTCCTTATCGGGCAAGGACAGAATCTTGCCGGCCTTGAGCCGGTTCATGTTGCCGCCCTCGAAGGCGGACTTGTTCTGACGGAACAGGGCCACCAGGGTTTGTTCCAGGCTGGCGCCCTCAGGACGCACCTCGGCAGCGATCTTGCCCAGGGTGTCGCCCTTGCGCACGTTGCGAGTTTCGCCTTCATGGGGCTCGGCCTTGGCAACAGGTTCCGGAGCGGGCTTGGCTTCTGGTGCCGGCTTGGCTTCGGTTTCGGTAGCCGCCACACGGGGCTTGCGCTTGGAAGATTCAGCGGCGGCACGCTTGGATGCGCCGGACTTGGCTGGCTTTTCCTGGGGAACTTCGGCTGCGGCAGCTTCCTTGGCCGGCGCAGTGACTGGCGCGGATACGGGAGCCGGCGCTTCCGGCGCCTTGGTCATTTCAGGAGGATCAAGCAGGAAGGTGTATTCGCGGACCAAGCGGCCGGAAGACCAGTTCAGCTCGACCAACATGTCAAGGAAGGGGTCGCTGATGACCCGGTCGCTCGTCACACGGAAATAGGGTTGGCCGTTGCTGCGCTTGTCGAGCGTCAAACGGACGTTGGAAAGAATGCCGGCGTATTCGATGTTGGCTTGACGGAAGACGTCGGCTGGCGCAACGCGGGCCGTCAGCGATGCCAGTTCTTCCCGCGAAGCTGAAACATCCAGCTCAGCCCGCAGGGGCTGACCGAGGGCGGATATGACGGTGAGCTTCCCCAATCCGGCTGCATGTCCTAGCGCAGGCAGCGCAAATAGCGCTGCCGCCATGACGGATACACCGAATTTTTTTCGTTTGTCG
>DASUJA010000102.1:0-15040 GCA_036279515.1 Rhodocyclaceae bacterium | reverse complement strand
ATCGCCCCGCAGTTTCGGATTGGGCTTCCTTCAGACCCCGCCTCGCGGCGACACCCTTGCCCTTCTCCTTGCCTTCGGCTCTGCAAACCTGGCCGTAGGACTTGCACCTACGAAGTAACGCACCATGCCCGGCGCACACGTGGAGTTGAGGCGCCTGCGCGGTTTTCGCGTAGGTCCCGTGGAATGATGGGTTGGGCATAAGTTTTGGAAGCGACTGCTGACCAAGGTGCTCATGGCATTATCGAGTTGCGCTGTCAGTGTTAACGCTGCCTCTTTATCGGCGGGTGCGTTCAGTTGCGGGACGATAGGAGCACCAAACGTCACGCGAATAGTAGGACGACGAAATAGATGAATTAGCCGAATATGTTCCGGCCCTTCATAATGAGCAGGAACAATTGTTGAGTTAGCATGAAGCGCGATGGTTGCCGCGCCGCGCTTTGCTTCGGTTTGATTGCGGGTACGCGTTCCATTGGGAAATATAAGAACGTGTTTCCCTTGTTGCACAAGCGAAATCACCTGCTTGATAGTCGCAGCAGAGGGGCGTCCACGGTCGATGGGAAAGCCACCTCCACTCCGCACGAACCACCCGATAATCGGGTTATCGAAGAGTTCCTTTTTGGCCATTTGATGCAGGGTATGCGGTAGGGCTGAATATCCAACCCATAGGGGATCTGCCCAGCCGACGTGATTGCACACCACGACTTTCCCTTCCACGCCGTCCAAGTGTTCGGCACCGCTAACCATGACTCTCCCAAATCGGGACAGCACTATTTTTAGCACACGGATAAACAGAGATGGATTGGTAATGGACAAGCGATGAATCTCCTTCTGTGTCTTATGCCCAATCGGGATAGTAAGGACATTGGGGACAGACCACGATTCTGAGGCCGTGATCCGTCCCGTGTTTCATTACCCGCCAGACGTAGCCCGACGTTTCGTCGCGGGACGACTTGGTTGTTTGGCCGCTGCAGGCTCTGCCAAACGCCCCGTCACGTACTTGTGCAGCACACTGGCGATGAGCGTTTGGTAGGGCACCCCTTCCTCAAGGGCCTTCACTTGAATGTCGCTCAAATCGCCAGAGGATAGGCGGATGTTGACGCGGCGATCCTTGATGGCGGTTGCGCGAGCAGCGGCCTTGAATTTCGCAAGCTCAGCCTTGGTGGCCACGGACTTCAATTGGCCTTTGTCAAAGGCGTCGAGGATTTCCTGTTCGTAGGCATCAACTTTCGGCATCTGTTTCACCTTGATTCAAATAGTCCCGCGTTGCCTTGCGGCTCGGGATTACGGTCTTGAGAAAGAAATAGTCATCCTCTTCGACAAACGGCACCAAGTAGGCGTAGTTGTCGCACTCAACAACAAGAACGCGCTGCCTGGGGTATTTCGCCTGATTCGGGTGGGCAAGAATATCCAGCAATCCACCGGCGTCAATTGCTACGACGATGCTCTCGAACGAGATACCCCGCTCTGCTTTGAGCGTCTCGTTCTTGCCAGAATTCCAGCGAAATGGCTTCATAAAAACAGCTTACGCCGCCGTGTGCCTTTTGTCACCACACGCGATGGGCGTGCCTGGGGACCGATGTCTTTCCAGACGACAACGGCGCCCTCACACCGCAACCTTGACCGACGCCTCTGCCAACTCCGGCGGACGATTACGCGGCAACGTCACGCGAAAGACCGAGCCGACACCCAGCGTGCTTCTGACGGTGATTTCGCCGTGGTGCTTACGGACGATGCCGTAGGAAAGTGAGAGTCCGAGGCCGGTGCCTTTGCCGACGGGCTTGGTGGTGAAGAAGGGCTCGAAGATGCGCGACACGTTTTCCGGGGCGATGCCGGCGCCGCTGTCTTCAATCTCCACCCAAACGTGCTCGTCGTCGAACCCAGTCCTCACGACAATGCGTCCATGTTCGGCGATGGCCTGGGCGGCATTCACCAGCAGGTTCATGAAGACCTGATTGAGCTGCGAGACCCTGCACTCGATGGCGGGTACGCCGGCGTATTCCTTGACCACTTCGGCCTTGTACTTCAGTTCGTTCCACACCACGTTGAGGGTGCTGTCGAGGCCGGCTTCCAGGTTGGCGAGCTGCACTTGCGCTTGGTCCACGTGGGAGAAATCCTTGAGGTCGGCGACGATGCGGCGCACCCGTTGCATGCCGTCCATGGATTCCTTCAGCAGCTTGCCGATGTCGTCGCGCAGATAGTCCACGTCCAGCTGCTTCCGCAGTTCGACCAGTTCGGTACGACGCTCCTCGGGCAGTGCGCTTTCGCTGCTCTCGTAAGCGCCGAGCAGGCTCATCAGGTCGGCGACGTAATCTCCCATGGTGGCGAGATTGGAATTGACGAAGCCCACTGGGTTGTTGATCTCATGGGCAACGCCCGCTGCCAGTTGGCCGATGGACGCCATCTTCTCGGATTGCAGCAGCTGAGTCTGGGCTTCCTCCAGACGCTTGTTGAGTTGGCGTTGATGCTCCAGGGATTCCAATAGTTCCTGTTCCTGCTCCTTGCGCCGGGTGATGTCACGCATCACCACGAGCAACCGTTCGTGGCCATCGATATTGGCCCGTCGTGCGTCGACGCCCACCCAGAATAGTTCACCGTTCTTGCGGCGGACTCTCCATTCAAAGAACTGTGGCTCGTTGGCCGTAGCCGTCATGCGGGCAGACCAGTCCGCCGCTGCAAACCCCGGCTGGCCGGAACTGATGTCGGTGGGGGTGAGCCTGGGCACCTCATCCAGCGAGTAGCCGAAGGTTTCCGTCACGCTGGGATTCGCCTCGACAAAGGCGCCATCCTCGGCATTGAGGATGAAGACCGTTTCCTTGATGTCGTTGAAGATGGCATGGAAGCGCAATTCGCTACGCGCCAGAGCCCGCTCCACCCGGCGCATGCGATCGAACATGACTGCGGCAGCCAGCAGCAGGAGAGGAAAGACGCTGGCGAAATAGAGAAAGACGTGGGACGTAATCTGGCCATAGAGGGAGTCCTCGGTGCCTATGGTCAGGAGGGAAAGATCGGAGCCGGGAATGGAAGTACGTAGCGCCATGCTACGTTTGGCCAGGGTTTCCCCACCGGCCAAATTCCTTGCAGGTGTCAAGACGCCTTCTGGGAGAGCAGCCAGTGCGCGAACGAAATCGTGGTTGAGGCGACGGAGCTCATCGCTCGTCAGCAAAATATTTCCGGCGCCTGACACCAAAAATTCCAGGCGGGCGCCAGCAGCTTCGACGCCGACTAGGTTGCGGGAAAGCGGCGCCACGTCGCCGACGGCCACGACGGTCCCGCTTTGCGCATCCTTGTACATGACGGGGACCACAATGACGATCCGTCTGGCTTGGGTATCCACGGTGACCGTCGCATCGCCCCCAGTAGCGACGGGAGGAGCAATGGGGCCGTCGCCAGGCGTGAGATCCACCAAGGCTTGGCCATCGGCATCGAAGAACATGATGCGTCGAAAAATGCGTTCGCCCCGCAGATCGGTGCGTTCGAGCCGACGCCGAAATCGCGCTTCGATCTCGAACAGGTTGACGTTGAGGCCGTAGCGCAGAGACATGCCCAGGGCCTTGTTGGTGAGGTAATGGGCAACCTCGGGCGAGCCGGCCAGATCAACGGCGCCATTGCGCCGCTCCGCGACGAGGTCGGCCACGGCGGCGGCCTGACGCTTGGCATCGGCGACGATGCGCTGGTCCGCCTCGGCCTTCAATTGCCCCTGGGAACGATAGACGCTGGCGATGAGCAGATACGCATACGCACCGAATACCAACGCGACGACCAGCGGCCATCGAGAAGCACAGCGCTGGAGCAACCGGCCCGCCGAGATCACTCAACGCATCCCGGCAAAGAACGCGGGGAAGTAACGGCGGATGCCCGGATAGTATTTATCCACGAGCTTGCCGTAAGTGCCATCGGCCTTGATCTTGTGCAAATAGGCGTCGAAGGCATCGCGCAGTTCCGGCGACGATTTTGGGAACGCCGCGGCCAAGGTCTGCTCTTCTGAAATTGGCCCCAGCACTTTGATCTTGCCCGCCCATTTGTTGAGGTCGAGGATGGCGTCGGGAACGTCGAGCAGTGTCAGCTCCGCCTCGTTGTTCAGGAGGGCAGGAACGATCTCGTTGAGGTTGGTGCTTTTGGTATAGCCCCGCAGATCAAAGCCCTTGTCCTTCAAGCCGTAATTGGCCGGATCGATGCAGGTGCGTTCCATGCCCAGCAGACTGCGTTTGCCAATCAATCCCTTGGTTTCGGCGATGTCTCTTGCCAGATCGTCACTGCCCTTGATGGGCATTAGCCGGGAATCGGCGCGGGCCACCAACAACACCTGGGAGGGGAAGGTCGGTTCGGAAAACAACAACACCGACTGCCGCCAGGGCAGCACGGTAAAGCCGGTGGCGATCATGTCGCCCTTGACCGGGTAATCACCCGCCAGGGAAACCTGGCCGCCGCTACGCACCACGTCCTTGCCCAGCAAGTCGCGCATGACGTTGTAGAAGTCGGAATAGACGAGGCGGTATTTGACGCCGATCTGCTTGGCAAAACCTTGGGCCAACTCCACGTCGAAACCGTCGCCGTTCCCGGTGACGAAGTTGGCGTACCGGATGCCGATGTGGCGCAACTCGCCGCGAGCTTGAATTTCCTTCAAATCGGCGGCAGCGGGGAAAGCGATGCACGCGAACAGAAATGCAGCGAGGATTCGGACCAGGAACTTCACGGGGCACCTCCAGGAATCGGCGAGGCGCCCTATGGACACCACTGATTCAGTGTAGTTCGGCCCTGATGACATTCAATGAAATGCGATTCAAATCTGAGGTGCGTGGTGCCTTCGGCCTTCGGCTAGTTTAGGGCATTTCGGCGCTGATCGGCATTGATTCATAATGCGGCGCTCCAGCATCAAGGCGGCTCACGAAAGCTCATGGAACGTTTCACCATCTCCCTCGACGAAGACCTGGCCCAGCAATTCGATCAGCTGATTGCCCGGCGCGGCTACAGCAACCGTTCGGAAGCCGTGCGCGATCTGCTCCGCTCCCACCTGGAAAGCGAGCGCCAGAGCCGCGAGGAGGCGGGCTATTGCGTGGCGAATCTGTCCTATGTGTTCAACCACCACGAGCGGGAACTGGCGGAGCGCCTCACCGGCATTCAGCACGGTAGCCACGACCTGACCGTCTCCACCTTGCACGCCCACCTGGATCACGAGAACTGTCTGGAAAGCGTGGTGCTCAAGGGGCCGATCAAAGCCGTGCGCGCCTTCGCCGAGGCCATGATGGCCGAACGAGGGGTACGTCATGGGCAGCTCAATCTGATCTCCGTTGAATTGGATCAGGGCAGCCACAGTCATGCCTATCGCCCCCGAGGCAAAGGCGAACCCCATCTGCATCTGAAGCCCAAGAGCTGACATGGCCGAAAACGGAAAATTGCCGGCGCTCCCTTCCATCGACGATCTGGCCGCCGCCAGCGGTGCGGCGGCGGGGGAGCACGTGTGGCTCGACGTGATCCAGAAGATGGATCAGGTCTATCACGAGCTGCTGGACTACGAAGTGGCCCTGGAGAAGAAGAATGCGGCGCTCGAAGAGTCGCAGCAGTTCATCGTCTCCGTGCTCACTTCCATCTCGGACGTGCTCATCGTCTGCAATCGCGGCGGCGTCATTGAAGACGTGAATCCCTCCCTGCTCGCCCTCACGGGGCGCAGCGAAGAGAACCTCAAGGGCGCCTCCCTTTATGACCTGTTCGCCGATGAGGCTTCGCGGCAAAAGGTGCAGCAGCATCTGGCCGGCCACATGGGCGAAACCCTGCACGACTGCGAACTCTTACTGCGCGGCGCCGGCGGCCAGACCGTGCCCGTATCTCTCAACTGCACGCCGCGCTACAGCGCCGTGGGCAAGATGCTGGGCGTGGTGGTGACGGGCCGCCCCGTGGGCGAGCTGCGCCGCGCCTATCAGGCCTTGCACCAGACTCACGAAGAACTGAAGCGCACCCAACAGCAGTTGCTTCATTCGGAAAAAATGGCGTCCCTCGGGCGGCTGGTGGCGGGCGTTGCCCATGAGCTGAACAATCCCATCAGCTTCGTACTTGGGAACGTGGTGGCCTTGAAGCGTTACGTCACCCGCATCGACACCTACCTGGAGGCCGTGCACAACCACGGTAGCGATGCGCCGCAACTCCGCACAAGCCTGCGCATCGACGACATTCTGCAAGACCTTCCATCCCTGATCGAAGGCACGGTGGAAGGCGCCGAGCGGACCCGCGACGTGGTGGACGGCCTCAAGCGTTTCTCCGCCATGGATCGCAACGAGCGGGAACATTTCGATCTGGTGCCAGTGATCGAACGGGCCGTCCATTGGGTCAGCCGCGCCGCATCGGAGAAGTTCCGCATCGACATGAATCTGCCCGATGCCCTGCCCATGGAAGGATCGCCCGGTCAGTTGCAGCAAGTGGTCATGAACCTGGTCCAGAACGCCGCCGACGCATCGGCGGGACGGGATGAACCCACCTTGCGCATCACCGGAAGCATTGGAGACGGACGCATCGTCATCGACTTTCACGACAACGGCACCGGCATCGCGGCGGAAAACCTGCCACGCATTTTCGACCCCTTCTTCACCACCAAGCCCGTGGGGCAAGGCACCGGCCTCGGCTTGGCGATCAGCTACGGCATCGTTGAACGCCATGGCGGGAAGCTCTCCGCCGACAACCATCCCGAGGGCGGCGCCCTATTTCGCCTGTCGCTCCCCCTACAGCCAAGGTAAGCATGCACTGCGTGCGCTTCAAGAAGAGGGCAGCGCAGGGGGCAAACGAAACTGTTGGTGGCATTCCGTTCGGTGTTTCCTGAAGAGCCAACCCGTACGCTTCCCAACCTCAGCCCGGCATGGGCGCGTGAGGCATGGCCAACGGCGATGCGCGTGACTTCCTTTTGCCTAAGCGGACACCCGGCTTGGTTCTCCCCGCTGGGCTGGCCTCAGGCAACATTCCCCTCTCGGCGGCCAAGGAGGGCAAAGCCTGCGCCGGAAGCGCGGAGGCGACCTTGAAGAAGCTCATCAACTCCGCCATTTTCCCGGCCTGAGTGCTCATTTCCTCGGCGGTGGCCGCCAGCTCCTCGGACGCCGACGCATTTTGCTGGGTCACCTTGTTCATCTGGCCCATGGCGTCGTTGATTTGATCTGCCCCAAGGGACTGCTCCTGGCTCGCTGCCGCGATTTCGCCAACCAGATCCGATGTCTTCCTAATGGACGGGACGATCTCTTCAAACAGGGTTCCCGCCCGAACCGCCTGCTGCACGCTGGTCTCGGCCAGGCCGCTGATCTCTTGTGCCGCCACCTGGCTTCGTTCCGCCAGTTTCCTCACCTCGGCAGCCACCACGGCGAAGCCTTTGCCGTGCTCGCCGGCCCTGGCCGCTTCGATGGCGGCATTGAGCGCCAGCAAGTTGGTCTGATAGGCGATGTCATCGATGATGCCGATTTTGTCGGCGATCTGCTTCATGGCATCCACGGTTTCCTTGACCGCAGCACCACCTTCCGCCGCATGCTGAAAGGACTCGTTTGCCATGTTTCCGGTGAGCGTCGTGTTCTCGGTGTTCTGCGCAATGGAGGAGGTCATCTGCTCCACCGCCGACGAGGTTTCCTCAACCGATGAGGCCTGCTCCGAGGAGGACTGGGACAAGCTCTGCGCCGTCGCGGAAACTTCCTGCGCAGCGCTATTGATCTCCCCTGCGGTGGCGCTGATCTCTCCGATCACTTGCGAAAGCTTGGCCGCCATTTCGTGCATGGCACGTTTAAGCCGCCCCGTTTCATCCTGGGAATCGGCCTCGACCTTCACCGCGAAATCGCCTTTCGCCATGGCGTTCGCCACACTGACAACTTCATCCAAGGGCTTGGTGATGCCGCGCGTAATCCATAACCCGAGACCGATGGACAGAAGGGCCGCAAAGATGCCGGTTCCCATCATGGCGATCTCAGCTTCGTGATTACGCCGGCCCGCCTCCAGGAACAGGCTTTCCGAACTTTTTTGGTAGTACTCCCGCACCTGAATGGAGGCCGTGGAAAAGGCAGCAGCTTTGGGGTTGGTTTTCTTCAACAAGGCGACGTTGGCCTCATCGAAAGTACCCACATTCAGCGCGGAGAGGGGGGGATTTATGCCCTCCTGGACGTAGCTCCGAGCTGCGCTGTCCAGGTTGTCGAGCAAGGCCCGCTCCTCCGACGGAATCTCGCGGCCCTGACGAAGATCCTTCAAGGTAGCTTCTACATCCGCCACATCCTTCGCAATGATGTCCTGGTGTTTGCTCAACGGATGATCGTGAAGCTTGGAGAGTTCGTTTTTTGGATTGTGCTGAAGCCCCAGCATCACCTGAGTGCGAGCATCGTCCAACAGCCGCTGCAACCGAGCCGAGAGCCGAACGGGCTTCAGTTTTCCTTCGTAGATCGTGGCCATGTCCCGATAGCCAGCATCCAGTCCCTGAACCCCCATCATCGTCAGGCCGGCCATGAGGAGTAAGACGATGGCGAGCAGCCCCTGTAATCGCACACCGATTTTGAGATTCTTGAACATATGCAGCCCCTTCCGAATGGAACAGATGGATATGCCCCATGCAAGATGCAAGGACGCCATCCTTTCCTATAGACCTGTTCTTGCTGCATCGCCACAAACAGAAGAGAGGGGAGCAGAACATGGCGAGTGACTTTCCACTCCCGGCAACCAGCCGACAACCGTTTAGTCAGGAGCCCTGAAGGAGGCGGATCAACCAAAGCCGCTCTACACCACGCCGACTGGAGCACATCGCCCCCACCGCTATACTCGGCACACATCTTGTATGAAGTTTCTAAAGTTCTTCCTACCAAGGAATAGACGCTCATGGAAACCTCCCTGCCGCAGCAATGGTCTGCCCTCTGCCTTCTGGTCTTCGTGCTCGGCCTGCGCCATGGCTTTGATGCGGACCATCTGGCCACCATCGACGGGCTGACGCGCTACAACGCCGCCACCCGGCCCCGGTTGGCCCGGTGGTGCGGCGCCCTGTTTTCCCTCGGGCACGGGGCGGTGGTGGTCGCTATCGCGCTCATCGTCAGCGCCGCTTCCGGCGCCTTTGATACGCCTGACTGGCTGGAGGATTTCGGTACCGGCGTTTCCATCCTCTTCCTTCTCGTCCTGGGCCTGCTCAACCTGCACGCGGTATTCAGCGCCCAGCCCGGCCAAGTGGTGCAGCCCGTGGGCCTCAAGGGCCGCTGGCTGGGGCGGCTCAATCAGGCGGCCCATCCGGGCTTGGTGGCGCTGGTCGGCGCCCTCTTCGCCCTCTCTTTCGATACTGTGAGCCAAGCTGCGCTTTTTGCCCTGGCTGGCGTTCATCACGGCGGCTGGCCGCCGGCCCTGGCTCTCGGTCTGATCTTCCTCACCGGCATGTTGGTGGTGGATGGCATCAACGGTTACTGGATCGCCCGTCTGCTGCGTCGGGCCGATGCCACGGCGCTAGTGGCGTCCCGGCTGATGGGCCTCACTGTGGGCGTCGTCAGCCTGGGCGTGGCCCTGTGGGCTTTGGCCAAGTGGAGTCTGCCTGCCGTCTCAGCCTGGAGCGAGGGCCGCGAGTTGCTGTTCAGCGGCGCCGTGGTGACGCTGGTAGGCGGCGTCTTTCTTCTGGCCATGGGCCGGTCCCGGCGGCCTGACTTGACCTCCATTCGCAGCGAATGAGGCCCTGGCTGCTGGCCGCCTGGGCCGGGCTTTGCGCATTCGCCACCCACGCCGCTAGCCCGGATAGCACCCGGTCCGACACGGCATTGCCCGAAGTCAAGGTCAGCGCCCAAGGGCAAGGCACCTTCGATGCCGACAACGCGGCCAGTTCCGGCTTCGTCTCCGGCGACCGCTGGGAAACCCGCCCCTTGCTGCGCCCTGGTGAGGTGATGGAAGCGGTGCCGGGCATGATCGCCTCCCAACACTCGGGCGACGGCAAGGCCAACCAGTACTACCTGCGCGGCTTCAATCTGGACCACGGCACGGATTTCGCCGCGACCCTCATGGGCATGCCCCTGAACATGCCCACCCACGCCCACGGTCAGGGCTACCTGGACCTGAACTTTCTGATCCCCGAGTTGGTGGAAACGGTGGAATACCACAAAGGCCCCTACTGGGCCGAGGAAGGGGATTTCGCCAGCGCGGGCGCGGCACGCATCGATTACCGGCAACAACTGGAACGCGCCTACGGGCAAGTCACCGCCGGGCAGAACAACTACCGCCGAGGACTGTTGGCCGGTTCCCAAGCCTATGGCGATGGCCGACTGCTGGCGGGCCTGGAGGCCATGGGCAACGACGGCCCCTGGCAGACGCCCGAGGGCCTGCGCAAGCTCAATGCCGTACTGCGCTACGGCTGGGGCATTGAGGGCGACGGCGGCAGCGTCGCCCTGCTGGCCTACGACAGCCGCTGGACCGCCACGGATCAGGTGCCGCAACGGGCCATCGACGCAGGATTGCTCAACCGCTACGGCAGCCTCGACCCGACCGACGGCGGCGACGCGCAACGCTTCAGCCTCTCCGGCGAATGGGCGGGCAGCTTGAGTGACGGCCTGTGGAAGGCCAATGCCTACGCCATCAGTTCCCGGTTGAATCTCTGGTCCAACTTCACCTACGCCACCGATCCTCTCGCCAGCGGCCACGGCGACCAGTTCCAACAAACGGATCAGCGCCGCATCTACGGCGGCGGCGCCAGCCGCAGCTGGCGCCTGGACGGAAGCCGCCCGGTGGAATTCACTCTGGGCGGACAAGTGCGCCTGGACCGCATCGGCAAGCTCGGCCTCAACCTGACGGACGCCCGTCGCATCTGGGCCACCGTGCGGGAAGACGCGGTGGCTCAGGACTACGGCGCCATCTACGCCAAGGCCCTGGTGCAGTGGAGCGAACGTCTGCGCAGCGAATTCGGCCTGCGCGGCGATTACCAGCATTACCGCGTTGCCTCGGACAGGGCCGCCAACTCCGGCACTGCGAGCGGCCACCTGTGGAGCCCCAAGTTTTCCCTGGCCTACGCGCCCATGAAGGGAACCGAGTTCTTCTTCAACACCGGGCTCGGCTTTCATAGCAACGACGGGCGCGGCACCACCACGCGCATCAATCCTGATCCCCGTGACGCCGCCGGCTTCCTCGGCCCCGTCGCGCCGGTGACGCCCCTGGTTCGCACGCGAGGCACGGAGTTTGGCGTTCGTCTCACGCCAAATCGGCAAACCAAATTCGGCGCCGCCCTGTGGCGACTCGACCAAGCCTCCGAACTGCTGTTCACCGGCGACGCAGGCACCACGGAACCCAGCCGCCCCAGCCGCCGACAAGGCCTCGAACTCACCGCCGATTGGGAGTTGGCCTCGGGCCTGAAGGCGGACGCCGATCTGGCCCTCTCCCGCGCCCGCTACACCCAGGACGATCCCGCCGGCAACCACATCCCCGGCGCCGCAGAACGGGTGGCCTCCCTGGGCATCGACTACATCCCCGGCACGCCGTGGACCGTGGGCGCAGCGCTGCGCCACTTCGGCCCCCGTGCGTTGGTGGAAAACAACTCGGTGCGCTCGTCCAGTTCCACCCTGGTGAATCTGCGCGGTAGCTACCGCGCCTCCGCCGACCTGCTTTGGTCGGTGGACGTGCTCAACCTGTTCGACCGCCGCGTCAGCGACATCGACTATTACTACGCCTCGCGCCTGCCCGGCGAAGCGGCGGCGGTGAATGACGTGCACACCCATCCGGCGGAACCAAGGACAATCCGGGTCACTTTGCGTTGGTTCCTTTGAGAAAACGACCTCCATGACCCTCAACAGCGGCAGCATCCTTCTCCGCCTGCACCTCCGTCAGGACCGCGTGTCCGAGGTAGAGATCGAATGCCGCCGCCCCGTGGCGTCCCGGCTGCTGATTGGCCGCAAGGCGCAAGAAGCCGCAGCCCTGGTGCCGCTCCTGTTCGCCGTCTGCGGCAAGGCTCAGGGACTGGCGGCCCGGTTGGCCCTAGGTGCCGCCCAAGGCGAGGCGGTCGTACCGCACCCGGATGGAGAGGCCGCACGGGAAGCAGCGCGGGAACACCTATGGCATCTGCTCTCGGGCGACGAGCACCGCGACTTGCTCGCGCAAGGCACCCGCTGCCTCAGCAGCAATGGCGACATGGCCGCATTCCTTGCGCCGCTGCTGGGCATGGCGCCCGATGCGTGGCTAGCCCTGGACGCCGACGGCATCAATGCCTGGCTCATGGAACGGAACTCCGCCATCGCCGCCGCCTTCCGCGCCGCCCATCCGAGAATGGACGGCGTACCGCGCTCAAACTTGGCCCTGCTGCCCGCGCTTTCCGCCGAACAGAGCGTAACGTTTTGGCCCCGGCTGGAGGCGAGCTTTGCCGCCCAGCCCACCTGGCAAGGCGATGCGGCGGAAACCGGCGCCCTGGCCCGCAATGGGAGTGCGCTTGCTTCATTCGCCACCAGCCCTCTGCTACAGCGAAGACTCGCCCGGTTGATTGAACTTGCCGCCTACGCCGTTGGCGATGACAACCATCCCCAACCGGGCACTGCAAGCGCGGCCCCCATCACTGCTGGCGCTGTCGCTTGCGGACGCGCCCTGGTGGAAACCGCTCGCGGCCTGCTGATGCACGAGGTGACGCTGGAGGACGAACGCATCGCCGACTACCAGATCGTCGCGCCCACCGAATGGAACTTTCACCCCCAAGGCGCCCTGGGCCCTTGGCTGCGTGGCTTGCCCGCCGCATCCGAGGCCGACTTGCACGCAGCCATCCGCCGTCGCGTGGAAGCCCTCGATCCCTGTGTGCCTTGGCACACGGAACGCTTGCCGACGTAACCCATTTGGACTGCGGTGCCAATTCCGATGGCCTGTCGGCATCGGGACTCGGGCAAAATAGCCGCCTGTCTTTTTTGCATCCACTGCCGCGCGGCGCATCCTGCCTTGCGGCCATCACGAAAGCCCCCCCATGTCTGCTGCCAACCCCCTCCTGGATTTTTCCGGCCTGCCCCGCTTTGACACCATCAAGCCGGAACATGTAGCGCCCGCCGTGCGCCAGTTGATCGCCGAATACCGCGACCTCATCGCCAAGCTCACGGCGCCCGACGCGCCCGCCACCTGGAGCGGTTTCATGCAGCCCATGACCGATACTGGCGAGCGTATGTCCCGCGCCTGGGGCGTGGTGGGGCATCTACATTCGGTCAACGATGTGCCCGAATGGCGCGAGGCCTACAACGCCATGCTGCCCGAGGTGTCCGGCTTCTACGCGGACCTGGGCCAGAACCTGGCCCTCTTCGCCAAGATCAAGGCCCTGGCCGCCAGCCCCGAATACGCCACGCTCACGCCCGCCCGCAAGCGCATCGTGGACAACGATCTGCGCGACTTCCGCTTGTCCGGCGCCGAGCTGCCCGAGGACAAGAAGCCTCGCTTCAAAGAAATCCAGGAAGAGCTCTCCGCCATCGCCGCCAAGTTTTCCGAGAATCTGCTGGACGCCACCAACGACCACGCCGAGTGGGTCGCTGACGAAGCCGACCTGGCAGGCCTACCCGAGGACGTGATCGCTGCCGCCAAGGCCGCTGCTGAAAAAGAAGGCAAGCCAGGATGGAAGTTCACCCTCCACGCCCCCTCCTACATCCCGGTGCTGCAATACGCCGAGAACCGCAGCCTGCGCGAGCGCATGTACCGCGCCTACGCCACTCGTGCCTCAGAGTTCGGCAAGGCCGAATGGGACAACACGGGCCTGATCGACAAGATCCTCGCTCTGCGCGCCGAAGAGGCCGCCTTGCTGGGCTACGCCAACTACGCAGAAATTTCCCTGGTGCCCAAGATGGCCGACACGCCCACCGAGGTGGTCGCCTTCCTGCGCGATCTGGCGGCCAAGGCCAAGCCCTTCGCCGAGAAGGACTACGCCGAGGTGAAGGATTTCGCTCGCACGGAGCTGGGCATGGACGCCCTTGAAAGCTGGGATCTGTCCTGGGTTTCCGAGAAGCTGAAACAGGCGCGCTACGCCTTTTCCGACGAAGAGGTGAAGCAGTATTTCCCCGAGCCCAAAGTGATCGCCGGTCTGTTCAAGGTGATCGAATCCGTCTTCGGCGTGAAGCTGGAAGCGGACAAGGCACCCGTGTGGGATGCTGACGTGGCCTTCTATCGCATCGCCAAAGACGGCAAGCTCATCGGCCAGTTCTACCTGGACCTGCACGCCCGCGAGACCAAGCGCGGCGGTGCCTGGATGGACGACGCGATTACTCGCCGTCGCCAGACCAACGGCGAGCTGCAAACGCCCGTGGCCTACCTGAACTGCAACTTCCCCGCGTCGGTAGGTGGAAAGCCTGCCACCTTTAGCCACGACGACGTGATCACCCTCTTCCACGAAACCGGCCACGGCCTGCACCACATGCTGACCCAGGTGGAGGAATACTCCGTCTCCGGCATTCACGGCGTGGAGTGGGATGCGGTGGAACTGCCCAGCCAGTTCATGGAAAACTTCTGCTGGGAGTGGGACGTGCTACAAGGCATGACCTCCCACGTGGATACGGGCGCCACCCTGCCCCGCGACCTCTACGACAAGATGATCGCCGCCAAGAATTTCCAGAGCGGCCTCGTCACCCTGCGTCAGGTGGAGTTCGGCCTCTTCGACCTGCTGCTCCATTCCGAATTCACGCCGGGCAAGGGACAGAGCTACCTGGACGTGCTGAATCAAGTGCGCAAGGAAGTGGCGGTGATCGTGCCGCCCGAGTGGAACCGTTTCCCCAACAGCTTCTCCCACATCTTCGCCGGCGGCTACGCAGCGGGCTACTACAGCTACAAGTGGGCCGAAGTGCTTTCCGCCGACGCCTACGAGGCCTTCGAGGAAGCGGCCAAGGCCAGCGGCACCACCCTCGACGTCAACACCGGCAATCGCTTCCTGCAAGAGATTCTGGCTGTGGGCGGCTCCCGTCCCGCCATCGAATCCTTCAAGGCCTTCCGTGGCCGCGATCCCAAACCCGACGCGCTGCTGCGTCACAACGGCATGGTGGAAGCATGATGAATCAACGCTCGGTGACGCGCGGCCTCGCCCTTGCAGCAACCCTCCTGGCCCTGGCGGCATGCAGCCGCCTGACCCAGGAGA
>DASUJA010000101.1:0-3802 GCA_036279515.1 Rhodocyclaceae bacterium | reverse complement strand
CTGGGAAAAGCAACTCGACGGCAAGCAGGCCGCCCAGATCAATCTGGATGCCGTCAAAGGAACAAACGATGCAAACCAGTTGAGGAATGCAGAGCAGTTGATGACCGACGGCGCCGACAAGCCGTTTCTCAGCGTCTACTTCAGCGACGTCAATCGCGGCTGGATCGTGGGCGCCTACGGTCTTGCCTTCGCCACGGAAGACGGCGGGAAACACTGGCAATCCATTATTTCTCAAGTGGAGAATCCCAAGCTTCGTCACCTCTACGGCATTCAGGCCGTGAACGGAAAAATCTACTTCACCGGCGAACAGGGCACCCTGTTGTCCAGCAGCGACGGCCACAAATTCAGCGCCGTGAAGACGCCCTACGCGGGCACCTATTTCGGTTTGGTCGGCGGCGCCAAGAATGAGCTAGTGGTCTACGGCCTGCGCGGCAACGTCTATCGATCCGAGGACGGCGGCAGTCACTGGGACAAGGTGGACCTGGGGCTGCCCGTCACGGTCACTACGGGATTGCGTCTGAACAACGGCAACCTGCTGCTGGCCGACGAAACGGGGCGGGTCCTGCAAAGCCGCGATGGCGGCCGATCCTTCAAACCCGTGGTCGTGCCCAAGCCTTCCTATTTCAGCAGCCTGGCTGCCACCGCAGACGGTGGCCTTGCCCTTTCCTGCGCCCGCGGCATGGCCCGCCTTGATGCGTCCAGCTTGAATATCGAGTCCAAATAATGAGCCACGACAACTCCCTGGCGGAACACCCCATCATCCGCGACATCAAAGATTTCGACCGAAACTCCGGCACCTTCGGCGAGCGGCTTCTTTTCAACAATCGAATCTGGGTGGTGGCGATCTGCGCCGTGCTGACGCTGGTGCTGGGCTATCAAGCGTTTGGCGTGACGCTCAATGCGGCCTTCGAGAAGATGATTCCGACGCGCCACCCCTACATCGCCAATTATCTGGAAAACAAATCCCAGCTATCCGGGCTGGGCAACACCTTGCGCATCGCGGTGGAGAATCCCAAGGGAACCATTTACGACGCGCACTACCTCGAAGCGGTGAAGGAAATCACCGACGAGATATTCCTCTATCCCGGCGTGGATCGTCCCTACATGAAGTCCCTGTGGACACCCGCCGTGCGCTGGACCGGCGTCACCGAAGAAGGCCTCGACGGCGGCCCGGTGATTCCCGATGACTATGACGGTTCCCCGGCCAGCATCGATCAGGTGCGTCTCAACGTGGAGCGTTCCGGCGAAATCGGCCAACTGGTGGCGAGCAATTTCAAATCCAGCATCGTGCTGGTGCCGCTTCAGGATCGCGTGGCGGAAGCCGGACAACGCATCGACTACCGCGAACTGTCGAAAAAGCTGGAGCAGATTCGCGCGAAGTACGAAGCCGAAGGCCTCAGCGTCCACATCACCGGCTTCGGCAAGGTCGTGGGCGATTTGATCGACGGCCTGCGTCAAGTGCTGGTCTTCTTCGTCATGGCGGCCGGTATCTGTACTGCAGTGCTCTACTGGTACACCCGGTGCTGGCGCAGCACCCTGCTCGTGGTGCTGTGTTCCCTGGTGGCCGTCACTTGGTTGCTGGGCCTGCTGCCCACCTTGGGTTTCGAGTTGGACCCCTATTCCGTGCTGGTGCCGTTTCTGGTGTTTGCTATTGGTATGAGCCACGGCGCCCAGAAGATGAACGGCGTCATGCAGGACATCGGTCGCGGCACCCACAAACTGGTGGCGGCTCGATATACCTTCCGTCGTCTGTTCCTTGCTGGCCTGACGGCGCTGCTGGCTGACGTGGTGGGCTTCGCCGTACTGATGGTGATCGACATCCGCGTCATTCAGGATCTCGCTGTCACCGCCAGCATCGGCGTCGGAACGCTGATCTTCACCAATCTGGTCCTGCTGCCCATTCTGCTTTCCTACACCGGGGTCAGCCCGGAAGGCGCCCGCCGCAGCCTCAAGGCCGAGATCGATGACAACGGTGACAAAGCTCATCGCAAGCACAAGTTCTGGGTTTTCCTCGATCTGTTCACTCAGCGCAAGCCGGCTGCCATCGCACTCGGCGTGGCCGTGGTGTTGGGTGGCGCTGCTTCCCTGGTGAGCCTGCAACTCAAGATCGGTGACACCGGCGCCGGCGCCCCCGAGCTGCGGGAGGATTCTCGCTACAACCGCGACAACGGGTTCATGGTCGAGAACTACGCCGCTAGCAGCGACACCTATGTGGTGATGATCAAGACGCCCGAATTCGCCTGCGGCCTCTACAGCACCTTGCAGGATGTGGACGATCTGGAATCCCAACTGCGTCTGCTGCCCGGCGTGGAAACCACCAACTCCCTGGGCACCCTGGCCAAGCTGTCGTCGGCGGGGCTCAACGAAGGGAACATGAAGTGGTACGAGATTCCTCGCTCTCAGGATCTGCTCAACGCCATCATCACCCGCGCACCTCGTGAGCTGTTCAATCAAAACTGCAACCTGCTGACCCTGTACGTCTCCCTCAAGGACCACAAGGCCGACACCTTGGACAGCGTGGTGCGCGTGTTTGAAAACTTTGTCAAGGATCGTCAGGGCGCGGAAGTGAAGTTCCTCTCCGCCGCCGGCAACGCAGGTATCGAAGCGGCCACCAACATCGTGGTCAAGCGCGCCAACTTCCAGATGCTGATGCAGGTCTATGCGGCGGTGATCGTGCTGGCCTTCATCACCTTCCGTTCCTGGCGCGCGGTGATCTGCGCCGTGCTGCCCCTGATGCTGACCTCGGCCCTTTGCGAAGCGCTGATGGTGTTCCTCAACATCGGCGTCAAGGTAGCGACGCTGCCGGTGATCGCCCTGGGGGTGGGCATCGGCGTGGACTACGCGCTCTATGTGCTGAGCGTGACCCTGTCTCGTCTGCGCCAAGGGGCCAGCCTTTCCGAGGCTTACTACCAAGCGTTGCTGTTCACCGGCAAGGTGGTGGTGTTGACCGGCATCACCCTCGGCATCGCCGTGGCGACCTGGGCTTTCTCACCGATCAAGTTCCAAGCCGACATGGGCATCCTGCTCGCCTTCATGTTCGTCTGGAACATGCTGGGCGCCTTGATCCTGCTGCCCGCCCTGTGTCATTTCCTGCTGCCAAAAAAGGCCGCTGGCGAGCGTCTCGCCGGGGACGTGCCGGCGACTTCCGCCCGGTCCGTTGAGGCCCAAAACAACGCCTGATTTCGAGGAGACCCAACATGAAAAAAACCATTTCCGCCGGCATGGTGCTGGCTGCCTGTCTGCCCGCATTGGCGTTGGCTTCCCCTGTGACCGACGCCCGTCTGCGCGCCGCGGACAAGGACGCGCAGAATTGGATGAGCCATGGTCGGACGTATAGCGAGCAGCGCTACAGTCCCCTGGACCAGATCAAGCAGGGCAACGTCGACAAGCTGGGCCTCGCCTGGACCTACAAGCTCGACATCGATCGCGGTATTGAAGCCACCCCCATCGTCGTCGATGGCGTCATGTACACCACCGGCGCCTTCTCCATGGCCTACGCCCTCGACGCCGCCAGCGGCAAGCTGCTGTGGAAGTTCGATCCCCAAGTGCCGCGCCATCTGGCCGGGCGGGGCTGCTGTGATGTGGTCAATCGCGGCGTGGCCGTGTGGGAAGGCAAGGTCTATGTGGGCTCCTTCGACGGACGCCTGATCGCCTTGAATGCCAAGACCGGCAAGCAGGTCTGGCAGATCGACACCCGCATCGACCCCAATCGCAGCTACACCATCACCGGTGCGCCTCGGGTCGTGAAGGGCAAGGTCATCATCGGCAACGGCGGCGCCGAGTTCGGCGTGCGCGGTTACGT
>DASUJA010000100.1:0-14373 GCA_036279515.1 Rhodocyclaceae bacterium | reverse complement strand
ATTCAGGAGACATAGCGTTCCTTTCGGTGAACAGGTTTAGGCGTAGGACTGATCGAGGGGCGGCGTTTCCGTCATGCCGCGACGAACGATGTCGGACAGGTCTTCCACCAGCCAGGCGAACCATTGCTCGCCCTTCTCGGCGGTGGCGATACTGGGCTTGCCGGTGACGCCGTTGAGGCTGGTGCGATTGACCGGATGGGCGAAGACGCAGCAGCCGGTGCGGTCTTCGTCGTCGGCTTCGGCGAGCTTGTCGGGGCGCACGACCTCGGGCGCGATGGCGAGCATCAGGGAGGTTTCGGCGTCGTTGGCGTGCCAGTCGTCGGCGTCGGCGAAATGGAACTCGCGCACACGCTGGCTGATCTGGGCGGTGTTGATCACGGCCACCATCAGGTCGTCGTGTTCTGCGCGCAGCATCTCCAGGGCGCAGCGCAGCGGCGCGGCATTGGTGACGTGGGCATTGACGATAAACAGCCGGCGCACGCCGCTGTGATAGGCCCAGTCGCCGATCTGCTTGATGAGTTCGATGAAGGTGATGGGCTGCACGGCGATGGTGCCGGGCCAACGTTGGCTGTGGCCGAGGGAGCAGCCGTAGGGCATGGCGGGCAGCATGGGCACGCCGGTCTGTTCGGAGACGGCGGCGCACAGATGCTCGGCAATAACGGTATCCACGCCGCAGCCCAGGTGCGGGCCATGCTGCTCGGTGGCGCCCACGGGCAGGATGGCGGCGTGGTTCGCAGCTTGCAGCACGTCGGGCAGTTCGGCCCAGGTGAGATCGTTCCAGCGCATCGTCACGCCCTTATTCCACGTTGTCGTGCACGTCGGTGAAACGGATCAGGTGTGGCGGTACCGTCTGCTCTTCTTCGCTCTCGTCCACCGGAGGATGAATCAGGGCATCGAGTCGCGCGCGGGTGGCGAGGAACTCGGGACTGCCGAATTGTTTGGGCGAACGGGGACGGGGCACCGGCACTTCGATCACTTCCTGCACTTCGCCGGGATGGGCCTTGAGCACCAGGATGCGGTCGGCCAGGTAGATGGCTTCGTCCAGGTCGTGGGTGATGAAGAGGACGGTGATGTCCAGATTGCGCCAAATATCGAGCAGGTGGCTTTGCATCTTGGATCGGGTCTGGGCATCCAGCGCGCCGAAGGGTTCGTCCATGAGCAGGATGCGTGGCTCGTTCACCAAAGCGCGGGCGATGGCGACGCGCTGGCGCATGCCGCCCGAAAGCTGGTGGGGATAGGCGTCGGCGAACTTGGTGAGGCCCACTAGGTCCAGCCATTGGCTTGCCCGATTCTCGGCCACGCTGCGGGTGTGGCCGCTCATCTCCGGGCCGAACATGACGTTGCGTTTGACCGTGAGCCAGGGGAAGAGGGAGTAGCCCTGGAACACCATGCCCCGGTCGCGGCCCGGCCCGGTGACGGGCTTTCCGTCGAGCAGCACTTCGCCGGCGCTGTGTTGCTCCAGGCCGGCCAGGGTGCGGATCAAGGTGGACTTGCCACAGCCGGAAGGGCCGATGACGCAAACAAATTCGCGCCGGTGCACCTGGAAGTTGATGTCGCGCAGGGCCTCGGTTTCGCCTTGAGGCGTGGCGTAACGCTTGTAAAGATTGCGCACTTCCAGGATCACGTCGCGCTGGCGGATACGCTCGAAGCGCTCCCACACGGCATCGGATTGCTGGAGGTAGCTGGGCAGGTCGTTGGTCTGGCTCATGGTCCTGTCCTTTGTTAGGCGCCGTTACGGCTGCGATCCCAGGGGAACAGCCGGCGTTCCAGGCGGCTCAGCAGCAGGTCGCCGCCGAAGCCGATGATGCCGATGATGATGATGGCGGCGTAGACGTTCTCGAAGTGCTGGTAGCGGGCCTGCTGGGTGATGAACCAGGTGATACCGGAACTGGTGCCGATCAGTTCGGCCACGATCAGGTAAGTCCAGGCCCAGCCGAGGAGGATGCGTTGGTCACGGTAGAGGTCGGGCAGGATGCCGGGCAGCACTACGCGGGTGATGAGACGCAGGCCGCGAGTGCCGAGGGTACGCGCCGCTTCGACAATGGTGGCGTCGAGCTTGCGCGTGGTGTTGGCGATGATGAGCACTTGCTGGAAGAAGGTGCCGATGAAGATGATGGCGATCTTTGGGCCGTCGTAGATGCCGAGCACGGCCACCGCTAGGGCGCCGAAGGCGGGCGCGGGCAGGTAGCGGAAGAATTCGATGAAGGGCTCGTTGAGGCGAGCAAGGGTGGCGTAGGTACCGGAGAGAATGCCGATGGGAACGCCCACAATGGAAGACAGTACGAAGCCCCAGAAGATGATCTGGATGCTGTGCCACAGGCTTTCGTGCAGCCACACACCGTCGCGGCTTTGGGGCGCAGTAGTGAAGCCGGTGTAGAGGGCCTTTGCCACTTGATGAGGCGCGGGCAAGTAGATGGGGTTGGCGGGTTCGCCCGCAGGCAGGGGCTGTGCCTGCTCCTTCATCTGGGCGCTTTGCTCGGCGAACTCATCCTTGTCCACCAACATGCCCAACTGAAAATAGTCGACACCGCCCGGTTCGGTGATCATCACCTTCGGGTGCCAAATGAACGGCGCGTAACTCACCAGACACCAGATCAGGACGGGAAGCAGAAATGAGCCGATGGTCAGCAGGGTGCGCCGTCCGCTCGTGCCTGCTGCCAGCCATGTGGGGATTGCTTTCATTTGCCTCGTCCTGATCGGTGGTTGAGTTGATGAGACGAATTACTTGGCGTTGGTGAAGGAAGGATCGAGATAGCTATCCACCTTCTCGGGTGCTTTGTAGACGCCGGCCTTCACGTTGAAGCTATCCACGGTTTTGGTGGAGCCGTAGAGGGAATTGAAACCCGCACCCTTCACGTAAATCTTCTTGGCCTCGTCCAAGGACAGCAGCTTGGTGCCCTTGAGCAAGGGCAAATACTCCGCCGGGCTGACGCCAGACTTGGCGGCCATGATCTTCACCGCGTCGCCTTGGGTCTTGGGGTCGGCGATGTAGGCCACGACCTTGTCCCAAACCTTCACCACCTTTTGCCATTCGGCCCGGTGCGCTTTGACGCTGGCAGGATTCACGGCGAGCACGTCGTAGATCAGACCCGGTTCGTCGGCGGAAGTGTAGATAGGCTTGGAGCCGGGCACGGCCTTCATGGCTTCGCCGGAGACGGGCTGCCAAGCGCCGACGGCGGCCACGTCGGGAGAGGTAAGGGTTTGCGGGGTCTCGTTGGTCTTGACGTTGACCAGGGTCACGTCAGACTCCTTCATGCCGGCTTTCTTGAGGCCGTTTAGCAGCAACAGGTGCTCCACCAGGCCTTGCTCCAGGGCCACCTTCTTTCCCTTCAAATCCTTGAGGCTCTTGATGCCGGGCTTGGCGACGATCATGTCGTTGCCGTTGGAGTAATCGGTCAGCATGACCATCACGCTCTTGGCGCCGCCGGAGCCGGTGACCAGGGCATCGCCGTTGGTCATGGTGACGGCATCGATCTTGCCTGCTGCAAAGGCGTCCATGGAGGCGGAGTAGTCGAACCACTCAAACTTCACGTCCACGCCGGCTTCCTTGAACCAGCCTTTGTCGATGGCCACCTGCCAGGCAACCCAGCCCGGCCAGTCGCTGTAGCCGACCTTCAGGGGTTGAGCAGCGTGGGCAGCAGTCGATGTGGCAAGGGCTGCGGCGGGAATGAGCAAACAGGCGATAAGGCGCTTGAGCATCGTGCTGGCACTGGGCTTCTGCATGGTCGACTCCTTGAATGAAATTATTACGACAATTAACATTAGTAATACTTTGCAGAACCTTCCTATGCAGAAAAGATGCCAACCAACGATGAAAATGCAATCCTCTGATTGCATGGAAATTTCGCTAGGGAAGGAAAGCCCCTCGATCAATTGCGACGTGGAAACCAGCCTTGTCTTGGTGCGCCGACGCACCAAGACAAGGCCTCAGCCATGAGCCCAAGGAACCCCGTGCCGCGCATCTATTGCGGCGTTTGGCAACGGGCTCTGCTGGAAGGCGACGGGCTGACCACGGATCGCAACTCCACCGTGCTTTGGTTGCAGACGCCGGTTTGGCACGGGGATCTGCGACTCCCTTCGCCTCGCCCAAACTTTTCGGAGGCAATCCGTTTTAATGACTGCACGTCCACACAGATTCGCTGGTTGGCACTTCAGCAGGGCTTCAGCGGCATTACGCAAGTAAGCGACGACAAGTGCCAATGGTTACGGGACGTTGATTTCCAGCCGCACAGGGGCTCGCGGGATGTGGGACGCATGGTGTTCATCGAGAACAGTCGGGTGCTGGAAGAGTACGGCGTGGAAGCCGACTACCACGAGACCTGGATACGCCTGCCGGAAGGGGATGGCCCCTGTGCCTGCTGGGAGCGCAAGAACCTCAAAACGCATGGGATCGAGCGGCTGCTGATTGCCGGTGATTGCTTCTTTCTCGTGAAGGATAGGGCATCGTCACTACCGAAGCCGGACAACGGCCGCTATCCGAACCTTTGCAATCTCATTTTTCAACGTGCTGATAAAGCCAGTGTCTGGCTCGACCTCACCTTGGCATTTGGTCGCATCGACTGCGGCCCCCGCCCCTGGCAGATCGCCCATGCCACTCTGCCCTGGCTCGAGGGCCGCAGCCTTGCCGACCTGGGTTTGGGTGCGCATAGCGAATGGACAGCGCAGCTTCAGGAAACAGGCGCTCCCGTGCCGCCTTTCAAGGCGGATTAAGTCGATTACCCCCGGCGGGATTTGCCCGCTTCTTCGCGTAAAATCGCGCCCTTCCGCAATTTTCTGGAGCTTCCCGTGCAACTTGTCTGCCTCGACCTGGAGGGCGTGCTCGTCCCCGAAATCTGGATTGAATTTTCCGAACGGACCGGCATCCCCGAGCTGCGTCGCACCACTCGCGACGAGCCTGACTACGACAAGTTGATGAAGTACCGTCTGGACATCCTGGCGACCAACAAACTGGGCCTGCCCGATATCCAGAAAGTGATCGGCGAAATGGGGCCCATGCCCGGCGCCAAGGATTTCCTCGACGCTTTGCGTCAGGACTATCAGGTGATCATCCTCTCCGATACCTTCTACGAATTTGCGATGCCGCTGATGAAGCAACTGGGCATGCCCACCCTGTTCTGCCACAAGCTGGAAGCCAACGCTCAAGGCATCCTGGTGAACTATCACCTGCGCATGCCGAACCAGAAGAAGGAAGCCGTGCAACGCTTCAAGGAACTGAACTTCAAGGTGATGGCCGCCGGCGACTCTTACAACGACACGGCCATGCTGGGCGAGGCCCACGCCGGCATCCTGTTCCATCCGCCGGAAAACGTAATCCGCGAGTTCCCACAGTTCCCGGTGACCCGCAGCTACAGCGAACTGCGCGCCGAGATCGACAAGGCTTCCGCGCGTATCTGATGCGCGAGTTCCCAGTCCCTAGCCTCTAGTCCCTGACTCAATGCATCGCGACCGTTTCTATACGCTCTCCGCCTCCTGTCCCGATCAAGTGGGCATCATCAGCCGCGTCACCGGCCTTATTGCCGAGCACAAGGGCTGGATTCTGGAATCGAGCTTCCACGCTGATGACGAGGCGAAGCGCTACTTCATGCGTATCGAGGTGAAGGCCGATTCCCTGCCCTTCACGCTCACCGAGTTCCGCGAACGCTTCCGCCCCATCGCCGAATCCATGCAAATGAATTGGAAGATCACCGATTCGGCGGTGAAAAAGCGCGTGGTGGTGATGGTGTCCAAGCAGGAGCACTGCCTCTACGATCTGCTGGCCCGCTGGCAGTCGAAGGAACTGGATATCGAGATTCCCTGCGTCATCTCCAACCACGACACCTTCAAGGGTTTCGTGGAATGGCATGGAATTCCGTTCCACCACATCCCGGTGACGGCTGAAAACAAGGCGCAGGCTTACGCCGAGGTGCAGCGCGTGTATGAAGAGGTTCATGGCGACACCATGGTGCTGGCGCGCTACATGCAGATTCTTTCGCCGGATCTTTGCGACAAGTATCCCGGCCAGATCATCAATATCCATCACAGCTTCCTGCCCAGCTTCGTCGGCGCCAAGCCTTATCACCAGGCCTATGCACGAGGCGTGAAGCTGATCGGCGCCACCTGTCACTACGTGACATCTGAACTGGATCAGGGACCGATCATCGAGCAGGATGTCATTCGTATCGATCACTCCGACGCGCCGGAAGATATGGTGCGCTACGGCAAGGACATCGAAAAAACCGTATTGGCCCGCGGCCTGCGCTATCACCTGGAAGATCGGGTGCTGGTTCATGGCAGCAAAACCGTGGTGTTCCGCTAATGAACTGGGAAAGTTTTCGCAAGCAGCTACGCAGGGAGTTACGGGAATACTCAGCCGATTTCCGCAACATCGGCGACGCGCTGCAACGCATTGAAGGTTGGATCACGCTGGCACTGATCCTGGCCGTGATTGCGATGTCGGTGGTGTGGTTCATCACCGGCCTCGGCTTTGATCGGCTCAATAGCATGGCAGGCGCTTTCAACGTCTGGCGTCCCCGGCTCTGCAAACCATTGGATGACATCCCGGCCATGATTATCGTGCTCGACGCCATGGTCATGGGACTTCTGGCGGTCGTGTCATTGGGCGAAATGATGCGTTTACTGGACAGGGTGAATAAGGGCCTGCCTGCGCAACCCCGGCAAGTCGCTTGGCCTGCGGCCTTATTGCTGGTCGTCTGCGTAGCCGGCATCGTTTATATGCGGGCAATTTGCTGAGGCTGAGGCTAGGGGCTAGGGGCTAGGGGCTAGGGGCTAGGGGCTAGCAAGAACGTAGCTTCCGCTGGTCGTCGTGCAGGGCATCTCTTTCGTCCGCCAAGCATCAAGGGCTGCCGGTTGTTCGGATGCAATGAAATCGAATCCGAGAATGCGGCTACGGTAGAGCGAACGGCACCCGCGACTTCACATTCACCACACTGCAAAAGACAAAGGGCACTCGAAAGTGCCCTTTGTCTTTTCTGCGCCCCTCGCGAGGCGCACTAGGAGAACAGCTTACTGGTGGTAAGCGGATTCGCCGTGGGAGGTGATGTCCAGACCTTCGCGTTCTTCGTCTTCGGGAACACGCAGACCGATCACCAGATCAACCAGTTTGTAGGCGATGAAGGCAACCACACCGGACCACACGATGGTCACGCCCACGCCAGTGGCTTGGATGATGACTTGATCGACGATGGAGTAGCTATCGGCAACCTTGTTGGCCACGTAGTCGTAGATGCCGGTGCCGCCCAGGCTGGGCGCGGCGAACACGCCGGTCAGGATGGAACCCATGATACCGCCGACGCCATGGACGCCGAACACGTCGAGGGAATCGTCAGCGCCCAGCAGCTTCTTGAGGCCATTGACGCCCCACAGGCAGACCACACCAGCCAGCAGACCGATCACCAGGGCACCGCCTACGCCGACGAAGCCACAAGCGGGAGTGATGGCAACCAGACCAGCCACGGCGCCGGAAGCGGCACCCAGCATGGAGGGCTTACCCTTCATCATCCATTCCACGAACATCCAGGACAGGGCCGCAGCAGCGGTAGCCAGCCAGGTATTCACGAAGGCCAGAGCGGCAGAGCCGTTGGCTTCCAGTGCGGAACCGGCGTTGAAGCCGAACCAGCCGAACCACAGCAGGGAGGCGCCGATCATGGTCATGGTCAGGGAGTGGGGAGCCATGGAATCCTTGCCGAAGCCGATACGCTTGCCGACCAGGAAGGCACCGACGATGCCGGCAACAGCGGCGTCGATATGCACCACGGTACCGCCCGCGAAGTCGAGAGCACCTTTCTGGAACAGCCAGCCAGCGGTGGCATTCAGCTTGTCGGCAGCCTCAGCGGAGACATAGCCGTCCGGACCCGCCCAGAACCAGACCATGTGAGCGATGGGCAGGTAGGAGAAGGTGAACCAGATAACGCCGAACAGCAGCACGGCGGAGAACTTGATGCGTTCAGCGAAGGAGCCGACGATCAGACCCACGGTGATGGCAGCGAAGGCGCCCTGGAAGGCCACGTACACCAACTCAGGAATCGCCACGCCCTTGGAGAAGGTAGCGGCCACGGAGTCAGGCGTGATGCCCTTCAGGAACAGCTTGTCCAGATTACCGAAGAAAGCGTTGCCTTCGCTGAAGGCGATGCTGTAGCCGTAGATGGCCCACAGAACGCTGATCAACGAGAAGATGACGAACACTTGCATCAGCACCGACAGCATGTTTTTGCTGCGCACCAAGCCACCGTAGAACAGGGCCAGGCCGGGGATGGACATCAGGATGACGAAGGCCGTGGAAACCAGCATCCAGGCGGTGTCGCCCTTGTTGGGTACAACGGGAGCGGCAGCGGGCGCGGCGTCGGCAGCAGCGGGGGCCGCGGCAGGAGCAGCCGGTGCGGCGGCGGCAGGAGCAGCAGCAGGCGCAGTGGCAGCGGGAGCAGCATCGGCGGGCTTGTCTTCAGCCCAGGCGGTGCTCGTCAAGCCGACGGCGGCAGCCATCAGCAGGGAGAGTAGAAACTTTTTCATGGGGTCGTTCCTCGTCGAGATTAGAGAGCTTCTTCGCCGGTCTCGCCGGTGCGAATGCGGATGACCTGTTCCACGTCGAAGACGAAGATCTTGCCGTCGCCGATCTTGCCGGTGCTGGCGGACTTCTCGACGGCCTCGATCACCTGGTCCAGGATGTCGTCGCGAACAGCGGCTTCCACCTTGACCTTGGGCAGGAAATCGACCACGTATTCAGCGCCACGATAAAGCTCGGTGTGGCCCTTTTGCCGACCAAAGCCCTTGACCTCGGTGACGGTGATGCCCTGCACGCCCACGGCGGCCAAGGCTTCCCGCACTTCGTCAAGCTTGAACGGCTTGATGATTGCAGTTACCAGTTTCATGATTTTTTCCTTGGAATGATGTCGCGTTGAACCAGGATTCCCCGCCGGCCCCGGACCAGCAACCGGCGGGGAGGTCTTACGAAATTAGAAGGTCTTCAGGAAGGAAGCGGCCCACACGCCCTTGGCAACGTCTTTGTAGTTACTCCAATTGGTGCCCCCGAGGTAATTGCTGGGGAAGCAGTAGGAAGACGCGCCGGTAGTAGGCAAAGTGCTGCCGCAGGAACCCTTGGCATTCGTATCGGAGTAAGCCAGACCAACGACACCAAAACCCACATCCTTGGTTACACCCAGTTTCCAATCAGTGTAAGAAGCGTCGTGCGCAAGGGTCGTAGTGACGGAATCCTTAACCTTCTGGTGACCCACGTGACCGATCAGCGTCCAGCCGTCGCCCATGTCGTAGTTGGCGTTCAGTTCCAGGTAATCGGAACCACGGGTGTCCTTATCAAGATTAGAGCCGCCGTACCAACCCACGAAGTGGCTGGAATTCACGTAGGAATACTTGGCGCTCACCCACTTGTAACCGATGGAGGCATACAGCTCTTGAGTGGTGGGGTTAGCCAAGCCCAAGTTGGTTTTGCCGTGGCTGGGATAGGTGTAATAAATGGTGCCGATGTCGTAGGTAAAGTCGGGGTTAGCAAACGCACCACGATAGCCGCCATACACGTCCACTTCAGTGGAACCGGAGCCTTGCCAACCTTCAACCCACTTCACGTTGGAAGCCCAGGTGCCCACGTAGAAACCGCTGGAGAACGCGTAGTCGATGCCGCCTTGCAGGGCGGGGGCATGGGCGGTCTGGCTGATGCCGCGGAAGATGTAGTCGGAAACCACGCCCACATTGAAGGACAAGGGGGAAGCGGGAGGAGCATCTTCAGCGAAAGCGGATACAGCGGGCACGGCCAGGGCGGCAGCGACTGCGGCGGACAGAAGGGTCTTTTTCATTATTTGCATCTCCAAGTGAGTAAAAACGACACGGGACATATTGCAGGGACTGTGCCAGCGGGGGAATTTGCCGCGTTTACAAGAAGTTACGCGTGCCAACGGCTTTCGATGCGCAGCAAGGGGCGATGGTAATGCACCAGTTTGGACGTGTCGCCCGACTGGCGCACCAGTGTGGCGCACCGCTTTGACTGAGCGACTGGCCACACCACCCATGCTAGACTCAACCCCCTGAATTGACAGGAAATAGACAGGATATCCCCATGAATCCCAGCAAGTTTTTGGATGAAGCCAGCAGCCGTTTGAGCCAGTTGATGGCCGCCGGCCCCGCCGCCGATATCGAGAAGAATGTGAAGGCGGCCCTCGGCGGCCTTTTCAATCGGCTGGATCTGGTGACCCGCGAGGAATTTGAAATCCAGCGCGAAGTCCTGGCCCGCACCCACGAAAAACTCGCCCAGCTCGAAGCGAAGGTTGCCGAGTTGGAAAAGAAGTAACCCAGGCTCGCCACAATGTCCCTGGCGGTACTCCACAGCCGCAGCCTGACGGGCATGGATGCCTTGGCGGTGGCTGTGGAAGTCCATCTCGCCAGCGGGCTACCGTCATTTACTTTGGTAGGTTTGCCGGATGCCGAAGTGCGTGAAGCCAAAGATCGCGTTCGGGCCGCCATTCAAAACAGCCGCTTTGAATTCCCGCAAAAAAGAATCACGGTCAACCTGGCCCCTGCTGACCTGCCCAAGGGCGCTGGCCATTTCGATCTGCCCATCGCCCTGGGCATCCTGATCGCCTCGGGGCAGATCCCCGCGAGCAATGTCGATGAGCTGGAATTCGCTGGAGAGCTATCCCTTTCCGGCGAACTGCGCCCGGTACGCGGCGCCCTGGCCATGAGTCTGGCGGCGCGCAACAAAAACCGCGCTCTAGTGTTGCCGCCGGAAAGTGCAGCCGAGGCGGCATTGGCTCGCGAAGCCGCCATCCTTCCTGCGACCACCCTACTCGCTGTTGCTGCCCATCTGTGTGGCAATGAACGGTTGTCGCCTGTCGTGCCAGCGATCATCTCCTGCCAGCCCGACTACCCCGACTTGGCCGAGGTCAAAGGCCAGGCTCAGGCCAAGCGCGCACTCGAGGTCGCGGCAGCCGGCGGGCATTCTTTATTGATGAGCGGCCCACCTGGCACCGGCAAGTCCATGCTGGCGAGCCGCTTCCCCGGCTTGCTGCCGCCCATGGACGACGATGAGGCGTTCGAGTCGGCGGCGGTGCACTCCCTGGCTGGGAGCTTCCGTCCCACGTCGTTCGGCTGCCGCCCCTACAGACAACCGCACCATTCGGCATCCAGCGCGGCCTTAGTAGGAGGAGGCAGTATTCCTCGCCCCGGTGAGATTTCGCTCGCCCATGGCGGCGTGCTTTTTTTAGACGAACTTCCCGAGTTCGACCGCCGCGTTTTGGAAGCCCTGCGCGAGCCCCTGGAGAGCGGCACCATTTGCGTTTCCCGTGCAGCACGACGCGCCGATTTCCCTGCGCGCTTCCAATTGGTAGCCGCCATGAACCCCTGTCCCTGCGGCTATCTGGGCCATCCCAGCGGCAAGTGTCGCTGCACGCCGGATCAGGTCAGCCGCTATCGCGCTCGCCTCTCCGGCCCGCTGTTGGATCGCATTGACCTGATGATCGAAGTGCCCGCCGTCAGCGACACAGAACTACGCAGCACCGCCCGCGGCGAAAGCTCCGCCGCTGTGCAGGCCCGTGTATGCGCGGCGCGGGAGAGACAGCAGCAACGCCAGGGCATGTCGAACGCCCGCCTAGCGCCCGACGGCATCGACGCTCACTGCACACCTGACGAAGCCGGCGCCGACCTGCTGGCCCAAGCCATGGCGCGGCTCAACCTTTCTGCTCGCGCCTATCACCGCATTTTGAAGGTAGCCCGCAGCATCGCCGATCTGGCCGGTGCCGCACGGGTTGAACGACCTCATGTGGCCGAGGCCATTCAATACCGACGCGGCCTCCATGAAGCTTGAACTGAACTCCCGCCTGCTGCCTTTCCTTCTCGCAGCCCTGTCCGCCATCGGCCCCTTCTCGGTGGACACCTACCTGCCCGCGTTCCCGTCCATCAGCCTCGCGTTGAACGCCACGCCCATGCAGGTGCAGCAGACCATGAGCGCCTACTTCTTCACCTTCTGCGCCATGATGCTTTGGCACGGCGCCATCTCCGACACCCTCGGCCGGCGGCGGGTGATCCTGGCAGGGCTGGGTATCTACGCCGCCGCCTCGCTCTTCTGCGTTTTCGCCTATCGCATCGAAATGCTTTGGATAGGCCGCGCCCTGCAGGGCTTGGCGGGAGGCGTGGGCGGCGTGGTGAGCCGCGCCATCGTGCGTGACCGATTCCAGGGCACGGACGCCATCAAGCAGATGGCGTTGATCACGGTAATCTTTTCCGCCGCGCCTGCCGTGGCACCAGTGATTGGCGGCTGGCTGCTGATCTGGTTCGAGTGGCACGCCATCTTCATCTTCCTTACCGCCTACGCGCTGGTGCTCGGCTTGACCTGTTTTTTCCTGCTACCAGAAACCTTGCCCAAGGAACAACGCCATAGCCTGCATCCCCTGGCCCTGTGGCGCGGCTATCGACTGGTGCTGGGCGACGGTCGTTTCTTCCTGCTCAGTGCAGCAAGCGCCGTGCTGATGTCGGGCATGATGATTTACGTGATGTCGTCGCCGGCTTTCATCATTCGCCACCTGGGCCTCACGCCTCAATCTTTCCCCTGGCTGTTTCTACCCACCATCGCGGGCATGGTGGGCGGCAACGTGCTGTCGTCCAAGCTGGCGGGCAAGCACTCGCCCCGCACCCCCATCGTGTTGGGCGCGGCCATCATGTTGGTCGCCGCCCTCCTCAATGTGGGAATGAGTCTACTGATGGCGCCCCGGCTTCCCTGGGCGGTGCTGCCCATGGGCCTCTACTCGGCGGGGCTGTTCACCACCTTCGCCACGCTGCAACTGGTTGCCCTGGATCTGTTTCCCGAACGTCGCGGCATGGCGGCCAGTTGCCAAGCCTTTTGGCAAACGCTAGGCATGGCGATCACCGCCGGTGTCCTGGCCCCCGCCTTATGGGATTCCACCTTGAACCTCGCCCTCGGCATGGCCGGATGCTTGGTTACCGGCCTGGGGCTTTATTTCTGGGGATTGTTGTCCTGCCGTCAGCCTAGATAAGGCTGTGCAGCATCTTCGCCGACAGCAACATCAGCACCGCGGCGAAGACGCGCTTGAGGATCGCCACCGGCAGACGGTGAGCGAGCTTGGCACCCAAAGGCGCAGTCATCATGCTCACCACCACCAGCACCGCCAACACCGGCAGATAGATGAAGCCCACACTGCCCGGCGGCAATCCGCCGCTGCCGTAGCCGCTCACCATGTAGCCCACCGTTCCGGTCAGTGCGATGGGGAATCCAATTGCTGCCGAGGTGCCGATAGCGCGGCGCATGGGCACGTTGCACCAAGTCATGAAGAGCACGGAAAGGGAACCGCCGCCGATGGCCACCAAGGACGATAGGCCACCGATCACCGCA
Source organism: Rhodocyclaceae bacterium (assembly GCA_036279515.1). Lineage (GTDB taxonomy): Bacteria > Pseudomonadota > Gammaproteobacteria > Burkholderiales > Rhodocyclaceae > AWTP1-18. Next base: position 1,025 of record DASUJA010000100.1, on the reverse strand, counting down.
CCGACGCCGAACATGCCGCCGTTGCCCGGCAGCTCTCGCGAGGGTTGCGGTTTGGCATTCACGATCATCTGGATCGACACATAGGCCATGAAGACCACGAAGAACATGGCGAGAAAGCGCGTGGATACGTGGCTCACTAACTGGGCGCCGAGAAAGGTGCCGACCAGGATGCCCGGCGTAATGGCCCGCACGATGCGCCATTCCACGGCACCGTGGGCGTGGTGGGCGCGCAGGCTGGAAAGAGACGTGAAGACGATGGTCGCCAGGGACGTGCCCAAGGCTAGGTGCATGACGTGATCGACCGAAAGACTCTGGGCGCTGAAAACGACGGCGAGCACCGGCACCATCATTCCGCCGCCGCCAATGCCGAGGAGGCCGGCGAAAAATCCCGCCGTCGCGCCTAGGGCCAGGTAGGCCAGAAACCAGCCGTGAAAGATTTCCATCAGACCTTCCATCAAACCAAGTGCTCCGTAATGAACTTCCACTCGGAAGGGTCCACCGGCGTGATGGACAGACGATTGCCCTTTTGCAGCACGCGCATGTGCGCCAGCTCGGGATGCTCGCGCAGTTCAGCAAGGCCGATGAGTCGCGTCTTCTTCACGATGCGCACATCCACATTCATCCAGCGCGGATTCTCCGGCGTGGACTTGGGGTCGTAGTAGTGGCTATCGGGATCGAACTGGGTGCGGTCAGGGTAAGCCTTGGTAGCCACCTCGGCGAGGCCCGCGATGCCCGGCTCCGGGCAGGACGAGTGATAGAAGAAAACCTTGTCGCCCACGCTCATCTGATCCCGCATGAAGTTGCGCGCTTGGTAGTTGCGTACCCCCCACCAATCCACGGTCTGGTTGGGCATGGCCAGCACGTCGTCGATCCCGACCACGGAAGGTTCGCTTTTCATCAGCCAATAACGGGGCATGAGAACTCCAGAAAATCGACAATAAAAAAGCGATGAAGGCCATTCATCGCTCAGGTCGAACAACACACTCACTGCTCATATCGCGCGCAGCGCGCCGATCAGTCACCTC
>DASUJA010000099.1:0-18365 GCA_036279515.1 Rhodocyclaceae bacterium | reverse complement strand
TGCCTCAATCACTTAGGGGCTGAATTTCAAGGAGTGCACGATGAGCCCGGCAGATACCTACAACGACATCAAGGAAGTTAATCTTGCCTACATGATGTTGGCCCAAAGCATGGTTCGGGCCGACCGCGCATCGGCAATTTTCCGGCTTGGCATCAGCGAAGAAGTGGCAGATATCCTGGATCGTCTGACTCCGGGGCAAGTGCTGAAGATGGCCGGCTCCGATATGCTGCTTTGCAGCTTCCGCTTCAACGATACCCTCCTCCTTGATCTGCTTTCCAATCACGAGCGCGACCGTGGCGTAGGCCATATTCACGCCGCAATCTTGGCGGCAGGCAAACCTGTCGAAGCTGTAGCGTGAGGCCCGCTGTGAGGAATAAGTCCGTCATTCTCGAAGCTCGGGATATTCGCCTGGCTATTGAGTTGATCGAACTCGGTGCCCGGTTGCAGTTGCTCGAAGCTGAAACCAAGCTTTCCCGCGAGCGTCTGCTTAAGCTGTACAAGGAAGTTCGCGGCGAGTCCCCCCCTAAGGGCATGCTGCCGTTCTCCACCGATTGGTTCATGACTTGGCAGCCGAATATTCATGCCTCTCTGTTCATGGCTTATTTCCGTTTCTTTGAGAAGAACACCAAGTTGACTGGTCTTGAGTTGATCATCAAGGCTTACCGCATGTATTTGGAGCAGGTGAAGCGCAGCAGCATGGACACCGTCTTGTCCCTGACTCGTGCTTGGACCATGGTTCGGTTCTTTGAGGCCAATATGCTGCAAATGGCCACCTGCAAAGAATGCGGCGGCGAGTTTGTGACCCATGCCTTCGATCCGACCAAGGGCTATGTCTGTGGTCTGTGTCATATGCCGGCTCGCGCTGGTAAAACTCGCAAGGCAGCAAATGCTGCTGCGTTGACGACATAGTCCTAATCTCACGCGAAGCTTGCGTAAGCTCACAACCCCGAAGGCGATCCCTTCGGGGTTTTTGTTTTTGGGTACTCCCTTTCTGCTGATCGAGGGAATTGCCGCTATTATTCGGGCTTATTAAGCGTTAATTAACCCCGCGGGGAGGCGGTGCATGTTCGTAATCGTCGGTTATGTCGTAATTCTTGGCGCCGTGCTGGGGGGCTTTGTTCTAGCGGGCGGTCACATTCATGCCTTGATTCAGCCGACGGAGCTGTTGTCCATTTGTGGCGCTACCCTGGGTGCTTTCTTTGTTGCCAACTCACCCAAGGTTGTCAAGGCGACCTTTGCCACGATCCCGAAAGTGTTCAAAGGCTCGGCGCTGAACAAAGCTCTGTATATGGATTTGTTGGCAATGCTTTACGAAATTCTTTCCAAGGTTCGTAAAGAGGGTTTGATGTCGATCGAAGGCGATATCGAGGCTCCCGAAGGTAGTCCCATTTTTGCCAAGTATCCGACCATCACGGCGGATCACCATGTGCTTGAGTTTCTTACCGATTATTTGCGCATGATGGTCGGTGGCAATCTCAATGCGTTTGAAATCGAAAACTTGATGGATAACGAAATTGAGACTCACCATCATGAGGGTGAAGTGCCCATTCATGCCATCGCAAAAATGGCCGATGGTCTACCTGCATTCGGTATCGTGGCCGCGGTGATGGGGGTGGTGCACACCATGGAATCTGTGGGTATTCCTCCTGCTGAGTTGGGTAAGTTGATTGCCGCTGCGCTTGTGGGGACCTTTCTCGGTATTCTTTTCTCTTATGGCTTCATTGGCCCTCTGGCATCCACGCTGGAGCACAAGCTTCATGAGGAAGCGAAGGTTTATCAGTGCATGAAGGTGGTGATGTTGGCCAGCATGAATGGCTATGCGCCGCAAGTTGCCGTGGAGTTCGGCCGGAAGGTTCTCTATTCCACTGATCGCCCGAGCTTCCGTGAGCTGGAAGACGATCTGAAGGCTCGTAAAGGCAAATGAGCGCCGCTCGTCTCGGCTACGTTAATTCTGGCAGTCATCACTCATGAGCGACGATACCCAGCAGCCAATTGTCGTCAAGCGGGTCAAGAAGGGTGGCGGTGGTGCCCATGGCGGTGCTTGGAAAATTGCCTATGCGGACTTTGTGACCGCGATGATGGCATTCTTCCTTTTGATGTGGCTCCTTGGCTCCACTACCCAAGGGGATTTGAAGGGGATTGCCGACTATTTTTCCACGCCGCTCAAAGTCGCTATGGCGGGCGGCACGGGTTCTGGTGATTCATCATCGATCATTCAGGGAGGCGGTGAAGATCTGACCCGTTCACATGGGCAGGTGAAGCGCGGCGATATTGAGGCGCCTAAGCGAAGTCTGAATCTTCAAGCGTTGAAGGCGGATTTCGAGAGAGTGGAAAAGCAGAGGCTGGAATCACTTAAGCTGGATTTGGAGGCGATGATCAACTCCACTCCTGAACTTAGGCAGTACAAGAGCCAAATGCTGCTGGACCTCACCACTGAGGGGCTGCGCATCCAGATCGTGGACGAAAAGAATCGCCCCATGTTCGATTCGGCGAGTTCTGAGTTGAAACCCTATACGCGGCAGATTCTTCGTGATATGGGTAAAGCGCTAAATAAAGTGGAGAACCGTGTATCCCTTTCTGGGCATACCGATGCAACGCCTTATGCCGGTGGCGACAAGGGCTTTGGCAACTGGGAACTCTCCACTAATCGGGCAAATGCATCACGACGGGAACTCATCGCTGGAGGCATGGATGAATCCAAAATCATGCGTGTCGTGGGCTTGGCCTCCACGGTGCTCTACGACAAGGATGACGCATACAACCCCATTAATCGCCGTATCAGCATCATCGTCATGAACAAGCGTACAGAAGAAGCCATCATGCGAGATGGCAAAGTGGCGGAGGTCGGCAATGGAGATGCTGCTCAGCAGGGCGAGCAGGCGACTCAAAGCGCACCGTCCAGATAACGCGTACTGCCATTGGCAGTTTTAAGCCGCAACGGGAGGAGTATGCAGAATAAGAATGGCCCAGCCTGGGGCTATGCCTTGGTGTTGGGCGCTATTTCTGGGGGCGCTTCAACATGGTGGCTGGGTTTGGTCGGGCTCGATGCCTGGGGGCTCGTCGCTATTTTCGTGCTCGTTGCCCTGGGGGCGAGAGCCCTCGCTGGCGGACGTGGTTGCTCGCCTTCCGAGTTGGATGATTTGCGTCATGCGAGCAATGCTAGTCTGCTGATCGAGTTCGACGGCCTTTTATCCGAGTGTATGGGGCAGTTCCGTACGCAATACGACTTCATTCAGGAAGAAGTAGGACGCATGGAGTCGCTTTTGGCCGATGCCATTGCAACCCTGACCCAAAGCTTCAACGGCATGCATCAACAAGGCGAGGCGCAACGAAGACTGGTCCTTTCCGCAGCCACCGACGGTGCAGATAAGCAGCCCCAAACGCAGTTCGACGAGTTCGTGACGAGTAGTTCGGACGTGATGCAAAAAGTGGTGGACAGCATCGTTTCCAACTCCAAGGTAGGAATGGAGCTCGTCGAGTTGACGGAGGGTATTTCTCAACGCACTCAGCATGTGCGCTCCCTTCTGTCGGAAATCGGCGGGATCGCCAAACAAACCAACTTACTCGCCCTCAATGCCGCCATTGAGGCCGCTCGCGCCGGCGAGGCGGGCCGTGGTTTTGCGGTCGTTGCCGACGAGGTGAGAGACCTCTCTACCCGGACCACCCAGTTCAGTCAGCAAATTGGCGAACTCATGCAGGCTATGCAGGTATCGGTCGAACAGACCGAGTATGCGATTCAAAGCATGGCCGGTCAGGACATGACCTTCGCGCTGGACTCCAAGTCCCATGTCGAACGGGTCATACAACTAATGGAGCAACAAGGGCGTCAGCGTATGGAGGCTATCTCCGAGGTGGCAACAACTGCTGAGCTCATGGCCCAGGAAGTCGCACGGGCGGTAACTGCGTTGCAGTTCCAAGACATGGTGTCCCAATTGATAGGGCACGTAAAAAGTCGAATTTCAGCCTTGGACGACGTTGTGCGACATTTCGGCGACCTTGCCTCAACCCTGCGGCAAGAGGCCGACAAGCGGGATACCAGGGATGCAGCGATTTCTCTCCAACAAGAAGTCATCCGGATGAAGCAAAGCTTGGCTGATCTGGCATTGACCACCTCACACAATCCGGTTTCGCAGAGCGCCATGTCCCACGGCGATGTTGAACTGTTCTGACCCTACGGGAGCTAATTAATGACAAAGACGATCCTCGCAGTTGATGACTCCGCGTCTCTACGGCAAATGGTTTCCTTCACGCTAAAGAGCTGTGGCTATGAAGTGATCGAAGCAGTCGATGGCCAAGACGGCCTGGATAAGGCCAAGTCCAAGAGCGTCAATCTGGTCCTTACCGACCAGAACATGCCACGCATGGATGGCCTGACCCTAATTCGCAGCTTGCGCGGCTTGCAGCAATACAAGACCACGCCGATTCTGATGCTGACGACTGAATCCTCCGACACCATGAAGCAACAAGGGCGCGCAGCGGGAGCTACCGGATGGCTGGTTAAGCCTTTCGATCCGCAGAAGTTGATCGAAGTCGTCAAAAAAGTCCTCGGCTGATCGGCTGAGGCGAATCGAACCACACAATAAAAACGGCCCAGACCAGAGAGGGAGAACATGGCTATCGACATGAGCCAGTTCTATCAGGTCTTCTTCGAGGAGGCCGCAGAGCATCTTGGTAGCATGGAGTCCCTATTGCTGGGGCTGGACGTGGGGGCGCCCGATGCTGAGGAGTTGAATGCCATTTTCCGTGCCGCCCATTCGATCAAGGGCTCGGCCGGAACGTTTGGGTTCACTGACATGGCGGACGTGACGCACATCGTCGAGAACCTGCTCGACCGGGTACGGAAGGGAGAAATGTCGATTAGCAACAGCATGATCGACATCTTCCTGACCTCTATCGACGTGTTGAGAGGGATGCTGTCTGCCCATCGAGGAGAAGGTCAGGCCGATGCGGATGCCGCTGCTGCCATTTGTGAAACCCTTCGCCAGTTGGCTGACGATACGCGGGCTGCGCCCAGCATGGCCGTCCTTGCGGATAATCCCCAGCACACCTCTGTCGCAACATCGGAATTCGAACCGGAGTCCCGGCATTATTTACTTCGTTTTGTCTTGGAGCCGATGGCCGTCCTCGCCGGCGATAACTTGTTGGCCGAACTGGCCCGGTATGGCGCGGTCCGGGTGCTGCATCGCCCTTCCCAGAACCTGAGCGACCCCTGGGAGCTTGAACTGGATACGGCAAGCCCCGTGAGTGAAATTCGGGACGTGCTCGAGTATTTGGTTTGCAGCGACAGCTTGTCCATCAATGAAAAAGCTGCATCGTCTGCAAACGACGACGAGGCCTACGGCTTCTTCGATGACGCGATTTTTCCGGAAGTCACAGCGCCGGTTCCCGGTGCCTTCCCGCAAGACGACCCGGACGGAGCCTTTGGTTTTTTCACCGACGATGCGTCGGATGACAGCTACGGATTTTTCGAGCCCTTGCCCGCCGCGGAGCCGTCGGTGCCCGACATTGCGGCTGCGTCGCCAGCAGTGTCGGCGGCCGCTTCGGCTGACGATCCCGATGGTGCCTTCGGTTTCTTCATCGATCCTGTTCCGCTGAAGGCGTCTGCGCCGGAGATTTCTCCCTCTCCCGCTTCGCCCGTAAAGCCCGCATCTGCGTCTGCCAAGGCGGGTGCGCCCAAACCGACGTCCGTGCTCGATTCCACCATTCGCGTCGGTGTCGAAAAAGTGGACCAACTCATCAACCTGATTGGCGAGCTGGTCATCACACAGGCCATGCTGACCCAGTCCGCATCGAACCTGGACCCGGTTGTTGCAGAGCGTCTGAATACCGGCCTCGCCCAACTGGAACGAAACACCCGCGACCTGCAAGAGTCGGTCATGTCGATTCGCATGATGCCGATCTCCGTCGTGTTCTCCCGTTTCCCCCGCGTGGTCCGCGAGCTTTCCCAAAAGTTGGGTAAGCAAGTGGAACTCAAGTTGATCGGCGAACACACGGAGCTGGATCGCGGCCTGATCGAACGCATTGCAGACCCGCTCACTCACCTGATTCGCAACAGTTTGGATCACGGCATCGAGTTGCCGGACGTGCGCACCGCCAAGGGCAAGAGCGCCACGGGTACCGTGACCCTCAAGGCCTACCACCAGAGCGGAAGCATTGTCATTGAAGTCGGCGACGACGGCGCCGGATTGAACCGGGAAAAGATTCTTTCCAAAGCCAAGGAACGAGGCCTGCAAGTCAGCGACGGTATGTCCGACTACGACGTGTGGCAATTGATCTTTGAAGCCGGCTTCTCCACCGCGGATCAGGTCACTGAAGTGTCCGGGCGCGGCGTCGGCATGGACGTAGTGAAGCGCAACATCGCCTCCATGGGCGGGCGTGTGGATATCGATTCCATCACCGGCATCGGCACCCGCATGACCGTGCGTCTGCCCCTGACCTTAGCCATCCTCGATGGCATGTCGGTCGCCGTGGGGCGCGAGACCTACATCATTCCTCTCGGCTACGTGGTCGAGTCGCTGCAGGTTTCCCGCAGCATGATCAAGAGCGTGACCGGCCTGGAAAAGCTCATCCAGGTTCGGGACGAATATTTGCCTTTGGTGGCCCTGCATCAAGTCTTCCAAATCCCCGACGCCCAAACTCAGCTGGATATGGGCATCGTCGTTGTCATCGAGGCGGACGGCATCAAGGCTGCCATGTCGGTGGACGCCCTGGTGGGGCAACACCAAGTGGTCATCAAGAGCCTCGAATCGAACTATCGAAAGGTCGCCGGCGTTTCTGGCGCGACCATCATGGGCGACGGCCGCGTGGCCTTGATTCTGGATGTGGCGGCCCTGGTCGCCATGGCCCGCTCAACAGCGCCTGCGGCTGCTTAACAAGGAGATTCCATGGCACATGACGTGCGCAATGACGAAGGTTTCGAGGAGCAGGAGTTTCTGACCTTTACCCTCGGCCCTGAGGAATACGCCATCGATATCCTCAAGGTGCAGGAGATCCGCGGCTACGAAACGCCGACCACTATTGCCAACGCGCCGGCCTTCATCAAAGGCGTGGTCAATCTTCGCGGCACCATCGTTCCCATTGTCGATCTGCGTATCAAGTTCAACGTGGGCACGGTCGAGTACACGCCTTTCACCGTGGTCATCATTCTCAACATTGGCGGTCGCGTGGTGGGCATCGTAGTGGATAGCGTGTCGGACGTGATTCGGCTGAAGCGCGATCAAATCCACCCGGCGCCGGAGTTCGCTGCCACGGTTGATACTCAGTACATCAACGGTCTGGGAACCCTGGATGAGCGCATGTTGATCGTGGTGGATATTGCGCGCCTGATGCTCTCCAGTGAAATGGCTTTGCTCGACGAAGCCGCCACTTAGCCAAACCCATAGCCGAACCCTTCCGGGTTTTGAACTAGACAAGCCCCTAACGAGAACCCCACCGGAATACGAGGGAAATTATGAAAATCAATCTGCCCGTCACGCAGCAAGAAATCGAACTCCGCGACGACTCGATGATCGTGTCGAAAACCGACCTCAAGGGACAGATCACGTACATCAACAAGGACTTCGTCGAGATCAGCGGCTTCACCGAGGCGGAGCTCCTCGGCCAGTCTCACAACATCGTGCGCCACCCGGATATGCCGGTGGAAGCATTTAAGGACATGTGGGACGCCTTGAAGGACGGACGGGCCTGGGTGGGTATGGTGAAGAATCGCTGCAAGAACGGCGACTTCTACTGGGTGGAAGCTCATGCGGCCCCCGTGTTCGAGGGCTCCCAGATCGTCGGCTATATGTCGGTGCGTCGCAAGGCGGATCGTAGTGCAATCGCCGCCGCGGACAATGCCTATCGTCTGTTCCGGGACAAGCAGGCCAAGGGCTTGGCTGTTCGCGACGGTCGCGTGGTGGGCACCAGCACGCTGGCGCAACTCAAGTTGCGTGCGGCGGATATGTCCGTGCCCGCCAAGATGATGATTGGCGCCGGTTTGGTTACAGCCGTCGTCCTGGGCGGAAGCACATGGTTCATCAGTCAGGAGCTGAGCCGCAATCTCACTGCGCAAGGCGCCGCCAATCTTGAGCAGGGCGTCAAGGAAGTCAAAACCCTTGTGGACATGCAGGCAAAGTCCCTCGGTCGGGATGCATCGCGCATGAGCGAGAGCTTTGCCGCCAACTTCACCGAAGGTTTCTCGGTGGAGAGCGGCGACTTGCCGTCCCTGAAGTACGGCAAGACCGTCATGAACGGTCGGACGGCTGAAGTGGATCACTTCGCCGCAACGTCCCGCGGCGTTGCGAGCCTGTTGGTGCGCAAGGGCGAGGAGTTCCTCCCCGTCACCACGTCGCTCAAAAACGCTCAGGGTGATCGGGTTGCCGACGGGGCTTTCTCCAAGGACAGTCCCGCTTACGCAAAGCTCCTCGCCGGCGAGATTTTCACCGGCCGCGTCAAATTCGCGGGCAAAGATTACGCGGGCGCCTACCGTCCCATCCGCAGCCAGGGCGGCGACATCATCGGCGCGATGTTCACCGGCGTGGATATGAGCGGCGAACTGGCTGCCTTGAAGCAAACGGTCCAGTCCATCAAGGTGGGCGAGTCCGGTTACATCTATGTGATGGATACGCGTCCTGGCAAGGAGCAAGGCACGCTGGTGATTCACCCGTCCAAGGAAGGCGCAAGCGCGCTGGCCGACAAGGATGCCGATGGCCGTGAAGTCACCAAGGAAATGTTGTCGCGCAAGCAAGGCACGCTGCGCTATGCGGAAACGGGCGGCCTGCTGGCACAAGAGCGTTTGGTGGCCTTCGACACCGTTGGCGACTGGCAATGGATGATCGCGAGCGGAGCCTCCGTGGATGAGATCGACGCTGCCGCCCGCTCTGCCCGCTACATGCTGTGGGGTTCGGCGCTGGTGGCCTTGCTCGCGGTTCTCGCCGTTATCTCTCGGTTGTTTGAAAAGCTGGTGCAGCAACCACTGACGAGCGCCATCCTGCCTGCGTTCCGTGCCCTGTCTGCAGGGAAGTACGACAGCGACCTGGAGACCACCCGTCGTGACGAAGTGGGCTCGGTTCTGCTTGGCCTTGAAGCCATGCAGAATCGCCTTGGTTTTGAAGTGGCGGAAACCAAGCGCCAAGCGGACGAGATGACCCGGGTGAAATTCGGTCTGACCAACGTGACCGTGCCTGTCGCCGTATCCAACGAACACAATGCGCTGATCTACATGAACGACGCTGCGGTGGAACTGTGGCAACTGATGGCGCCCGAAATCGCCAAGTACGTGCCTGGTTTCCGCGTCGATCAGATGATCGGCAGCGATCCGGCCGCGTATTTCAGCGATACCAACGATCGCCAGACGTTCTCCGAGACCCTGCATGGCACCAAGCAGATGGATATCGTTCTGGGCGGTCGCAATCTGCGCGTCACCCTGGGGCCGGTGCGTAACGAGAAGGGCCAGAACCTGGGCCGCGTGATTCAGTGGCTGGACCGTACCGCCGAGATTTTGGTCGAGAAGGAAGTGGAGAGCATCGTCTTCGCCGCAGCTCAGGGCGATTTCTCCAAGCGTCTGGAAAGCGCAGGCAAGAGCGGCTTCTTCCTTTCCCTTTCCGTGGGCATGAACCAGCTTCTGGAAACCAGTGCCCGTGGCCTCAACGATGTGGCATCGGTGCTCAATTACATGGCGAAGGGCGATCTGACCCACGTCATGGAAGGCGACTACCACGGCACTTTCGGCCAACTGAAGGACGATGCCAACGCAACCCTGGCGCGACTCAAGGAAGTGGTGGGTCAGATCAAGGACGCGACTCAGGCCATCAACTCTGCCGCCCAGGAAATCGCAGCGGGCAATCAGGATCTTTCCGCACGCACCGAAGAGCAGGCGAGCAGCCTGGAAGAAACCGCCAGCTCCATGGAGCAGCTGAACGCGACGGTGAGACAGAATGCCGAAAACGCCCGTCAAGCGAACGAGCTCGCCAAAGTCTCTAACGACGCTGTGGTTCGCGGCGGTCAGGTGGTGAAGCAAGTGGTCTCCACCATGGACGAGATTCAAGACAGCTCCCGCAAGATCGCCGACATCATCAGCGTCATCGACTCCATCGCCTTCCAGACCAACATCCTCGCGCTCAATGCCGCGGTTGAGGCTGCGCGTGCCGGCGAGCAGGGCCGAGGCTTTGCCGTGGTGGCGACCGAAGTGCGCAATCTGGCGCAACGCTCTGCCACCGCCGCCAAGGAAATCAAGGCGCTCATCGCCGAATCCGTGGATAAGGTGGATGACGGCGCCAAGCTGGTGAGTCAGGCAGGTTCCACCATGGACGAAGTGGTGAAGTCCTTCCAGACCGTCGCCAATCTGGTGACCGATATCGCTAACGCCAGCCGCGAGCAAGCGAGCGGCATCGAACAGGTGGCCGAGGCCGTGGGGCAGATGGATGGCGTGACTCAGCAGAATGCCGCGTTAGTGGAACAGGCGGCGGCGGCGGCCGAGTCCTTGGAAGAGCAAGCCCGCGGTTTGGTGAGTGCCGTGAGTACGTTCCACTTGGGGGACGAAGTCCGCTCCCCACTCAAGCGTCCGATGCCCCGTCTGACTTCGACAGCGCATGCCCCTAGGGCAGCGGCTCCCAAGATGCTTCCGCCGGCGCATCTGGATAGTGCCGAGGACGAGTGGGAGGAGTTTTGACAGTAGCGGTCAAGCCCACTATGGTGGTTGCATCAATCGTGCAGAGGAAGGCGTGAGCATGGCCATCGTTCCCCGGCCAGATAGGGAATTTGAATTCACCGACGCGGACTTCGAGCGAGTCCGCACGCTGATTTACAGTCACGCCGGCATCGCGCTCGCACCGATCAAGCGTGACATGGTTTACAGCCGTCTGGTGCGGCGCCTGAGGGCGCTCAATCTGCCTTCATTTGCCGCCTACCTGTCGCAGCTCGAAAAGGGGGAGAGCGAAGAGTGGCAAACCTTCGTCAACTCCCTCACGACAAACCTGACCTATTTCTTCCGCGAGCCCCATCACTTTGAAGTTCTCGCGCACCACATGAAGGAGTGTCAGCGCCGTCCCTACCGCATTTGGTGTTCGGCGGCGTCTACCGGCGAGGAGCCATATTCCTTGGCGATTACCGCGTGCGAGGTCTTCAAGACGATGACGCCGCCGGTGGAGATCATTGCCAGCGACATCGATACCAATGTGCTCGATACGGCCAACAAGGGCATCTATGGCGCGGACCGGGTAGAGCGCTTGTCGGCGGAGCGCTTGCAGCAGTATTTTTTGAAGGGCACCGGCGTGCGCGATGGTTATGTTCGCGTTCGGCCTGAGCTGCGATCGCTTATCACCTACCGGCCCATCAACCTGCTCAATCCTCGCTACGACCTGGAGGGCAAGTTCGATGCGTTGTTCTGCCGCAATGTGATGATCTATTTCGACAAGCCGACGCAGAAGTCCATCCTTGCCAAGTTCAAGCCGCTGATGCAGGACGATGGTTATCTATTCGCCGGTCATTCGGAAAGCTTCCTTCATGCGGCCGATTTGTTTCATTCTCTCGGCAAGACGGTGTATGAACACGCCGAGCGACCCAGGCGGCCGCGGGGAGTCATTTGATGCTGGCTTTTAGCCAGACGGAACACCTTGCCCGCAATCGTTATTTCGATCGCCACCTGGATGCCGAAACCATCAAAGTGTTTCCCGGTGAATACTGCGTGGCCGATGGCGACATGGTTCTGGTTACCGCACTGGGTTCTTGTGTGACCACCTGTATTCGTGATCGGGAAAAAGGCATTGGCGGCCTCAATCATTTCATGGTGGCCGAGGGTGGCAATCCTTCCGTGCCTAGTCGCTATGGAATCTATGCCATGCGGCTCTTGATTAACCATCTGCTCAAGCTTGGTGCTCGGCGCCATCGGCTTGAGGCGAAGGTGTTCGGCGGCTGCCGTTTCCTCACCGAGCCCTCCAGTGTCACCACGGGCAAACGTAACGCAGCCTTCGTGCTTGAATATCTTGCCGATGAGCGCATCCCGGTGGTTTCCAAAGACCTGCTAGGGACTTGCCCGCGCAAGGTGTATTTCTTTCCTGGCACAGGCCGCGTATTGGTAAAGAAATTGGCCCGGCTTCATAACGACACGCTGACCCGACGTGAGCGGGAATATGCGGCACGTCTCAACGAGGCGGCGCTTGCAGGCGATGCCGGTCTGTTTGCTAAGTAAAGTGAATTCACTCGTGCCCATCAAGGTTCTTGTCATTGACGATTCCCCCGTAATGCGGGCGCTGCTGACCGAGGTGATCGCCGCCGCGCCCGATATGAAGGTGGTTGGTTCAGCTCCTGATCCGCTGACGGCAAGGGAAATGATCAAAGCGCTGAATCCGGATGTTTTGACCTTGGATGTGGAAATGCCCAAGATGGATGGCCTGGAGTTTCTCTCCCGGCTGATGCGCTTACGCCCCATGCCCGTGATTATGGTTTCATCGTTGACCGAGAAAGGTTCGGAAGTGACTTTGCAGGCTCTGGAGTTAGGCGCTGTCGATTTCGTTTCCAAGCCCTCGGCGGGTTCTCCTACTGCGTTGCATGCCTATAGCGAGGAATTGTTGGAAAAAATTCGAGCAGCCCATGCAGTTCCGGATAGGCTGCAAGTGCAGCCTTCGGCGGCGGCGGGGGGTATCCAATCAAGCGGTGCGTCGACGTCTTCGCAGTCCGTCTCAGCTAGAGCCTTGACGGAGAAGGTTATTGCGATTGGCGCGTCGACCGGGGGGACTGAGGCGATCAAGGCCGTGCTCACCGCTTTGCCAGCAAACATGCCGCCCATTGTCATGGTTCAGCACATGCCGGAAACCTTTACGCCTTCCTTCGCTCAGCGTCTCGATAGCCTGTCCAAGCTTCGTGTTATTGAGGCGCAAGGGGGGGAGGTGCTTCAGCCCGGCCACGCCTACCTCGCGCCCGGTCATTCCCATCTATTGTTGCGCCGGCGCGGCAACGGGTATGTGACGGAGCTTTCCAAAGCCGAGCCGGTCAATCGCCATCGCCCAGCGGTGGATGCCTTGTTTAATTCCGTCGCTGAGACCGTCGGTGCCAACGCCATTGGAGTGATCCTGACGGGGATGGGGCGTGACGGCGCTGCCGGCATGGCAGCGATGCGTCGAGCAGGTGCTTGGAACATTGGGCAGGACAAGGACAGTTGTGTGGTGTACGGGATGCCGCGCGCAGCAGCCGAGGCTGGTGCATTGGACGAGGTAGCTCCTCTTGCTGACATTCCAGTCCGCCTGCTCACGCGTTTGCGTTGACGCAGGCAGCAGCCCCTTCTGTTTTTGATTGTGACCATGAGTCTGAATATTCTCCTGATAGCAGGATCTGACGATGTTCCCGAAAAAAGTGTGGGGGCGTACGGCCATAAGCTCGCGATCCTTTCGTTTGATGATTTCGAGCGCGATCTCGAAGTGCCGAAGGAAACCGACGTAATCGTGTTTTCCGGTGCAGCCGGGGACAAATGTATTGAGCTGTGGTTGTCTCTGGAAGCCGGGCGTCCTTCGCTCGTGGTGCTTGGCGATCAGATTCGATGTGAGGCTCAGCCGGATTTGCTGGTGCTGCCATCCGTAGTACCCGTTGCGACCCTTGATGCTTGCCTTCGCCTGTTGGCGGAAAATCGCAGTGTTCGGCAGAAAGCTGAGGCGCTTCAAACTCGTCTGGATAGCAATCACCGTCAGGTGAGGAAAACCCTGGAGCAATTCATTCCGTCACACAGCTTGAAGGATGGGGCATTGCGCTGGTGGGTGGATAACTCAGATGCTATCGAGGGCGAACTCCTCCTTGCGGCCAGAACACCATCCGGTGAGTTGAACGTTATGTCCGTGCGGGGAGGTTGGAATGTTTTTCCCGTCATTACGCCTTTCTATCGAATGAGCGAAAAGGGCTTCGGTATCGAAGCCATCCTCCTGGAAATGAATAAGAGGCTTTTACGGATTCATCCAGAAGGGCTGCCCTTAACGGCGACGCTGGTTTCCGTTAATTTCCAGATGGGCGCAGCTCGCATTTGGCATTCGGACAATCCTTCCCCCTTGCTCCTTCGCACCTCGCGAAACTTGGTCCCCATCGTCGCTGAACCCCGTTCGTCGTTGGGCCTTGCGAGTTCATCCCGCTTCCAGGCTGATTCAGAGGTGTGGTCTGTGCACGCTGGGGATCGGTTGGTGTTGTGCTCGGGGGGGCTGATGAGCGCCCTGGATGCAGAGGGGTGGCACGCCGATGCCGTGGGTCGCTTGGAGTCCCTGATTGCGTCGGGCAATGACAAAAAAAATCCATTGCGTGCTTTGCCAAGCAACGACGACAAGATGTTGGTGGTTATTGATTGCTCCCCAGTACATGCACAAGCGGTGAAGTCGGAGCAGAGGCCCTTCCTCTCGCCAGTCGTCGCTACAGATGAACGTTGGAAGCTTGCGCTAACGATTGGCCCCGAGGAAATGCGCAAGATCGACATCGTTCCGTTACTGTTGGGTGTGGTGGAACAGTTCCAATCAATTCAGCCGCGAATCGGGAATTTGTTCCTGATCCTCGCCGAGCTCTACAACAATGCTTTGGATCATGGAGTGCTCCAGCTGGACTCCCGGTTGAAATGCGGTCCCGACGGGATGGCTACCTATCTGGACGAGCGCTCCAGGCGTCTTATGTCGCTGACCACAGGTTGCATCGACATTTCCCTGGCCCTGGAAAGTCAGGGAGGGGGCAATCTGAGTCTCTGGATTGCATGCCGCGACAGTGGCTCCGGCTTTGACCATCGTCTGGCTCGCTCGCAGCAGGCAAGCGGTGAAATGAATGTCCTTCCTTTTGGAAGGGGATTGTCTTTGGTGGAATCGGAGGCTTCGTCGCTGGAGTTCAATGACGAGGGAAATGAAGTTCGGGTTCGGCTGTCTTTAAATGCACCCGTCGCAAAGCTTGCAGAGTGACTCCTTTCCCGTGCGAGAACTGTCGGTGGAAAGTGGGCTTATAAAATCGCGTAACATTAATGACCCACACGTGGGCTGGCCTTCGCCAGCTTTCGTTGAAAGGCTCGAATATGTCTGAATTGCTTAAAAATATTGATGCGCGTACCCGTTTGGCGGGAACGAACAAGCTCGAAATTTTGCTCTTTTCCCTCGGCGTCGATGGACGAACCGGGCGCAGGGAGACTTTCGGGATTAACGTGTTCAAGGTGCGCGAAGTAATGCGTACGCCGCCGATCACCGCCGCGCCCGACATGCCTAGTTCCGTCAAAGGCATGGTGAGTCTGCGTGGAGCGCTAGTGCCTGTTGTGGATTTGGCGCAGTACATCGGTATGCAATCCGAGACGCCCCGCGACATCATGATCGTCACGGAATACGCCGGTCACACACAGGGCTTCCTGGTAGAGGCTGTCGATACCATCCTGCGCCTCGATTGGGCGCAGATGCGCGTGCCCCCTGAAATGCTGACCAGCAACCTCGGCGGCCTCGTGACGGCCGTTACCGAACTGGCCGACAACCGGCTCGTGATGATGCTGGACGTGGAGCGGGTACTGGCTGAAACCACCAAGTACGACGACGATTTCCTCTTCAATGCCATTACCCCGCTGGATCGCAACGATTACACCGTTGTGTTTGCGGATGACTCTTCCGTGGCACGCAATCAGATCGAACGTACCCTCAACGCCCTGGGCGTCAAATTTGTTGGAGCGATTAACGGCAGCGTTGCCTGGGATGAATTGCAGAAGATTGCCGCCCATGCCGAAAATTCCGGGCGCCGTGTCCGCGATATGGTTCAGTTGGTTCTGACGGACGTGGAAATGCCCGAAATGGACGGCTACATCCTTACCAAACACATCAAATCCGACTCTCGTTTTGCCGGTGTTCCCGTGCTGATGCATTCGTCTCTCTCATCCATGTCCAACCAGCAACTGGGTATCTCTGTTGGCGTGGATGAATACGTATCCAAGTTCGAGCCCCAGCGCCTTGCCGAGACCATCGCCCGAATCCTGCGTCAGAGTGCGGCTGCAAGCAAAGACGCCATCTGACCGGAGACTTCCATGAGTAATGAAATCGCTCCTGCAAACAATCTAAACCTGATGGACAGCGTGGACGCCCGGACGAAGCTCGCCGGCTCCAACCGCATGGAGATCCTGCTCTTTGAACTAGGAACCCATGAAACCTTCGGGATCAACGTATTCAAGGTGAGGGAAGTCAGCAAGACGCCTTCCATCACCAAAACCCCCAATATGCCTGCGGGCGTCGAAGGGCTGATCAGCCTTCGCGGAAATGTCATTCCGGTGGTGTCCCTGTCTCGTGCCATGGGACTCGGCGATGCGCCTCCCGGATTGGGCCAGTCCATGATGGTCACTGAATACAGCAAGCGCACCTTAGGCTTCCTGGTGCACAGTGTTGATCGCATCATCCGCGTCGACTGGGACAAAGTTCGTGCTCCTGAGTCTGTGACGAGTGGCGCTCATGCCTATATCACCGCCATTACGGAACTTGCCGACGGCAAGCTCGTGTCCATCGTGGACGTCGAGCAGATCATGGCCAATACCTTTGGTGAGGCGCTGGTCGGTCAGATCGATCCGATCCACGACGCCCACGAGTTGAACGTGTTCTTCGTGGATGACTCCGGCGTTGCTCGGAAGAAGATTGCTGAGGTTCTCGACAAGCTTGGTGTCAAACACAAGCACGCACAGAACGGCATGGAAGCCTGGACCCGTCTGTCTTCCATGGCTGCATCCATTCAGCATTCAGGTCGCAGCATTCATGATGAAGTGGATTTGATTCTGGTTGATGCCGAAATGCCGGAAATGGACGGCTACGTGCTGACCAAGAACATCAAGTCCGATGGTCGCTTTGAGGGCGTGCCTGTCGTGATGCATTCGTCCCTGTCGTCCGAAGCCAATCGGGCAATGGGCAAGGTCGTAGGCGTGGATGCCTACGTAGCAAAATTTGATGCGGACGCGCTGGCTGACACCTTGCGTCCGTTGTTGATGAAATCTCAAAGAGACTGACCCTGGAGAAAGCAATGCCCACGGATCCGAGCAAAATCAAGTTCCTGGTGGTCGACGATTTTTCGACCATGCGCCGAATCGTCCGTAACCTTCTCAAAGAACTCGGGTTCACCAATGTAGAAGAAGCGGAAGATGGTGCCATCGCCCTGCAAAAGCTGAAGGCAGGCACTTTCGACTTTGTCGTCTCAGATTGGAATATGCCCAACATGGACGGCCTCACTCTCTTGCAGAATGTGCGTGCGGATGCCGCGCTCAAGGGCTTGCCTTTTCTGATGATTACGGCGGAAGCAAAGAAGGAAAACATCATCGCTGCCGCACAGGCTGGAGCCTCCGGCTATATCGTGAAGCCTTTCACTGCAGCAACCCTGAACGAAAAGCTGATCAAGATTTTTGAGAAGGCTGGCCTCTAAGGAATCATCATGGTTACGCCCGTTAAATTTGACGAATCCGGAGATAGCGAAGATCTCCAGGCTTTGTTCGATACCATCGCCGCCACGAGTGCGCCTGCGCCCATCGTGCAGGCGGAGCCTGACGCCTCGGGGGACTGCGCTGAGTTGCAAGCATTGTTTGACAGCGTGAGCGCGGACGTGTCTAGTCCGGCCCCTGTTGCAGAAGAGATTGCCCCGTCAGCTGCCGCTGCGCCGGTTGAGGCGGCTTCTCAGGAAGAAGCTGTCTTCAACCGCATCGGCCAGCTCGCCCGCCAGTTGCATGACAACTTGCGGGAACTCGGTTACGACAAGGTGATTGAGGACACGGCGCGCCAGATTCCCGATGCTCGTCAGCGTCTCACCTACATCGCCCAAATGACTGAGCAGGCGGCTAGTCGCGTTTTGAATGCGACTGATATTGCCAAGCCCATCCAAGATGATCTTCTCGCGCGTATGGAGAGCCTGGAAGCTCGCTGGGACAAGATGTTCGCGAACCAACTGTCGGTAGATGATTTCAAGAGCCTCGCCGCCGACACGCGCGCCTACTTCAGTGAGAGCAAGGCCAAGGTGAAGTCCGTCAACGATCAGTTGATGGAAATCGTCATGGCGCAGGACTTCCAGGATCTGACGGGTCAGGTGATCAAGAAGGTTGTGGAAATGGCACAGGGCCTGGAAGGCCAGTTGCTGAACGTGTTGATCGAAGCTATGCCTGCACAGAAGAAAGCGGAAGCGCCATCCGGTTTGTTGAATGGCCCCGTTATCAATACTGACGGTCGTAGCGACGTGGTGACCACCCAAGCTCAGGTGGACGATTTACTGGAAAGTTTGGGCTTCTGAGCCCTTTGGCCGCGGCCAAACAGGAGGAACGCATATGAGCGACTTTCAAGGCATGGAAGACCTTCTCCAGGATTTCCTGGTGGAGGCAACGGATCTTCTCTCCGGAGTGGACAACAAGCTCGTCGATCTGGAGCAGAACCCCCATGACAAAG
>DASUJA010000098.1:0-13492 GCA_036279515.1 Rhodocyclaceae bacterium | reverse complement strand
CTTGAGGAATTGCTTGGGGATGATGGCGTCGGTATCGACGTTGGCCCGATCCATGGGCGCCACCAAACCCTCAACGACGGTGAATTTACGCATTTCGTATTCGCCTTATTTCAGTGTTCAGGAACGCCCGCTCAAGCCAGGGTCAGATCGCGCACGTCGGCGAAATGACCGGCAATGGCGGCGGCGGCGGCCATGGCGGGGCTCACCAGGTGGGTACGGCCACCGGCGCCCTGACGGCCCTCGAAGTTGCGGTTGGAGGTGGAGGCGCAACGCTCGCCCGGCTCCAGCCGGTCGGCATTCATGGCCAGACACATGGAACAGCCCGGCTCACGCCACTCGAAACCGGCGGCACGGAAGATCTTGTCCAGGCCCTCGGCTTCCGCCTGGCGCTTGACCAGACCGGAACCGGGCACCACCAGCACCAGCTTCACGTTGTCGGCCTTGCGGCGGCCCTTGGCGATAGCGGCGGCCACGCGCAGGTCTTCGATGCGGGAGTTGGTGCAGGAGCCGATGAACACCTTGTCGATCTTCACGGCCTTGAGTGGCGTGCGGGGCGTCAGACCCATGTATTGCAGGGCGCGAGCCACGCCTTCGCGCTTGACCGGATCGGTGAAATCTTCGGGCGCCGGCACGGCGTCGTTGATGGACAGCACCATTTCCGGCGAGGTGCCCCAGGTGACTTGCGGCTGAATCTGGCTGCCGTCCATTTCCACCACAGCGTCGAAGCGAGCGCCGGGGTCGGATACCAGGGTGCGCCAGTAGGCCACGGCGCGATCCCACACTTCGCCGCGAGGAGAGAAGGGACGATCCTTCAGGTAATCGATGGTGTTCTGATCCACGGCCACCATGCCGGCGCGGGCGCCTGCTTCGATGGCCATGTTGCACAGGGTCATGCGGCCTTCCATGGACAAGCCGCGAATGGCGGAACCGCCGAATTCGATAGCGTAGCCGGTACCGCCGGCAGTACCGATCTTGCCGATGATGGCCAGCGCCACGTCCTTGGCGGACACGCCGCGGCCCAGTTGGCCGTTCACCTGGATCAGCAGGGTCTTGGATTTCTTTTGCAGCAGGCACTGGGTCGCCATCACGTGCTCGACCTCGGAGGTGCCGATGCCGTGAGCCAGACAGGCGAAAGCGCCGTGGGTGGAAGTATGGGAGTCGCCGCAGACCACGGTCATACCCGGCAGGGTGGCGCCGTTTTCGGGGCCGACCACGTGCACGATGCCTTGACGCTCGTCACGGAAGGGGAAGTAAGCCAGGGCGCCCACTTCACGGATATTGGCGTCCAGAGTTTCCACCTGCAAACGGGAAACCGGGTCCTTGATGCCCTCGTCCCAATGGTCCGTCGGCGTGTTGTGGTCGGCGGTGGCGACGATGGAAGACACGCGCCAAGGCTTGCGGTCCGCCAGTTTCAGGCCCTCGAACGCCTGGGGGCTGGTCACTTCATGAACCAGATGACGGTCGATATAGAGCAGCGCCGTGCCATCCGGCTCGGTATGCACGACGTGATTGTCCCAAAGCTTCTCGTAGAGGGTTTTCGCCATAAAACGGTGTCCTTCAAGGTGAACGGGCAATTATGTCACAGCTTGCCGGGCCCTCGCACTGCGCCAGGACAAGCGTTAAGGCGATTTCCCCGAGGCCCCATCGAGACACGCCGGCATCACGTGTACGCGGGAGCGCGCATGTTTCATTGGCGCCACCACCGCCCCCCCACCCACCACGCTGCCGCCGCCGAAGTAGAGACTACTGTAGAGCGCCTGGGCGCGCCCCTGGAGCTCGGCGCTAAACCAGCGATTGAGCGCCGCCATGCGCCTACGCGACAAGCCCCGAAAATCGCGCCATCAACGCCTTTCAGCAAACGCTGTTTGCGTAAACAATGCCGGCCACCGCAATGATCAGCATGAAAGCCACGGGCCATGCCACGTACTGCGCCTGGGCCGGCCGCTTCCTTTTCACGCGATCCAGCAGGCACATCATTTCGCCCAGCGCCATCGCCGACAGGAAAATCAGCGCAATGGCGATCAAAACGAAGACAAGGGCGGAGAAATCCCCCAAAGGGCGGCAGAAGCGAGGACGCCAAATACGGAAAGAGCCAGCCAGACTGTTGAGGTGATCGAAGCCGAGGCCGGAAACGAACCACACCGCAAATACAGCCATGACTGCCAGGACCACCCCTAGGGCAATCCATCCCTCGATTCGCTGAAGCGCCTCTCCGAACATGCGGAGGTCAGCGAGATACTCAGACACCTCGCGGCGGAGCTGCTGGCGCAAATTTTCACTACTCATTCAACCTCCCTATTTATTCCGCAAACATGAAAACCGCTCTGCACGTCGGCCAGAGTGACGAGACCGCTGCCGGTCGGCGAAGCACGGGCGATAAAGGCAGTGCCGCTTTGAAGCCGCCCGACGACCACGCTGCCGTCGCGGTTGGTGGCATAGGCTGTATCGGTGATGTCGCGGGGAACGGCGACGCCAGCGGCGCGCAGCCAATCTTCGACAGACTGCATCTTGGTGCCGGCGGTCCAGCGGAAGGCGCGTGAATTCCCATCACCGTCGGTGGCACTGCCCACCACCACATTGCCGTCGCCACTGATGGCGTAGGCATAGGAATAAGTGCCGCCGTTGAGCAGCCCCAGGCTCACCATGCCGCCGGCCTGGGTCCAGCGGAAGGCGCGATCCCGATCGCCCGCCGCGCCGTCGCGGGCTTGGCCCACCACCACCGAACCGTTGGCACTGACGCCGTAGGCAATGGAAGAACTGCCGCCGTTCAGCACGCCCAGGCTGACCAAGCCGCCGTCCTGAGTCCAACGGAAGGCGCGACCATTGCCCGCGCCGTCGTCGGCTTGGCCCACCACCACCGAACCGTCGGCACTAACGCCGGTGGCATAGGAATAAGTACCGCCGTTGAGCAGACCCAGGCTGACCGGGCTGCCGCCCTGAGTCCAGCGAACGGCGCGATCTCCATTACCCGCCGCGCCGTCGTCGGCTTGGCCCACCACCACCGAACCGTCGGCGCTAATGCCGTTGGCGTATGAAGAAAAACCGCCGTTGAGCACGCCCAGGCTGACCAGGCCATCTACCTGAGTCCAGCGGACGCCGCGATCCCCGTCTGCCGCGCCGTCAAAGGCCCAGCCCAATACCGCCGAACCGTCGGCGCTAACGCCGTAGGCAAGGGAATAGTTGCCGCCGTTCAGCACGCCCAGATCGGTGATGCCGTCCTTGACCATTGCCTCCCCCACCCCGGCAAAGGCCAGGGACCGGGGCGAGGAGCGAAGGGAGTGACGAGGCGCGTTCATCGGGAGCATTCTTAAAACGCCCTCTGCCAACTGGCGGCCAGCCAGGCGTTGGGGGCGCTGCCTTCGGTGGTGGCGTTGAGGGAGAGCGAGGCCTTACCCTCGCCCAGCTTGCCTTCCACGCCGATGCCGGCGCGCAGCCAGTCTTGCTTGTTGGCCTGGCCCGGCAGGTTGAAGCCGAAGAGGCCGAGAACCTGACCGCTGGTACGGGCGCCGCTCGCCTCGAAGCGGTGGGCGGCTTCCAGGGTGCCGAAGAGATTCATGCCGTTGGCAAGAGACTTATCGGCGTGGGCGCCGATCCGCAGTTTGGTGGTTTGGTCTTTGCGGCTGTCGAAGCGGGCAGCAAAGCCGCCGCCGGTTTCGGTGTAGGCAGCGAGACGCGATTCGTTATAGGTCAGGTCTACGTAGGGAGAGAAAGCCACGTCGGCTACGCGGGCGATCTGGTCCAGATCGAGCCGGGCACGCAGGCCCCAGGTTTGGGTGTCGGGGCTGGCGCGGGAGTAGTCCTGCAGGCCGGCGTTGAGGTAGCCGCGCTTCAGGTCGGCGCTGCCCATGTGGCTGTAGGTGCCCAGCGTGGCCCAGAGTTTGCCGGTCACGGGGACCAGGGCTTCGGCCAGCAGATAGGTGCCTTCGGTCGTGGTGCTGCCGTTCAACACTTGGTGCTGCTTGGCCCAGGTCTGGCCCAGCGAAACGTTCACCTGCACGGGGCCGAAGTTGCGGCCCAGGCCGAATTCGGCAAGGCCCAGGTTGCCGTTGCGCGTGCCATGGTCGTCGGTGCCCCAGTCGCCGGCGAGCCAGAAGGTGTTCTCTCCGGCGGCGACGCGGCGGGCCAAGGGTCGGCTGTGAGCGCCGTTGATGACGGTATTGGTCGTGGTCAGCGCCATCTGGCCGCCGCTGGCACTGCCCATCAGGCTGTTCTGTACGTCGGCCAGGGTGACGAGGCCGCTACCGCTAGACGCCACGCGGGCGATGAAGGCGTAGCCGTTTTGAAGGACCCCGACGACCACGCTGCCGTCGCGGTTGGTGGCATTGGCTGAGCTGGTGATGTCGACGGGCACGGCAACGCCGGCGGCACGCAGCCAGTCTTCGACCGTTTGCATCCGAGTGCCGGCGGTCCAGCGGAAGGCGAGAAGACTCCCTCCGCTGTCGTCGGCTTGACCCACCACCACTTTGCCGTCGGCGCTGACGCCATTGGCTTCGGACCAATTGCCGCCGCCCAGCACCCCCAGGCTGACCATGCCGCCGGCCTGGGTCCAGCGGAAGGCGCGGTCCGGATTGCCCGCCGCGCCGTCGGTGGCGTAACCCACCACCACAGAACCGTCGGCACTGACGCCATTGGCTCTGGAATAACTGCCTCCATTGAGGACCCCCAGGCTCACCATACCGCCGGCCTGGGTCCAGCGGAAGGCGCGATGCGCGCCCACCGCGCCGTCGGCGGCGACACCCACCACCACCGAACCGTCGGCGCTGACGCCGGTGGCGCTGGAATAGTTGCCATTGTTGAGTGCGCCCAGGCTGACCATGCCGCCGGCCTGGGTCCAGCGGAAGGCGAGCAGTGCATTGCCCATCAAGCCGTCTGTGGCGTAACCCACCACCACCGTACCGTCGGCGCTGACGCCATTGGCGCCGGAATAGCTGCCATTGTTGAGCACGCCCAGGCTGACCATGCCGCCGGCCTGGGTCCAGCGGAAGGCGCGGTCCGAATTGCCCGCCGCGCCGTCGGCGGCGACACCCACCACCACCGAACCGTCGGCGCTGACGCCGTAGGCATAGGAAGAAATGCCGCCGTTGAGTGCGCCCAGGCTGACCATGCCGCCGGCCTGGGTCCAGCGGAAGGCGCGGTCCGGATTGCCCGCCGCGCCGTCGGTGGCGTAACCCACCACCACAGAACCGTCGGCACTGACGCCGTAGGCCAGGGAATAGTTGCCATTATTGAGCGCGCCCAGGTCGGTGATGCCATCCTGGGCCACGGCTGTCAGCGGAGCAGCAAAGGCCCAAAACAGGGCGAGGGACAGGCGCGAGGGACGAAGGGGATTACGAAGGACGGTCATCGGGAAGCTCCTTAAATAGTTTTTTGCCAATTGGCGGCAAGCCAGACGCGGGTGATGAGGTTGGGAGTCAGGAGTTGAGAGTCAGAAAGGCAAGGCGTAGCGCCCTGGCAGCAGGGCCGCTTACGAGTTGCCGCACCGCTCGCGATGGAACGACGGCGCCAAAACGACGATTCGAGATGCCGATAGCTGCAGTCGGGCTGCGGCGACGCAGTGCGAATCACGACGCCCTCCCATTGAATGAAATGATTTCATAACATATTGATTAATATGGGTTATTCGATTACCATTGCGAAACCGACTGGCATACTAACGAGCGGTCGTCAGACGACCGTCAGATGCAACCCAAAGGAAAAACAGCGCCGTGATCCGACTTTCTCTTTCTTTGCTGGGCCCCTTCGAGGCGACCGTGGACGGCCTGGCTTTCTTGCGCTCAGGCTTGGGAAAATCCCAGGCTTTGCTGGTTTATCTGGCCATGGAGCGCCGCACGCAGCACCGCCGTGCGGCGCTGGCCGAGTTGTTCTGGCCGGAGCAGCCGCCTGCGCGCGGACGCCATCGTTTGCGTCAGATGCTGCTGGACCTGCAAAAGGAATTACGCGAACGGCATGAGTCGCCCCTGCTGGCGCTCGACAAGGAAAGCGTTCGCTTCTGCGCGGAGACGGCCTGGCTGGATGTGGCGTAGTTCACCGCCGACGGCGGCAGTGGGGGCAATGGCGCATCAGCGCCCGCCGCTTGCTCCGACGATTTGGCGAATTTGGAATCCCGCGCTGCGCTGTATCGGGGCGAGTTCATGGCGGGGATGGCCTTGCCCGATTGCCCGGCGTTCGAGGATTGGCTCCTCTGGCAGCGCGAACGTCTGCTCCAGCATGCGCTGGCCTTGCTGGAGCAGTTGGCGAACGGCCATGAGCGGGCAGGCAACGTGGGGCAGGCCCTGCGCTTTGCGTTGCGCCACATCGAGCTTTCGCCTTGGGACGAGTGCGCCTATCGCCGGGCCATGCAGTTGTTTGCGCTGAACGGCCAGGACGCCGCTGCCCTGCATCAGTACGAGACCTGCCGGAAGGTGTTGGAGACGGAATTGGGCGCGCGGCCCAGCAAGGAAACCCAGTCGTTGGCGGAGCGCATTCGACGCGGGGAGTTCCGGCGCGAAACGGTGGCGCCGCCCGCGCCCTTGCCTTCCTTGTCGCCGCTGCCCGTGGAGCGGCGGCAGGTGACGGCCTTGTATTGCGAGTTGAGCCATGGAAAGACGGTGGACCCGGAGGATGCGATGGCGCTGTTGAGTGCGCCCCAGGCCCGGTGCATGGAGATCATCCGGCAGTTTTCGGGCTACATGGTGCAGACCCATGGCGGCAGCTTGTTGGCTTATTTCGGCTATCCGCGGGCCGACGAGTATGCGGCTCGCCACGCGGTGCAGGCGGCCTTGGCGGCTGCGGCAGCCGGCGACGGCGTGGACGTCCACGTGGGGGTGCATAGCGGTTTGATCATCGCCGGCGGCGATCCGGCCATGCCGGACGTGGTGGGAAAAACTTCAAAAATCGCCATCCATTTGCGCCAGCATGCGGCCGCCAATGGGGTGGCGATCAGCGCGGATACGCTGGCGCTGGTGGCGGGATATTTCGATTGCGCGAGCCTGGGAAAGCATCCGCTGCCGGGCGTGGCGCAGCCGCTGGAAATTTTTCAGGCCGTGCGGGAAAGCGGCGCGCAATCGCGCCTGGATGCGGCGCCCCGCTTAACCGCCTTTACCGGCCGCAAGGCGCTACTCGATCGTCTGGAATCCCTCTGGAAAGACGCCGAGAAGGGCGAGCGCCGGACGGCGCTGTTGCTGGGCGAACCGGGCAAGGGCAAATCGCGCCTGCTGCTCGCACTGAAGGAGCGGCTGGCAGAGCGGCCATGCGATACGCGAGCTGCGGTGTTTCCCGGAGTTCAGCCAGTCGCCGTTTCATCCGCTGATTTCGATGCTGGAGGCGGTCTTCGGTCTGGATCACGGCGATACGCATGAGGAGAAATTCGCGAAGCTGGTGCGCTATCTCGAAACCTGGCACCCAGCCAAGGCGCGGGATGCGGCGCCGTTGCTGGCCTCGCTGCTCTCGCTGCCGGTGGCCGCGCCTTACCGGGTGCCGGAACTGACGCCGCAACAGCAAAAGGAAGGCATCATCGACATGCTGCTGGACTTACTGCTGGCCGCGTCCGCGCAACACCCGGTGCTGTTGGCGGTGGAGGATTTGCATTGGGTCGATCCGTCCACGCTGGAGTTCATCTCGCGGTTCTTGGCGCTGAAGCGCAAGGCGGCGATTCTCACGGTACTCACCGCCCGTCCCGAATTCGATCCGCCCTGGCCCGGGGCGGTCGATTGGCAGCAGCGCCTTTCGCCCTTGTCCCGCACCGATGCGAAAAAGATGGTGGCGGCGATCAACAGGCGCCTTCCGCCGGAAATGGTGGCGCAGATCGTGGAACGGTCAGACGGCGTGCCGCTGTTTATCGAGGAGATGACCAAGGCGGCGTCCGCCGACGACCACGCGACCGTTCCGGCGACGCTGAACGATCTGCTGGCGGCACGCCTGGAGACGACGGGCAAGGCCAAAGCCGTGGCGCAGCTTGCCGCCACCATCGGGCGTGAATTCGACGAGGAGTTGCTGCGCAAGGTGGCGTTGCTCGACGCGGGCCTGTTGGCCCGGGCCTTGGGCCGCCTGGAGGATGCGGGCCTGGTCTTGCCGTTGTCGCAGACCCGCCGCCAGTTCAAGCACGCGCTGATCCAGGAAGCGGCCTACCAGTCGCAGACCAAGGCCGACCGGCAATCCGCCCATCGCCGCATCGCTCAGGCGTTGCAGGACGATTTTCCCGACGTGGCCGCAAACAGCCCCGAAGTGCTGGCTCAACACTGGAGTGCCGCCGGCGACGTGGCCAGGGCGGTGCATTTCTGGCAGCTTGCGGGACGCCATGCCGTGGACCGCTTTGCCTACAAGGAGGCGCTGTCGCACTTCGCGGCTTGCGAGCGCCAATTGGCGATGTTGCCCCCGAGCAAGGAACGAGATCGGCAGGAGTTCAATCTGCTGACAAGTTGGTCGCGGGCGGAACAGATGGCGACGGGTTTCGGTGCGGAAAGTTCGATGGAACGGCTGCGCCGGGCCACGGTGCTGCTGGAGCAGGGGATCGGCGATGCCAGGGATGTGTTTCAACTGCAGTGGGGACGTTGGGAGACGGCGTGGGCCAACGTCGGCCATCACGAGGGTGTGAAGATCGCCGAGTTGTTGATGGACATCGCCGAACGCGAGAACGACCGGCCGCTTTTGCTGCAAGCCCATCACGCCTTGGGCGTCAGCCTGTTCTGGACGGGAGAGATGGGCAAAGCACGTGAGCATCTCGAACAATCCATCGCGCTGGAAGACCAAGACATCGAGGCGCTCACACGCAGCGCCTACGGACACGTTATGGTGATCGCCGCCAACTCGTACCTGTCCTGGGCCCTATGGCTGCTAGGTGAGACGGAGCGAGCCTTCGTCGTAAGCCAGGATACGTTGGCGCTCGCCCAGCATGCCGACAGCACCTCGACGCTGGCCTATGCGCTAACTTTTGCCGCCACCCTGCAGCGTTGGGAAGGTAATGTTGAGGAAACCTTGCGTCTGGCCGAGGAGGGCCGCAAGGCGGCTATAGACAGCAACAATCTGGTTTTCGATCATGTCCTCGCCGTGACTTCGGCGTGGGCGGCGGTGAGGCTAGGCGATGCCGCAGCCATCGCGCCAGTACGGAAGAGCATCGACGTGATCCGCCAAGTTTACGGCGCGGCGACGATATCCTTGCTCGCACTCTTTGCCGACACTCTGCTGCATCTTGGCAAGGCCGAGGAAGCTTTGCAGGTTGTGGAAGAGGCGCTGCAATTGGCCAAGGAAAAGCACGACTTCCATCTTCTGGCGGAATTGCAGCGTCTCCAAGGCATGTGCTTCCAGATGCGGGGCGATTCGGCAACTGCCCGCCAATGCTTTCAGACCGCCATCGCGGTCAGCTCGGCCCAGGGCAGCGTTGCCTTGGAGCGCAAGGCAAGGGCGAGCTTGGCAGCCTGGCAGAAAGAATCGCCTCTGCGCCGAGGCGTAGTCGGGTCCTTAAATGCCGCGCAGGCGGCGCACAACGACCACCGTGCCGATCAGGGCGAATAGGGACGCCAAGCTGTAGGTAGGCGCGGCGCCCCAGTGATCCCAGACGTAGCCGGAAATCACCCCGCCTGCGACGCTGCCGCCGCCGAAGGACAGGCTGCTGTAGAGGGCCTGGGCACGACCTTGATGCTCGGCGGCGAACCAGCGATTGAGCGCGGCCATGGCCCCCGCGTGACAAGCGCCGAAGGTGGCGCCGTGGAGCAACTGGGCAAAGATCGTCACCGCGACGAAATCCACGCCCCAGCCGATCAGCAGGAAGCGCAGCACCGCCAAGGCAAAGCTGACGCCCAGCACGACGCGCAGGGAGCAGGCCTTGAGCAGTCGTGGCATGGCGATGAACACGCCGATTTCCGCCACCACGCCCAAGGCCCAGAGGGCGCCCACGGCCGTCTTGCTGTAGCCGTGATCCACCAGATGGATGGAATAGAAGACGTAGAGCGGCGAATGGGCCACGGACATGAGGAAGCAGGCCCCAAGCAACGCCGCTACCTGGGGCTTGCCGACCACGTCGCGCCAGCGGGCTTGCTGCTTGTGGGTCGCCGCCATGGGCACCGTCGGTAGCGCCAGGGAGCCAAGACTGGTGGCGATGAGGATGGCAAGGCAGATCCAGAGCAGGCTTGCGATGGGCGCCCAATCCAGCATGGCGCCCACGCCCTGGACGGCGAGGATGAAACCGATGGAACCCCAGAGCCGAATCGGACCGTAGCGTTCGATGCGGTGCTGGAGATGGGCCAGGGTCAGGGCTTCCACCAGGGGCAAGGAGGCGGTCCAGAAGAAGGACAGCAGAGCGAGGACGATGAAGAACTTCCAGAAACCGTCCGCCAGAAAAAGCCCGACGAAGATCACTGCACAGGCGGCCACCGTGGCCCGCACTGTCCCGGCCCGTGTGTTGTGGCGATCCGCCCACCAGCCCCAGAACAGGGGCGCTCCCATGCGCATCACCGAGTGGATGGAAAGCAGCACGCCGATCTCCCAGGCCGTCATACCCCGCGCCTGAAGATAGAGGCCGAAGTAGGTGACGAAGGCGCCGAGAAAAGCGAAGTAGCAGAAGTACCAGCCGGCCAAGCGGCCCGCGGCGGAGCGCAGCAGGGATATCAAGGGAGGGCGAGGCCGATCAGATGGAGGAAGAAAACGGAGGGAGAGAAACTACAAAGCCGCCCGGAGTCAGGCCCCGGGCGGCTTGTTTTGAAGCAGAGAACTCGCGGCTTAGGCGGCGCTGGCGCGCAGGATGGAGTACAGCTCATCCTTCAGCTTCAGGCGCTTCTTCTTCAGTGCGTCGAAAGTGGTGTCGCTGACGGGCACGCCTTCACCTTCCAGCTTTTCCACGCCGGCGGTGGTGACGTGGTATTCGTCGAACAGGCGAGCGAAGTGGTTGTTGCTGGTCTTCAGTTGATGAATGGTGTCCTTGAATTCAGGAAACTCGTGGTGCAGATCGTGATGTTCGATGCTCATGGTATTTCCCCTTTTCTTAGTTATTAAAACTAACTCCCAAAACCTACCAACTACGAACTACCAACTACAAACTACGCGACGCGCCCTGGAATCTTGGGCGTATCGCAAACCACGTCGCCGCACTGGGCGCGGTGGCGCAGAGCGGCATCCATCAGCACCAGGGCCAGCATGGCCTCGGCAATCGGGGTCGCGCGGATGCCGACGCAGGGATCGTGACGGCCATGGGTTTCCACTTCCACCGGGTTGCCTTGCAGGTCGATGGACCGGCGCGGTGTGCGGATGCTGGAAGTGGGCTTGATGGCCATATTGACGGTGATGTCCTGACCAGTGGAAATGCCGCCCAGGATGCCGCCGGCGTTGTTGGTGACGAAGCCTTGCGGGGTCATCTCGTCCCCATGCACCGTGCCGCGCTGGGCCACGGAAGCAAAGCCGGCGCCGATCTCCACGCCCTTCACGGCGTTGATGCTCATCATGGCGTAGGCGATGTCGGCGTCGAGACGGTCATAGACCGGGTCGCCCCAGCCCACGGGCACATTCTCGGCCACCACGGAAATCTTTGCGCCGATGGAATCGCCGTCCTTGCGCAGCTCATCCATGTAGGCCTCCAGCTCCGGCACGATGGCGGCGTTGGGGGCGAAGAAAGCGTTTTCGCCGATGGCAGCCCGATCCACGAAGGGAATTTCGATGGTGCCCAACTGGCTCATCCAGCCGTGGATCTCCACGCCATAACGCTGGCGCAGCCACTTGCGGGCAATGGCACCAGCCGCCACACGGACGGCAGTTTCGCGGGCGGAGGA
Source organism: Rhodocyclaceae bacterium (assembly GCA_036279515.1). Lineage (GTDB taxonomy): Bacteria > Pseudomonadota > Gammaproteobacteria > Burkholderiales > Rhodocyclaceae > AWTP1-18. Next base: position 1,757 of record DASUJA010000098.1, on the reverse strand, counting down.
ACGACCGCCGCCGCGGTAATCGCGGATGCCGTACTTCTGCCAGTAGGTGTAGTCGGCGTGGCCGGGACGGAAGCTCTGGGCAATGTTGCCGTAGTCCTTGCTGCGCTGATCCTGATTGCGGATCAAGAGGCCGATGGGCGTGCCGGTGGTCTTGCCCTCGAACACGCCGGAGAGGATTTCCACCGTGTCCGGCTCGCGACGCTGGGTCACGTGACGGGAGGTGCCGGGTTTGCGGCGATCCAGTTCGGCCTGGATGTCGGCCTCGCTCAGTTCCAGGCCGGGGGGGCAACCTTCCACAACGCAGCCGATGGCCGGCCCATGAGATTCACCAAAGGATGCAACGCGAAACAGGGTGCCAAGAATATTGCCGGACATGGAGGATCAGGGAAAAAGACAAAAGGAAAGGACTGCCCGCCGGGCAGTCCTGGATGCAGCCGATGAAACGTGCGACGCGGGGCGCGGTGCCCTGGACTTCAAGAAGCCGTCTCGCCTTCGGGCCAATCGCGGATGTAGGCCTTGAGCATACGGTTCTCGAAGCTCTGCTCTTCGAGCACGGCCTTGGCCACGTCGTGGAAGGAAATGACGCCCATGAGCAAGGTGCCGTCCATCACCGGCAGGTAACGCATGTGGTGATCCACCATCAACCGGCGAAGCTCGAACACTTCCATCTCGGGGCTGGCGACGATGGGATCGCGCACCATCACGTCGGCCACCTTGAGGGCTTCCCAGTTGGCACGGCCCGCATGAACGGCCTTGAGCACTTCGCGGAAGGTCAACATGCCGACCATGCGGCCGGCCTCGAAACAGACCAGGGAGCCCACGTCGTGATCGCTCATGACGTCGACGGCTACGTCCAAGGTTTTGTCCGGCGCGATGGTGTAGAGGACAGTCCCCTTGATCGCAAGAATTTCTCTGATTTGCATGCTTGCACCTCTCATGGCGGCGATACCGTTCAGCGTTCCAGCATTCCGAACTTATCCTTCACCTTCGCCCACTGGTCGGCGTCGGGGAGGGGCTCTTTGCGCTCGATGATGGGCTGCCATTGTTTGGACAGCTCGGCATTGAGCGCGATGAAGTGTTCCTGACCGGCAGGAACGTCGTCTTCGGCAAAGATGGCCTCTGCCGGGCACTCGGCCACGCACAGGGTGCAATCGATGCACTCGTCCGGGTCGATGGCCAGGAAGTTGGGGCCTTCACGGAAACAATCCACGGGACACACATCCACGCAATCCGTGTACTTGCAGCGAATGCAGGATTCGGTCACTACGTAAGCCATATTCAGTCCTAAGCGGGGTCTTAGCAAACGTCTATTGTAGTAATAGCGGGCGTCCACCGCTACAGGCATCCCCGCTTCCGGTGAATTTTGATACTCTAGCGCCACCCTTTCAGCCTTAAACCTTGGTCACCCTTGGTCATATCGGGCTGAAACTCCTTCAAAACTTTCCGCCGCCTGGGCCATCTCATCCTCAGCGCCTTCGGCAACTACCGGACTTCCCCGAGGACTCCTCACTATGAGCGAACACATCCAACACGTTACCGATGCTACTTTCAAGGCCGAAGTTCTGGACTCCGCCGTACCCGTCCTGGTGGACTACTGGGCCGAATGGTGCGGCCCCTGCAAGATGATCGCCCCCATCCTGGACGAAATCGCCAAGGAATACGCCGGCAAGCTGAAGGTCGCCAAGCTCAACATCGACGACAACCAGAAGATCCCCGGCGAATTCGGCATCCGCGGCATCCCCACCCTGCACCTGTTC